>JACQVS010000035.1 GCA_016209605.1 Planctomycetota bacterium
GCCTGTCTCTTTCCCGACGCTCAGACTCCCTCGCCGGCTGCCTTGAGGGTCCAGAGGGCGGTCCGGGCGACGGTGTCGCTGTCCGGCTCGTAGCGGAAAGGTTCGCAGGAAACCCAGCCGCGGTAGCCGGATTCCCGGAGTGCTCTGAAGACCGGCCGGAAGTCGAAGTCCCCCATCCCCGGCCCCAGGCCGCCCGGCTCGTTGGCGTGGAAGTGCCAGGCTTCCTCGCCAGGGCTTCTGAGGCGGCCTGAAGGGTTTCCGGGTAGAAGCCCTCCGGCGGGTAAGCCTGACCGGCTTCCACCAGCACAATCTGGGATAGTTCACCCGGCCTATTCAATCGAGGGGAGCTGTCCAGTCCAGGACGTTCTTGACAATGTCTTGTCCTCAAGTAGTATCTCATTCTGCCTGCTGCTTTCAGCGCCCCAGGGGGGCGGAGTTTTTGATCATGATTCTGCAAAAATTCATGAGACCAACCCATCTCCTAGTAGTAAACAACTCCCCAGGCAAACCCAGGCTCCTGGATCAGGTGCGACAAGCGTTGCAGTGTCTTGGGCTCTAAGCCAGGCAGAGGATTCTCAGAGAGGGAAGGGATATAAATTTAGAAAAGGAAGGTTCTGACGAGGCCACTTTTTAGGCTGGCAAAACCCTGGAAATAGACAGATCAATCGAATTACAAGTTACGCGCCCTCGGCGCAAGGTGGGATTCAATGACGAAACAACGAAAGGAGCTGAGATATGACGTACACCGCTGAGATAAGCCGAGCCAATCCGTCGTGCTTTCTCTTCCTCATAGATCAGTCAGGCTCCATGGCCGATCCCTTTGGCGTAGGGGAATCCAACCGAAGGAAGGCCGACGGGGTCGCAGATGCCATCAACCGCCTTCTTCAGAACCTTGTCATCAAGTGCGCGAAGGAAGAGGGCATCCGCGACTACTACCACGTTGGAGTTGTCGGCTACGGGGATCAAGTCGGCCCCGCCTTCAGTCGCTCGCTGGCTGGCCGGGAGCTTGTTCCGGTCAGCGAGATTGGGAACATGCCGGACCGGGTCGAGGAGCGAACCAAGAAAGTAGATGATGGGGCGGGTGGATTGGTTGATCAATCGATCCGGTTCCCCATTTGGTTTGACCCGGTGGCCAAAGGGGGCACTCCAATGTGCAAGGCGTTGAGTGGAGCCCACAGCATCCTCCAGGGATGGCTGGCTCAGCACCTCGCCTGCTTTCCCCCAATCGTAATAAACATCAGCGATGGGGAGGCAACAGACGGTGACCCGAGCGGTGCGGCCGACGACATCAGGAAACTCAGCAGCAATGACGGCGAGGTGCTGCTGTTCAACCTGCATCTTTCATCCCAGCGCGCGTCGCCCATAGAATTCCCGGACAGTGAGGCTGACCTACCTGATCAGTTCGCACAGCTTTTGTTCCGCATGTCGAGCCCGCTGCCTTCCTACATTCGGAGCATCGCGCAGCAAGAGGGGTACAAGGTCTCCGAGGGAAGCAGGGGCTTCGTCTTCAATGCGGACATCGTCGCCGTGATCCGCTTCCTCGACATTGGAACTCGGCCCAGTGACCTCCGATAGGAGTGGAGCAGACGATGCAGGTCTTTGCCCAAGCATTTTGGGCGCCGAAAGCGGGGAACAATGACAGCGAATACGAGGACGCCTTCTGGCCGGGTAAGCCACTGCATGGCGAGGCTACTTGTTTCCGCTTCGCAGTGGCAGACGGGGCAACGGAAACCTCTTATTCCAGAATTTGGGCGAAGCAGCTTGTGCGCTACTTTTGCAAAAGCCGACCCGACGCCGCCTTCATCGGGGAGGGTCTTCGCGACCTGCAGCAACGCTGGTCTACGATAGTCCGTAAGCGGCCATTGCCATGGTATGCGGAGGAAAAGATCCGCCTCGGCGCCTTCGCCTCTATTCTTGGCGTAGTCTTATATGACGACGTGCGTTGTGACGGTCATCATGGCAAGTGGGAGGCGATAGCTCTCGGGGATAGCTGCTTAGTCCAAATGCGTGGCGAAGAAGTCCTCGCTCGGTTTCCGCTCGATAATTCGGCGTCCTTTACCAATCGCCCGCACCTTCTGTCCAGCAATCCGGCCCACAACAACCGGGTGCTTGAGCATCTTCGGAGGATCGAGGGGACCTGGCAGCCAGATGATGCTTTCTATCTCATGACAGATGCTCTAGCCTGTTGGTTCATGCGGGAAGTCGAGGAGGGGCGAATGCCCTGGATTTTTCTCCGTGACCTCGACACTTCTGGCGAGGTCAAGCCGTTCCCTGAGTGGGTGGAGGGCCTGCGTATCGAAAAAGCGATCCGAAACGATGACGTAACCCTCTTGCGCGTCGATATAACGTGAGGTGAAGCGAACACCATGGCGTGGCCTACACCACAGGATTATAACGAAGCTGTCCAGAATCCGAAGCACGCGTTTGCCGATCCGGAGTTGCAGATGGGCCGGCCCGAGCTCACACCACTGGATCTGCCGCGTCCCATCACCGGGGGGTTCGCTAGCGTCTACAGGCTACAGTGCGCCCAGCGTAACTGGGCCGTAAGGTGCTTCCTGCGACAGTTCCACGACCATGCGAAGAGGTATGATGCTATTAGCGACCACCTCGCCCGGGTTCGACTCCCTTACACGGTCGGCTTCACTTTTCTGCGTAATGGCATCCGAGTAGGGGGGCAATGGTATCCCATTCTCAAGATGGAATGGGTTCAAGGTGAGCCCCTTAACAGCTTCATTGAAAAGCACCTTGGGAATCCGAACAGCCTCCTCTCCCTCGCAAGCCGCTGGGTCGAGATGATGAGGGCGCTCCAGAAAGCATCCATCGCTCATGGGGACTTGCAACACGGCAATGTGTTCGTCGTCGACGGGGACCTTCGGCTTATCGACTATGACGGCATGTACGTCCCAAATCTCTGCGGCGAGGCCAGCCACGAACTGGGCCACCGCAATTACCAGCATCCGCGCAGGACTGAATCCAATTTCGACCCCCACTTGGACAACTTCTCAGCGTGGGTAATCTATGTGTCTCTGATCGCGCTCGCGGTTGACTCGCAACTGTGGCAGCGGTTCGGTGGAGGAGATGAATCTCTGCTCTTCCGGCGAAAGGACTTCGAGCAGCCGGAGGACTCCGATGTTTTTAACGCACTGGAGAGGCACCGGGACGAACGGATTCAGTCAGCCGCCACGTTCTTCAAGTCCCTTCTGTACCTCGAACCCCAGCAAGTGTGTTACTTGGATGGACAGATAGCGACGACAACCTTTCCGCCGGAAGAGGTCCATCGGGCCGACTCAAGCTGGATAGGCGACCATGTTAAACGTGTCGGTGCCGATGCGCCCGCACCGCTCATCGCGAAACGTAGCTCCGTAGCGCTTGAGCCCCCTCTTCCTCCCTGCCCAGATCCGTCGTGGATTCTGGACTTTCTAGCTCCGAGCGCCGGTGCAGGAGGAGGGGTGTCCTTCAAGAACTCTGCGGCCCCAGAACGGGTTGTGCTGGCCGTTTCGGCTGCCATGAGCGCTGTGTTTGTCTGGATGGCTCCCTTGATTGTTGCTGCGTCGGGTTCATGGTTGCTGGGGATTCTTCACCTCGTGCTGTTCAATCTTGCTCTATGGATCTGCCGTTACCGTTCGGACCCTAGCGTACGCCAGTTCGCTCTTCTTAGCTCGAGATTGATAGCGATCAACGATAATATCCGGGCGATGGAGCGAGACATTGCGGCAGCGGATCGAAAGAAGACAGAACTTCGGAACGGTAACGCTGCTGAGCAGGCAACAATTGCGAACGAACAGAAGGCAGTAGAGGCGAAGGAAAAGAAGGAACTCGATGAACGTCAGTCTGCCCATCAATCCGTCTTTTCATCTATCAACAACCGACGACAAGCGTTGAACCAGCAGGAAGTAGACGCACTTCGGAAGATTCAAAACGATATCGGGACGAAGGTGGTGGCCTTAAACCGGCAGATCGCCGCGCTGACCCAGGGTGAGGCCACTGATCTTGCCAATACGCTGCGAGCTCAGCAAGAACACCACATTACTGCCCATCTTCGCCGCTTTTCTCTCGAGGACGCCTTCATCACTGGCGTTGGTCCAATCTTCAAATCACGTCTGAGGATTGCCGGTTTTCACACCGCCGCCGATGTTGATGTGTATCGCGTGCAGATCGTGCAAGGAATTGGCCCGCAGCGAGCAGCATCGCTCACCGCGTGGAGAAAATCGATCGAATCGAGGGCGCGGGCAACGATGCCGCAATCGCTCTCGCAAAGCAATACGGCGGCCATCCGGGCCAAGTATGAGAGTCAACGACAGGCACTTGAAGGCGAGAGGGACCGCGAGCAGCGGCGTCAGAGGGATGAAGAGAACGCGGTCCGGGCGCAGTGCCGACGCTTGTTAGAGGAGGTCGACAAAGAGGAGCGCGCCGCCAACACCAAGATAAAGGGAGAGATTGATGAGATCCGGGCGCGGTACGCCCAACAGTACCGCTTCTTTCGGGAAAGTCTCTCGAGTGTTGCGGACGAGACTGCATCCAAGCTCTGCGAGATCGATGGGAGGATCACCGAGGCGCGCAAGGAACTTTTCGGCTTGCACTGGGAGATGGCGAAGCTGAGACGGCAACTTAAGTCGTTCGAGGGGATTAAGTTTCCGAAATACGTGAAACGAGTGTTCTTCGGTTTGCGGGCAGCATAAGAGGCCTTCTGTGCCAGCCGCTGATCGCCAAGCCGTTCGCCGGATGAGAAGTATGAGAAGGTGAGGCCATGACTGGGCTGGCACCGCCACAGAGATGTTCGGCTCCCACGGCGCCGAGTCAAGACTGAAACCGAAATGCGAAAGTGCTCCCTCGCTTCCGGTGTGGTCTTGACAAGACATGAAGATCAGAGTCCAATGGGAGCGTGAACGAAACAGAAACAAGAGTTACGGTCATCCGATGATACGCCGTCAACGAAAGAAACGGCGAACAATCGGCTGCAGGCGACGCGGAAAAGCCGCGCGCCTGAGCCGAGACGTTGGACGCACAGTGACAGAGGTGGCAACGGCATGGGTGGCTCGCGAAAGCCTGACTGGCCGGTGTGGTGGGACTGGGAGCTCGAGCTCAGCTCTCACGTCCTGAAGCGCATGGTCGATCGGCGCTTCTCCGAGGTTGACCTCCGCGGTATGATGGCGTCCGCCATGAATCTTCGCGAGGACGAGGAGCCTGGGCGCTGGGTCGTGGCGACCTCCCATGAATCGCGACCCTGGGAGGTGATCGTAGAGCCGGACCCGGAGGCCAAGCTCCTGGTTGTGATCACAGCGTATCCTTTGGAATCGCCATGAAGCATTCGTACCTGGAGGTGACGTACCGCAGGGGACGGGCCCTCGCGGCGTACTACTACCTGCCACGGCAGGACGGCGACAAGAGCGTTCGGACCGAACGGGTCGGCGGAGGACTTCTCGTGGACTTTTCATCCGATGGGAGACCCATCGGAATCGAGATCTCTTCCCCCTCGCGGTTCGACATGCGGGCCTTGAACGAGGCGCTCGTGCGCCTCGGCCAGGAACCTGTTCGGCCCGAGGACTTGTCGCCTCTCGTGGCCGCATGAGGCGGAGGCGTCTAACAAGCCGATGCAGCGGCCGGCTTTCAGCCGCCGCTGATCGGCTAGACGTTCGCCCGAACAGGAGACGACATGCCGGATAAGGATGCTCCTTGAAACCAAGAGCTCATCCCCCTCTGTGGATAAAGTATCCGGAATTTCTTGGCGATCGCAGATGCTCTGGAATCGGAGAATGATTCCAAGTACCATACGGGTGGTTTATCCCTTGGCAAGGCTCAATGACGTAATTCGCCGTGCCCGTGAACGAACACCGCAAGCTCAGATCCAGATTTCGGGGGGCGATCCTGGGCCTGGCCATGGGCGATGCCCTCGGCTTTCCATACCGGGGGCGCTCGCGGCCGTTCGTGAGCGCCGTTCCCTCGGTCCGGAACCTCGCCGCCGGCGGCTTCGCCCGCCACGAGTCGGGCCATTTCCCCGCCGGCCAGTACTCCGATGACACTCAGACCGCCCTGGCGGTGGTGGCGTCGATCGCCGAGGCCGGCCAGGTGGACGGCCAGATCGTGGCGGAGCACCTCATCCCGCTCTGGCGGGACCACCAGGTGATCGATCGGACGGCGGCCTCCACCGAGGCCATGGAAAAGTTGCTTAAAGGGAAGGCCGATTTCGAGAGCTGCGGCCACCTGGCCGGGCGCGTCGAGGCGGACGCCCTCCCGCGGGCGGTTCCGGTCGGCCTGTTCGGCCACGACCGGCCGGAGAGTTTGCCGGAGCTGGTGGCGCCGGTCATCTCCATCACCCATCGAGACCCCCTGGTCGCGGCGGCGGCGGCGGCTTTGGCGGCGGCCGTGGCCGGCCTGGTGGTTTCGACGGAAATCATCCTCGGCCGGCTCCTCGATCAGATGTCCCAGGCGGCGGGCCGCTTCCACGGCGACACGGCGGAGCGC
>JACQVS010000028.1 GCA_016209605.1 Planctomycetota bacterium
CTGCAAGGCGCGAGGCCGGAAGCGATACGGGACGGAGTATCGCTGAGGCCGAGCAACGCCGCAGGGAGGCAAAAGATCCGCTATAACCTATTCGGAATTAAGAAAGTGAGCACTAAGAACTGGTTCAGCGGTGTTCTCTCGGGAACTGGTGGAGACAGGAAGGCTCAGATGGTGTCGGTACGGCGGTATTTGACTCTGGCGATATTCATTTCTTGCTGCCTGGCAGCCGCTGTAGCCGCACAGGAAAAAGCGCCGGCCGCCCCGGCTCCGGACCGCGTGGTTGCGGGGAATGCTCGTGCTCCCAAGACCGAATCCGTCGATGAAAGCTCCAGCGATCCCTTGCTGGCCGATTTATACGGCAGCGATGAGAAAAGCTCCTTCGCCGCGCAAAGTTTACTTCTGGCCATCCTCAAGGGGGAGCGCCCCGAGGCGGCTCCGGCCGAGCAGCTCAAGGCGAAGCAGTACCGCAAGCTGCTGGCCGGCCTTCTGGACCGGCTAAACCTCGCCAACCACGAACGGGAGATCCCCGTCGCTGAAAAGGCCATCGCCGCCATGGGGTATCTGGCGAGCAAGGACACGCCCTTCCCCGAGGCGGCCGAGCACGTCCTGCCCCTGGTGGGGATCGGGCCGGAAAATCTCCGGCGGGTGGTGCGCGAGGCGCTGCTCAGCTCCATCCGGGTCGAGCAGGATAGCCTGCGCCAGCAGAAAAAGAATGTCGATGAGGCGCCGACCTTGAAGAAGCTCTCGGCAAAGCTGCACGCCAGCCTCCGCGCCCAGGGGGTTTTTGAGGAAGTGGCGCACATCCTCTGGCAAGTGGACCGCAAGATTCTGATCACCCAGCTCTTGGAGGGGCTGCTCAAGAACAAGAACGGCGCTGGGAATCCCAGCGCCTATGTCCTGGAGCTGCGCGGGCGGCTGTCCATCGATTTTCCCACCTTGGAAGGCTGGGAAAAGTGGTGGCGGGAGAATCAAGGCAAGGGCATCGAAACCATCCTCGCCAGCTCCCGGAAAATCTTCCAGCAGCGCCGCGTCGAGCTCTGGAAACGGACCTTCCAGCGCATCAAGGAGTCCGCCAATCCCGAGCGGTTTCTGCTGGTCACGAACGACACCTTCGAGCTGGACTTCAGCCGCGAGATGCGGGCGGCCGTTCTGGGAGAACTGGCCGCCTTTCCGCTCTGGCTGCGGGACACTCGTTTCCCCAAGGAAATGCCGGGGATCGGGATTCTCGATGAGGCCGCCAAGGACAAGTTCCTGGATCGGGCGGTGGGGCTGCTGCTCAAGATCCTCGAAGGGGCCAACAGCTACCGGTATGTTTACCTGGAGATCAAGAGGGCCGCGGCCGCCGCCTTGCCGGCCTATCAATCTTATCTGGAGCGCAAACCCGAGTACACCCAGCGCCTCTCCGGCCTCTTGCTGGCCGAGCTGCGCCAGACCATTCCGCATATCCCCCCTCTCGATCCAGGCCCCTCCTCCCAGGATCCCGAGGTCTTGAACTCTTCCTTCTGGGATGAAGGGACGCGGCTCTATGCCGTGGAGCTGATCCGGACCGTGGGCCTGCTGCGCCTTTCCAACCGCGATCTGGTCCATCACCTGGAAGAGCTGATCAAGCGCCACCTGGAGGGGCCTCCCAGCCCGGAAGTCTTCTTCTGGAGAAACGATCTGGAGCTGATATCGGAGGTCGTGGCGGCGGTTGGAAGGCTGGCCCAAGGAGACCCGGAGGCGATCCGGCTGCTCCTGGAGATTTTCGACTTTCACGAGAAGGACATCGACAAGGCCTGGCGGGACTTGCGGAAAGCCTGCGTCACCGCCCTCAACCAGCCGGTGAACGACACCCAGCTGCGCGGCGAGGTCCGCAAGCTGTACGTCAACATCCTCGACCATCCCGAGGACAAGTCCGACCGGATCCCGGCCATCATCGGACTCGGCATTCTGGCCAAGGCGGGGGATGAGGATGCGGTGGACTTCCTTCTCGAGGTGCTGGACCGCCGCGAGCAGTTCGAGGCGAACGAGATCACCGCGGTGGTGGATGCTCTGGCTTATCTGGGGGGGCAAAGGGCGCTGTGGTGCTTTCTGGGATTCCTGCACGTCAAGGACCGGCCGTTCAGCGATCTGGTCTGGAAAAAGGTCGTCGCCCTCCTCAAGGGAGACAACCCGCAGTTGCTTGCCTGGCTGGTGCGCCAGTTGGAGGAGCGGTCCTATCGGGGGCAGCTGAGCGATCACTCCGAAGTCCTCATCAATCTCGCCAAGGAGCCGGAGCTGCAGGAGTTCTTCTCCGCCGAAAAGTTGAACCTGGAGAGCGCCGAACCCTTCCTGAGATTCTGGGAGTGCGCCCTCGCCCGTATCCGAGCTCTGGAGTTCCTGGGCCAGGAGGAGGAAGCCAGGCAGCGGGTCAGCGAGCTTGGGGATCTGGCGGTGAAGAACGACAAGGTGAAGACCTACAGGCCGGAGGTTGAGTCCGAGCTGGCGCTCTTGCGCAGCCGCATCGCCCTGAAGGACAAGGTCAAGGCCGCGCTCAAAGGAGCCACGCTGCCGCCGCCCGAGGCTCTGGCGAAGGTCCTTCTCGAAGTGGCGGCTTCAGGAGGGAAAGAAGCGCTCGACCGCTGGCGCAACTTGAACTGGATCCTCCTCCAAGTGCAGGCCATCAAGGCTTCCTCCCAGAATGCCCTTCTCGCGGAGCAGCTTCATGCCGCCCTGGCCAGTGGAACGGCCGAGGCCTGGTGGGAAGGCATCCCCAAAGAGGCGCGGGAGCGCTTCCTGAAGAACCTGGAAGCGGCCCGGGACAAGCTCAAGGTGCCCGCCGCGCCCGCAGGGGGTTGACCATCATTTTCCTTCTCAAGTATTTTTCCACTTGATCCGATAACTTATTCTACTTTTGCATATTTTTGACCGTCGGCGGGCAAAAATATGCAAAAGAAACCAGATCAAGAGAGGTGCTCGTGGAGATGAAGATGGTCAGCGCAGCCGGGTGGGGGGCCATAGTGGCTTTAGGTGTCGTGGCCTTCTGCAGCGGTCCAGGGAAGGCCAACGAGATGAGCGGCGGCTCTCCGGGCCTCGCGCCGGGGAATGACCTCGAGGAAATAGAAACTCGAGACGGCCAGTTGTATCGCGGGGAGGTGGTCGGATACGACGCGGCCCTCAAAGGCTACATCCTGCGCCAGCGCGATGGGGAAATCACCATGCCGGAGGAGAAGATCATCGCCATCCGGCCTGCCCAGGGCCCTCCCCGCCTGGAGGCTCCTCCAGCGGCCAAGGAAACCGGCGTCTCGTCCGCTTCCTCCGTTTCCCGCGAGCCCTTGCCCCAGGTCGCCGCCGCCCCCGAGGGGGCGGCCGAGGAAATCTGGAGGCGCTTCCTGGAGGAGCTGGAGCCGCTCTCCAGGCTTTCCAAGGCGGAAGAGGCCAGGAACCTGGAGGAGGCGCGCGGCCTGCTGATCGCCGGAAAGTCCGCTGCGGCCAAACAGCGGCTCGAGCGGCTCCTCGAACATGATCCGGCCAGTCCCGGCCCCCTCTTGATGCTGGGAGGCATGGGCTGGAAGGAGCGCGCCTACCCGCGCGCCTTCCGCCTCTTGAGCAGCGTCTTGAACGCTCCCCTGGAAGCGCCGGCGGCGGAGGAGATGCTCGCGAAGGCGGCCAGCGAGCTGGGTTACTGGCAGGCGGCCTCGCGCCTCCTGGAAAGGCAGGCGCGCCGGCGGTTTGACGGCGCCGAAGAACTTTACCAGGTGTTCCTCCTGCGGCGGGAGCGCGATCCGGGGCGGGCCGGCCAGGCCTGGAACGAATACCTGGCCAGCGATCCGGAGCTCTCGGCCGTCAGGTCGCCGGAGGGAGAGTTTTATCACCAGGGCAAGCGCGCCCTCGAACAGGGGAGCTTTTCCGCGGCTGTGAACCATTTCGCCGCGGCCTTGAAGGCCAATCCCTTCCTCCAGGACCTGGTGCAGCCCCTGCGGCTGCGGGCGCTCGAGGGGAGAGCCGCCCAAAGCCGGCAGGAGGGGGACCTCGATCAGCTGGCTGCCGATGCGGAAGCGCTGGCCGAGGAGAATCCGCCGCGCCGGGAGGAGTATCGCCAGCTTCGCGAGCAGGGGGAGGCGGAGATCAAGGTCAAGAATTTCAAAGCCGCCCTTCCTCCCGAAGCGGCCGTGAAGGTTCCAGTTGAATCGGCCTCGACCAGGAGATCTTCGAGCCCGGAAAGCGCCGCCGCCCCGGCCCCTTCTGGAGAAACCGGCGCAGCCGCCCCAGCCCCTTCTGGAGCTGCCAGCGCCGCCGCGGCGGTGGCATCCCAAGGCCATGAAATCACCGGCGCCGCCGGCTATTTCCCGCTCCAGGCCGGCAACTGGTGGGCCTACCGCCACGGCGATGGCACCCGCGATGTCCATCGCCTTGAGAAGATCGATGGGCCGGCCGGCCAGCGGACGGTTTATCGCTTTGGCAATGAAATCGAGTTCGGCGAAACCAAGGTGCCGTACTCGAAGAGCGGCTTCTTTGAAGAGGGGATCTTGTTCCTGGGCGCCGCGGCGGATCCGGCGCAGGCGGACCGGGTTCTCGCCCTGCCGTTGCAAGCCGGGCACGAGTGGAGCTGGGAGCGGGGCGAGATCATCTACGAGCGGGAGTACCTCTCCACCGGCGCCACGGTGCAGTGCCGCGCCGGCACGTTCACGCGCTGCCTCAAGGTGCGCGCCAGCAGCCGGTACCATTCCGGCGCCAAGGACGCTCCGGCGGTCCAGCAGCTCTTTTATTACGCCCCCGGCGTCGGCCTGGTGAAGATCGAGGCGGAGAATCCACTGGACGGCCGCGAGCTGGAAGCGTACGAGACGGCCAAGAAATAAAGACAAGAAGATCCAACCGCCAAGACGCCAAGAGCGCCAAGAAGATTAAGAAAAAGAAAAAAGAATCATTTGCTCAATGGTCAAAGGATGTGTAAGGATTTAAGTTTTCAGTTTAAAACTCTGGATGTCTTTCATGATCTTGGCGTCCTCCGCGTCTTGGCGGTTTATTATCTTCTCTTCTTTTTGAAAAGTGCCAGTCTGAAGATCACGTAGAGGATCTTCACCCCGGCCTTTATGGTGCCGCTGATCGTCCCCGAGATCTTCGACCTGCCGAGGCGGCGGCGGTAGCTCACCGGGCGCTCAACCACCCGCAGCCCTTCTTGCAGGGCGCGGACCTGCATCTCGACGTTCCAGCCGAAGCCCCGGTCCCGCAGTTCGAGCCGCCGCAGGGCCTCGAGCCGGATGGCGCGGAAGGGGCCGAGGTCGGTGTAGCGGAAGCCCCAGAAGAGCCGGATGAGGAACACCGCCAGCCGGTTGCCCCACCAGGCCAGGGGGGCGAGCGCTCCCGGCTCGCTGGGGCCCAGCACCCGCGAGCCGATCACCAGATCGGCCTCCCCCTGGACAATCGGCTCCAGGAGGCACGGCAGCTCCTCGGGATGATCGCTGAAGTCGCCATCGAGGAAGACGACGACTTCCGTCCCCGGCGGCAGCGCCTCGAGGCCGCGCCGGCAGGAAACGCCGTATCCGCGGCGCGGCTCTTCGACCACGGCCGCGCCCCATTCTCGGGCCATGACGGCGGTCCGGTCGGTGCTGCCGTTGTCGACGACGATGACCGCTTCCGCCAGCGGGCGCGGCAGGGCTTGGAGAACGTGGGGCAGCGCCTCCTCTTCGTTGAGGGCCGGAATGATCACCGCGACTTTCATGGCGGGCTCCGCGTCAAGGCCGATCCAGCCCGCGGCCGATGCGGTCGATGGCGAGGAGGTCCACGAGCAGCGCCTCCAGTTGCTCCAGCCGCAGGGCGATGGGGCCATCGCACCGGGCTGTGTTGGGATCGGGATGGACCTCGAAGAAAAAACCATCGCAGCCGGCTCCGGCCGCGGCTCGGGCCAGGGGCGGGATCAGCTCCGCCTCGCCGCCGCTCCTGTCGCCGAGGCCACCGGGGCGCTGGACGCTGTGGGTGGCGTCGAAGATCACCGGGATGCCAAGGGCCCGCAGCCGAGGCAGCGTTCGCAGATCGTTCACCAGGTCGCCGTATCCGAAAAAGGTGCCGCGCTCGGTTACCAGGACGCCGGGAGTCCTGGGCCCGGTGGCAGCCTTGATGCGGTCGAGGACCTGGCCGGGAGCGAGAAACTGGCCCTTTTTGATGTTCACCAGCTTCCCGGTTTCGCCCGCGGCCTCGAGCAGCGCGTTCTGGCGGCAGAGGAAGGCGGGAATTTGAATGAGGTCCAGAACTTCCCCCGCCGGGCGGGCCTCGGAAGTCTCATGGATGTCCGAGGTGACCGGCAGGCCGGTCTCGGCCCGGACCTTGGCGAGGATCTTCAGGCCCGCCGCCAGTCCGGGGCCGCGGTAAGACCTTGCCGACGAGCGGTTGGCCTTGGCGTAGGAGCCCTTGAAGACCATCGAGAGGCTGAGGCGGCGGGAGAGGTCCGCCAGGGCCCGGGCGATCTCGAGCGCCAGACCTTCGCTCTCCAGCGAGTCGGGCCCGGCGATGATGAGGGGCGGCAAGCGGCCTCCCACGCGGATCGAGCCGTGCTGGATTTCAGGAGTTTGGATGGCTTTGAATCCAGACATCAATTAATTGCTTCTGGCTGCAAATCTCAAGAAAAAGCGAGATCTTTTTTGAGGGCGCGGCGTTTTTTGGGTATCAACTCGATCAAAGACCGCAATGCCTGATTGACCGAATCAGAATCGGGGAAATAACGCCGAACGTCCGGCTCAAGGATAACTGCGCCATCTTGCAGTTTGAAATATTGAAGCGAAACTGAACCTCCGGGTTTGTGAACCTTGACCAAATGACCTTTTTGATATGCTTTGTAGTGTTTGCCGCGAATTCCCCCCTTGAAGTTGTATTCCGGTAGTAATTCCTCACCAAGTGGTTCTTTTTTATTCTTGCTTTGCTCTTTTTTCATAAATTCTGCTTTCGTCCTTGGTCGCTTGGCGAGCACCAATAATTCGAATATTGGTCCCTTCTCACATCCTCTGCACCTCAAGTTCAAATTTAAATTACTCTAAAAATATTTAATTTCAAGAGATTGATGAAAGGCAAGGCCGATTTCGAGAGCTGCGGCCACCTGGCCGGGCGCCTCGAGGCGTACGCCCTCCCCCGGGCGGTCCCGGTCGGCCTATTCGGCCCTGACCAGCCGGAGAGCCTGCCGGAGCTGGTGGCTCCGGTCAGCTCCATCACCCATCGGGACCCCCTGGTCGCGGCGGCGGCGGCGGCTTTGGCGGCGGCCGTGGCCGGCCTGGTGGTTTCGACGGAAATCATCCTCGGCCGGCTCCTCGATCAGATGTCCCAGGCGGCGGGCCGCTTCCACGGCGACACGGCGGAGCGC
>JACQVS010000036.1 GCA_016209605.1 Planctomycetota bacterium
GGCGGCGTGGAGCTCGCTTGCCCTGACGCGGCCGACGTGGATGATAACGGCGAGCTCGAGATCACCGATGCGATCCGGATCCTGACCTATCTTTTCCTCGGCGACGACCCGCCGCCGTTTCCGGGCCCGCGCGCCTGCGGCGGCGATCCCACCGCCGACACGCTCGATCCCTGCGACGCGGGGTGCCAGTAAGTGGATCGCCCCTGTGTGAGCCGGGCCTCTATTTCCGCAGCTCATCCGCACCGGCGTCGGGATGCGCATCGCGCCGGTCGAGGTCAAAGTCCTCGTCAATCCCTTCGATCCTCATCAAGGCGGTAAATCGCTTCAAGCAAAGCTCGGGCACCGAGCCAGGAGACAAAAGCGCCGGCCAATCCTTATAGGGATCTAGGAAAGGGGGCACAAAGGTTTATGATTCTTTTCGGGCCAACTTCTCGAGCGTCTCGGTAGGACTCCAGACAGCGACAGCTCCTCTGTGGGTTAAGGGGAAGTGCTTTTTATTGCCTGTGACGATGCCCTCCGCCTTGCCCCACAAGGCAACCTCAAGAAAGGGAAGATCATCTTTATCCGGAACAGAAATAGCCATCGGTTCGGTGAGAATCTTCTCCCCCCGGACGCGAATTTGCTCAAGGACTTGCTGAAGGTCTTTTTGTGGAATTTTAAACTTTGGCCTCAAAGCAACTTCCTCATATTCCTGTAGGATCCTCTCATCTACCAGAAGATCGACCGAGCCTTGAAGAATAAGCCGCAAGAGATTTGCCGAAGTAGAATGAGGCCGCAACATCCCGGAGATGAAGACATTCGTGTCCAGGACAATCCTCACTTGCGGCGAGCCCTCCGTGCGGCCTTGATTTCGGCTTCGATCTCTTGGTCCGTCAGGCGGGATCGGCCGGTCCGAACAGCCTGGCGCTGGATTCTTTCTAGAGCGGCAAGCGCCCGGGCTCGGCGAAGCGCGGAGACCTCATCCTCAAGTGTATCAGCGCTCACGGCAGTCACCAAGGCAATTGGCTTTCCCTTCGAGGTCACAACAACTTCTTCCCGGGAGAGGTGTTTCCACACTTTTCCGGGGTGGATCCTCAATTCGCGAACGGGGATGAATTTCATGTTTCCTTCCAAAATTGTCCGCGTACCCGATTCATTGGAACCGGGAACGGAACAGGAACATGTAGGGGGTAACTGTTCCGGCCAAAGAAGGCGAGAACAGTTTTAACCAAAATTGCAAGGTATTATCCTACAAAAAGTCTACAATAGAGCAACGTTAAAGTCAACACTTGTTCTATGAGCCTAGGCGAGAGGGTATCGTTTAGTTTAAGAGAACTGGCCGAAATGGCGCGGGCCGGTGGAGACAGCGGCGTCGACTTCGAGACTCGTTTCGAGGTCCTCGACACGCCGATCGAGCCCGATGCGGCCATCACCGGCTGCGCGCTCTCCAACCAGTACGCCGGGCCCGGCGCGCCGGTCAAGGCGAAGGTCACGATCGAGAATCTTGGCCTCGCCGGTACGGCGATTGACGCGCAGGGCCAGAGCGTCCTCGAGGTGGAGGCGGTCTTCGTCCGAGAGAACGGCGTTGAGGATGTGGTGGCCTCGGAACCGGTCCCCGAGCTCGCGCCCGGCGCCGTGAGGACGCTCGAGATCTCCCTCGAGATGCCCCACGTGCCGGTGCGGCTGCGTCTCGATCCCAATCCCTTCGACCGCGACCGCTCCAACGACTCGCGCGAGTGCTTCTTCGGCGCCCCGTGCCCGCGGGAGCTGACCTGCGAGTCGATCCTCCGCAAGGACGAGGAGCACACGCTTGCCATTCGCCTGAGCTGGACTGATCCGGCGATCTACAATGAGATCTGCCTGTACCGTGACGGCTCGATGTTCGAGGCGGAGCCGGGGAACGCCGCGAGCTTCATCGACCAGTACGCCCCGCCTGGGCAGCACGAGTACTGCGTGCGGGGAGTCAGGGCGTCTCGAAGTCGGCCAAGACGGCGTGCCGCCCGGAGCCTCTGTGGGAGACTTTCCGCCGCGGCGACGTCGATGGGAACGCCGAGCCGGAGATCACCGACGCCATCTCGCTTCTGGTCTATCTTTTCCTTGGCGGCGTGGATCTGGTTTGCCCCGATGCGGCCGATGCCGACGACACCGGCGAGCTCGAGGTCACCGTTGCGATCCGGATCTTGACCTATCTTTTCCTCGGCGACGACCCTCCGCCGTTTCCGGGCCCGCGCGCCTGCGGCGGCGACCCCACCGCCGACTCTCTCGGCCCCTGCGCCGCGGCGTGCCAGTAAGTGGATCGCCCCTGTGTGAGCCTGGCCTCTATTTCCGCAGCTCATCCGCGCCAGCGTCGGGATGCTCATCGCGCCGGTCGCGGTCAAAGTCCTCGTCAACTCCTTCGATCCGTTCCGCCGCATCGGTGACGCCGGGGAGGGGAGCCTTGAGATGGAGGTCGCCGGCGGCCGGATCGGCGAAGGGGGCCGCCGGGTCCACGACCGCGTTGCCGATCAGGCGCAGCAGGCTCGCGGTCTCGAGGGCGATGGTCGAGCCGGCGATGAGGTTGTTGGCGGCGAGGAGGCCATCGTTCGCGAGGGCGATTCGGATCGGCCGCCGCCCCCGCGGCTCGAAGATGGTGTTGTGGAGGAGGCGGCAGTCCCGGGTGTAAATGGCGACGATGCCGCCTTCCACGGCGCCGGCGATGAAGTTGTTGCGCACCAGGATTCCGGTCGCGTGCACTGCGGTGGCCGCATCCTTGTGGGCGTTCCCCAGGCAGACCGCCTGGTCGCAGTCGATGAAGACATTTCGCTCGACGATCGAGTCGCGGCTGTCCACCCAGAGGAAAACCGCCCCGCGCCCCTCGCGGGTGCGCCCTTGAATGCCGCGGAAGATGTTGTCGCGGATCTCCCAGCCGCGGGCGTGCATGACGTCGATGCCGCCGATGTAGTTGCCGCCGAAGGTTTGCGGGGTGTCGGTCTCATCGTCGGAGAATTGCTTGGGGCGGTCGTTGTAAAACAGGCAATGCTGGACGCGGCATCCTTGCGATCCTCCCTCCGGCGTCTTCGGCCCCTTGACTCCCCGCTGCCAGATGTTATGCACCACGCAGTTGTGAATGGTGATCCGCCGGGCGCCAAGGTCGGAGTTGATCTTGAAGCCGTTGAACCGGGCGTTCTGGATGGTGAGGTCGGCGACGGTGACCTCGGAGCAGCCGTGGAAGCCGAAAAGCTCGCCGTGCTGGCTGGTCTTGCCGTCGAGGATGACCTTGGTCCGGTCCCCCGACTCGCCGCGCAGCGTCACCCCGTCGGTGTGGAGCGCGAAATAGCGCGGCATCTCGTAGCGGCCGTCGGCGAGGAGGATGGTCCCGCCCCGCGGGACGCGCTCCGCGGCCTGGAAAAGCTCCTCGACGCCGGCCGCGCGGATGACCTCGCCGCGGGGCGGCGGAAGGGCCGGAGCGCGCGGCAGCCAGGGGAGGCCAGGAGGGCTGGGGCTCAGGCCCTCGCCCGCCCGGAGAGGCGGCGGAGCTTTGATGACCCGCTTCAGCACCTCGGCGTAAGCCAGGAGCGAGAGGTAATTGCGCAGCGCGTAGCCGTTCGTCCGCAGCCCTTCCTCCGAGCAGTCGTTGGCGTGCGAGGAAGGATTCGAGGGATGCACGCCGTCCCGGGCGATGAGGGTCGGCACCTGGTACTCATCCCCCGGCTGGTTCTTGAACTTCTCCATCGAGCCATCCCAGTCAACGGGCCGCCGCTTCATGACCTCCTCGAAGTAGTCGATCACCGGGACCTGGAGGTCCCGGCCGATCCTCCGCACCGCCGCCGCGAAGGCGCGGGCCTTCTCCAAGTGGCCGCTGCGGGGCGGAACGGTGCTCAGGATCGCCACCGTACCCCGGTCGAGACACTTCTTCGCCACCTCCCGCAACTGCCTCTCGTACCGGTCTGCGTCCATCTGGTGGAGGTCGTTGGTGCCGAACAGGATGAGCGCCGCCTCGGGCTTGAGCTTCTCGAGCCAGCGCTCGACGTTCTCGAGCGCCCAGGCGCTGGTCATGCCGCCCTCGCTCCCGAACTCGGCCCCCTTCCACTCGCGCCAGCACTCCGGGCGCAGGTGGCCGCGCACCAGGTCCAGCGCCTCTCGGGCCGCCGGGCTCAGGTTCTTCGGCTGGTGGGACAGCGGCGTCCAGTAGGCCATGGTCACCGTGATGGAGTCGCCGAACTGGGCGAGCGTGCCGGGAGTTCCGTGGAAGCGGGCGTGGACCCGCCGCAGCGGCTCGACCCAGGCCGGCTCGCCCGTTTCCGGCGCCGGCCGGTCCTGGTTGTTCTGCCCAGCGGCAGTTGAGGCCAGAGAGACGGAGAGAAAGGCGGCGAACAGGATGGTCCGATCCTGATGGGAGAGTATCCGGCATGGTTTCATGGATAGATTAGGTCTCCTCCCGCTCCACCCAGCGCTTGAACTGGGGGGGCTGGTAAGTGTTCAAGCGGTGGAGCAGCCGGTCTGGATCGGCCTCCTGCACCACCAGCGATCGATGGTCGGTCGTGACGAAGCCTTCCTCAACGGCGTGGTCAAGGAGCGCGAGGAGCGGATCGAAGTAGCCCAGGACGTTGAGCAGGCCGCAGGGCTTCCGGTGCAGCCCTAACTGGGCCCAGGTGAGGATCTCGCACAGCTCCTCCAGGGTCCCCAGGCCGCCGGGCAGGGCGATGAATGCATCGGCGAGGTCGGCCATGAGGGCTTTGCGCTCGTGCATGGTGCCGACGACGTGCATATGGGTGAGCCCGCCGTGCGCCAGCTCCTTGGTGGCCAGCCCTCTGGGGATGACGCCGATGACCTCGGCCCCTTGAGCGAGGGCGGCGTCGGCGACCACTCCCATGAGGCCCACGCCGCCGCCGCCATAAACCAGGCCAAGGCCGCGGCGGGCCAGGGCGTGGCCCATCCGGCGGGCGATAGCGGCGTACTCCGGGCGCGCCCCCATGCTCGATCCGCAGAAGATGCCAACGCGCTTGAGATGGTTCATCAGTCAAGGGCACGGGGCGAACGAATTGCAAGCTATGATTTCTTCAGTATCGCCATCTCAAAAGATGGCGGACTGAAAATCAAATTGTTTCGATGGATATTTTGCCGAGTCGTCGTCGGCTGGGTAGCTGAGCTAAAAAGCGCCGAAGGGAGGGGGATACCGCACCTGGCCCCGAACGCCCTCAAGCGCCCCCTGGATGAGTTCAACGGCCATGAAGGCCTCGCCGGCAAACGGAGAGTCCAGCCTTTTGGCCAGCTCCGCCGAAAATCCGAACCGCTGGTAGAAGCTTGGTTTTCCCAGAACGACGGCGATTTTATGCCCGCGTTTCCGGCATTCATCCAGGCCGATGCGCACGATGGCTGAGCCGATGCCTCGGCGCTGGAAATCCGGGAGGACGGCCAGGGGCGCAAGGGCCAAGGCAGGAATGGCGACTTTCCCGGTGTGGATGGGGAGGTCGCTGAAGAGGACATGCCCGACGATCTGGCCAAGCACCTCGGCCACCAGCGAGACCCGGACGTATCTTCCAATCCGTAAAGCCTCGACCAGCCTGGCCTCGTCAGGACTGGCGAAAGCGAGTAAATGGATGCGCTGGATGGCCAGGCGATCAGGTAAGGTCTCTAGGCGAATCTCGATGTCCATCTCTGGCTCCCGGCCACGGCCGGATCATGGGTAATATTGGAACGATTCGGCCTATTTTAGTCGACCGCTTCGGATCGCCGGAAGGGTGTCCGATCGTATTTTCCGGCCCGGCGAAATCCTCCTGGCCCCACATTTAATTGACGTCGAGGTGCCCCAGGTTTTGCGGCGGTACAACGCCTCCGGTGGGCGGGATGATCAAAGGGCCTGGGAGGCGTTGAGCGATTTCGCCGACATGGCGCTCATCAAATACCCTCATGACTTTCTTCTGCCTCGGGTCTGGGAGCTGCGCCACAACTTGACGGCCTATGATGCGGTTTATCTGGCGCTGGCCGAGGTGTTTGAGGTCCCTCTCGTCACGCGCGATGCCGCCTTTGCAACGGCTCCTGGTCTCAGAGCCAAGATCGAGCTATTGTAAAGACTGAATAACGTTTTCCAGCAATGCGGACCTTCAACCTCTCAGGAAGTCTTCGACCTCGATGCCGGCTTCTTTCAGGATGGCGCGCAAAGTTCCCTCGGCCAGCTCGCGAGTATGGTGGGGGATGGTCACCTTTCGCCCGGTGCTCGCCTGCCTCCACACTTCATGTTTTCCGGGCCCCGGTAGATCGATGTCGAAGCCGAACTTTCTCAGTCGCCGCATCAACTCGTGGTACTTGAAGCCTGACAGCCGTCCCATCACCGGAGGCTCACGGGGATTAGAAGGTCGTTGATCGGGCCGGTCACCATTTTTGAGAGAGCTGGGGGGATCGCGTCGCCGTTTTCGAGGCAAGATTCCAGTATTTTTCGCGCCAGACCCTGGGCAATTTCGGTGACCTCCATGAGGCTGCGGCCCTCGGCCACGAGGCCCGGGACATCGGGACTGGTGGCGACAAAACCCCCTTCATCCAGGGGCTCGACGTGGAGGCGAATGGTCGTTTCGGCCATTTTCAGGTTTCCTGCTTTGGTGAAATTTTAGCATTCCTTGAAGAAATAGGAAAGCGAGGAGCGCGGAAAGCCCTGAAAATGTCAAAGGGACCATAGTCCCCTTTGGGAGCAACGCCAAGTTCCCATGCTGGCGGGAGGGCCTTTTGTGACCGTGGTCATAGTCAACCGGATGGATTCCATTTATAAAATTTCGTGGCAGTCTTTCTTGCTGCCTGATTGCTGGTCGGGATCACCCCCTATACAGCGAAGAGCAAGGTTTTGCCCAAAGACAGCCTGTTCGACGCGCTCAAAAAGCACGATATCGGCTGCTTCGGCATCAAGCCCTTCGCCAGCAACTCGCTCTTCAAAGGAGACAGCTCTCCTGAAAGCCCGGACGCTGAGGAGGATGACCGCCGGGCCCGCCTGGCCATCCGTCACATCCTCTGCAACCCCGCCATCACGGCGCCCATTCCGGGATTGATCAATACCCATCAGGTAGATAACGTTGCCATGGCGGTCAAGGAGCGCCGCCAGCTCGATGGCAAGGAAAGCGCTGAGCTGGAGAAGGCCGCCGAGGAGATGTGGGCCAAGCTGCCCGGCAATTACCAATGGCTGAAAAACTGGGAGTATGTCTGACACGAGCGGCTGAAAGAGTGCCGGTGAAGCGGTCCAGCTGGATGACCATCATGGCCCTCGCGGCCCTGGCGGCGGCCGCTTGCCAAGCCTCCCGTTCGCCCGGCGGGGATGGTCCGCCGTCGCCGGGAGAGAAAGCCGGCCAGCCGGCGATGGCCTCGGCCTCGCCCGCCGCTCTACCCGCCGACAACAGCCGGTGCTATGTTTGCCACCTGAACTTCGAAGAGGAGCTAGTGGTGCTGGCCCATGCCCGTGCCGGCGTCGGCTGTGAAACTTGCCATGGAAAATCGACCGCCCATTGCAGCGACGAGAACAACATTACCCCGCCCGACATCCTCTACCCCAGGGACAAGGTCAACGCGGCCTGCGGCAAGTGCCATGGCAAGTTTTCTTCTGAACATGCCGGGGTGGTGGCCGGGAGTCCGGAGAAGAAGTACTGCACCGACTGCCATGGCCAGCATCGCCTGGCCGTGCGCACGCAGCGCTGGGATAAAAATACCGGCAAGGAATAGCTCGATGCGCCGGGAAATCGCCCTCGCCTTGATCCTCGCCCTCGCTTCCCATCGCTTGACCGGCGAGGAAGGAAGGCTTGAATCCCACCAGCAGGTCATCGACTGGCCGGCTGGCCGCGCCCTCGCCGGCCCTCTCCCCCGCCCCCTCTTCCTTGCCGAGGTCGGCCAGAGCAACGAAAATTACCAGACGGATGACCAGACCTTGTACTACGTCTTCGATCCTGCCCGCCCCGAGGCGGGGCTCCAGAAGGTGTTCGAGGCTCCCGGGGCGGACCAGTACTGCCGCTTCCTCACGCCCCTCTTCGGCGGGTGCGGGGTGGCCATGGGCGAGGTCGAGGCCGGGAGGAAGAAGAGCGGAGGGCCCCGGCGGCTCTTCTGGTTCGATCTCCTGGGCGGAAAGCCGGGCGAAACCATCGCGGTCAAGCCCTGGGGGAATGGGTTGCGGGGACGGAGCTGATCTTGCCCTCGGTCTACGATCACAATCCCGGCCTCGACATCCCCGAGGAGTGGTGGTCGGAGGAAGCCGCGGCGCTGAGGAAGGCGCGGGCGGAGGAGCCCGGGGAGGCCGGGGCCTTCCGTTGGGAGGGGAGCTTCTTCCGCTATGCCGGCGGGAAGACCCTGCGCCCGGACGAGAAGGAGGAGGCGAGCCTGTCCCAGGATGGCCGCTACCTGGCCATCTATCCGCGCGGGGCGCAGAAAGGCGGGCCGCCGGCGAGGCTGGCCTTCCGGATCATCGACGGGGCCTCCGGGGAGGAGTGGGCGGTCGGGATCGCCACCGGCGCCCAGGAGTGTTTCGTCCAGGCCGCGGCCTGGCAGGTCCTCTGCTTGGAAACGCCCGGCCCAGAGGAACTCCGGAGGTTCCGCCCGGCGGAACGGCATCACTGGTACGATCCCTGGTGAGCGGGCTTCCGGGCCGCCGCCAACAAGACTCTTCCCATCTCGCTCCCTGCCATCGACAATAGGTGGATTTAAGCGCCCCGAAATTTAGGCTGGAATAAAGGAACGACTTCATGAAATGGCATATCAGCGCTCTGCTGGCCGCCGTCCTCTCCTCGGCCCTGCATGCCGCCCCGCTGGACCTCGAGAAAGGCGACCGCATCTGCATCATCGGCAACGCCCTGGCCGAGCGCATGCAGCATCACGGCTGGCTCGAGGCGCTCATCCACGGCCGGTTCCCCCGGCACGAGCTGGTCTTCCGCAACCTCGCCTTCCCGGGCGATGAGCTGACGCTGCGGTTGCGCTCGGCGAACTTCGGCAGCCCCGACGACCATCTCCGCTTCAACCAGGCCGGCGTCATCTTCGCCTTCTTCGGCCATAACGAGTCCTTCGGCGGCCCGGCCGGCCTCGACAAGTTCAAGCGGGACCTCGAGGAGTTCATCCAGCATACCCTCGGCCAGAAGTACAACGGCCGGAGCGCCCCGCGCCTGGTCCTCTTCTCGCCCCTCGCCCACGAGAACCTCCACGATCCCAACCTGCCCGATGGCAGCGAAAACAACCCGAACTTGAAAATCTACGCCGAGGCCATGGCCGAGGTTGCCCGGGTAAAGAACGTGCTTTTCGTGGACCTCTTCGCCGCGAGCCGGGAGCTTCATGGTAAAATCGAGAAGCCGCTCACCATCGATGGCATCCATCTCAACGAATACGGCGACCGGATGCTCGCCCCGGCGATCGAGCGGGCCCTGTTCTCCGGCCTGCCCGCGCCGGAGCGCGACCCGCCCCGGCTCGAGAGGATCCGCGCCGCCGTGCTCGAGAAGAACTTCACCTGGTTCGAGCGCTACCGCACCGTCGACGGCTACTCGATCTACGGCGGCCGCGCCGACCTGAAGTTCGTCGACGGGCAGACCAACCGCGAGGTCATGCAGCGCGAGATGGAAGTCCTTGACGTCATGACCGCCAACCGCGATAAAATAATCTGGGCGGCGGCGCGGGGGGAGGAGCTTCAGGTCGATGATTCCAACACCCCGCCCTTCATTCCCGTGAAGACCAACCTTCCTGGACGCGGCCCCGACGGCGCTCATATCTTCCTCGGCGCTGAGGAGGCCATCGGCAAGATGACCGTACACCCGGGGATGAAGGTGAACCTCTTCGCCTCGGAGGAGAGGTTCCCCGAGCTAGCCAAGCCGGTACAGATGGCCTTCGATCCCAAGGGCCGGCTGTGGGTGGCGGCGATGCCCTCCTACCCGCACTGGAAGCCGAAGGAGGAGATGGAAGACAAGCTTTTGATTATCGATGACCTCGACGGCGACGGCAAGGCGGACCGGTGCAAGGCCTTTGCCGGCAAGCTACACGTGCCGACGGGCTTCGAGTTCTACAACGGCGGGGCGCTCGTCGCCCAGGCTCCCGACCTGATGTTCCTCAAGGACACCGACGGCGATGACGTCGCCGACTACCGCGAGCGGGTCCTGAACGGCCTCGACTCGGCCGATACGCACCACACCATGAACAGCTTCACGCTCGATCCGGGCGGCGCCCTTTACTTCCAGGAGGGGACCTTCCACCACACCCAGGTGGAAACCGTTTACGGCCCGCCGCAGCGCTGCGCCAACGCCGGCGTCTTCCGCTACGAGCCCCGCGCCCAGAAGTTCGAGGTCTACGTCTCCTACGCCTTCGCCAATCCGCACGGCCACGTCTTCGACCGCTGGGGCCAGGATTTCGTCACCGACGGCACCGGCAACGTCAACTACTACGCCCCCGCCTTCTCCGGCCGCATCGATTTCCCGCGCAAGCACGCGGGCATGGAGCCGTTCTTCCAGCAGCGGACGCGGCCGTGCCCCGGTACGGAGATCCTCTCCAGCCGGCACTTCCCCGAAGAGCTGCAGGGGAACTATCTCGACGCCAACGTCATCGGCTTTCTCGGCATCCTCCAGTACCGCATGGTCGAGAAGGACTCCGGCTTCACCGGCCTCGAGGTCGATCCCATCGTGCAGTCATCGGACCCGAACTTCCGACCGGCCGACCTGGAGATCGGCCCGGACGGCGCCCTTTACTTCCTTGATTGGCAAAATCCGATCATCGGCCACATGCAGCACAACCTGCGGGATCCGAGCCGCGACCGATCCCACGGCCGCGTCTACCGCGTCACTTATCCTGGCCGGCCGCTTCTCCAGCCGGTCCGGATCGCCGGCGAGCCGATCGATAAGCTCCTCGACCTCCTCAAGGAGCCGGAGAACCGCGTCCGCTACCGCGCCAAGATCGAGCTGGGCGGCCGCGGCTCGGCGGAGGTGATCGCCGCCGTGAAGCGGTGGATCGAGACGCTCGATAAGAGCGATGCGGACTACGAGCATCACCTGCTCGAAGCCCTGTGGGTCCACCAGTACCACAACGCCGTCAACGAGGAGCTGCTCCTGCGCCTGCTCCGATCGCCCGATTACCGGGCCCGCGCCGCGGCGACGCGCGTCCTGTGCTACTGGCGCGACCGCGTCTCCGATCCGCTTGGCCTCTTGAAGGAGCAGGCCGAGGACCCCTATCCGCGCGTCCGCCTCGAGGCGGTGCGGGCCTGCAGCTTCTTCCGCGAAGCCCGCGCTGCCGAGGTCGCGCTCGCGGCGCTCAAGCATTCCATGGACTATTACCTGACCTACACCCTCAAGGAGACCATGGTCCAGCTCGAGCCTTACTGGAAGAAGGCGGTCGCCGCGGGGGCCTCGATCGCCGCCGACAATCCTGCCGGCGTCGACTACCTGCTCGAGAAGATCAGCACGGCGGAGCTGATCAAGCTGCCGCGGACGCCGCTCGTCTACCTGGCGATGCTCTCCCGCGGCGACGTCATCCCCGACCACCGGGAGGAGGCGTTGAAGGGCCTCGCCGGCTTGAACAAGACCGCTGTGACGGCGGAGCTGCTTGCCGCCATCCAGCGCCTGGATTCCAGCGACAGCGCGCACGCCGAGCATGTCCTCAGCGACCTCGCCCACCTTCTGACCAAGCAGCCGTCGGCTGACCTCCGGCGCGATTGGGGCCGACTCGTCAAGCTGTCCGAGGAAGCCCGCCGTCCGCTGGCGCGGCAGGTCGCCTACGTCGCGCTCGTGACCGCCACCGGCTCCATCGATCCGGTGTGGCAGCAGGCCGGGCGATCGATCCGCGCCCTGCAAGACTTTCTTGAAGCCGTGCCGCTGATCGCCGACGTCAAGCTGCGGGGATCGGCCCACGAGCGCATCCAGCCGCTGCTCTTCGGCCTGCCGCCTCCTCTCGCGGTCCAGGCGGAGGCCGATAAGGGCGTGTCGGGGCGCTACGTGCGGATCGAGCTGCCGCGGCGCGGCACGCTGACCCTGGCCGAGGTGGAAGTTTTGAGCGAGGGGGTCAACATCGCGACGGCCGGAGCGGCCAGGCAGTCGAGCGAGGCGTTCAACGGCCCCCCCTCGAAGGCCATCGATGGCAACACCAGCGGGCGCTACGGGGACGGCGGGCAGACGCACACCCGCGAGGATGAGGAGCGGCCGTGGTGGGAGCTCGACCTGCGCTCCGAGCGGAAGATTGACGCCCTGGTGGTGTGGAACCGCACCGAGGGGAACGGCCAGTACGCGGGACGGCTCGAGGGCTTCCAGATCGCCATCCTCGATTCGAGCCGCGAGGCGATCGTTAAGATGAGCGACAATCCCGCGCCGGCGGAGAAAGCGCGCTTCGAGCTGAGCGGCGATCCCGCGGGATCGATCCGCCGGGCGGCGATGAACGCGATCATCAGCACCGGGCGGGATGAGGAGGGGACGTTCAAGACGCTGGCGGAGTTCATTTGCCGGGGCGACCTGCGCCCGGCCGCCGTGCGGGCCATCAGCCGCCTGCCCTCGAGCCGCTGGCCCAGCGAGGGGATCGAGCCGCTCATCGAGGCCATCTTGAGCTACGCCGGCAAGCTGCCGGCCGAGGAGCGGACCTCGGCAGCGGCTCGGGACGCTCTGCAGCTGGGCAGCGACCTGGCGGCGCTCTTGCCCGCCGAGCGGGCTCAAGCCGTCCGGCGGGCGCTGCGCGAGCTGGGCGTGCCGGTGATCATCATCCGGCCGGTGCCGAACCTCATGCTCTTCGACCGGACGCAGATCTACGTCGAGGCCGGGAAGCCGGTCGAGATCGTCTTTGAAAACATCGACATCATGCCGCACAACCTGGCCATCACGAAGCCGGGGGCGCTGGAAAAAGTCGGCCTCGAGGCCGAGAAGATGGCCGCCGATCCGAACGGGTTCGCCAGGAACTTCGTCCCCAGCATACCCGAGGTGCTGCACGCCACCCGGCTGCTCCAGCCTCAGCAGACGGACAAGCTGAGCTTCACGGCCCCGGCCGAGCTGGATGACTATCCCTTCGTCTGCACCTTCCCCGGCCACTGGCGGAGGATGTACGGCGCGATGCGCGTCGTCCGCAGCCTCGACGATGTTCCGCCGGAAGCCCTGGCCGTGGCGCCGGTTCCCCTGGGAGAGGTGCGGCCCTTCGTGCAAGCTTGGAAGGTCGAGGACCTGGCGGGGAAGCTGGAGCATGTACGACACGGCCGCGACCTCGCCCGCGGCCGGCAGCTCTTCAACGCCCTGCCGTGCGCCCAGTGCCACCGCATGAACGGCATCGGCGGCCAGGTCGGATCGGATCTGGCCGAGGTCAAAAAGAAGATGGCCGATGGGAAGATGTCAACGCTGGATATTTTGAACGAGATGATCGAGCCTTCGAAGGTGATCATCGAGCAGTACCGAGCCTACGCTTTCGTGCTCTCCGGCGGCCGGATCGTGGCGGGGATCGTCGTTGACCAGAACGACCAGGAGCTGCGCGTCCGCACCGCGCCGTCGGGGGACAGGCAGGAGGAGCCGATCGTGATCCCGCTCGCCAAGATCCGGCAGCGTTTGCCTTCCGAGGTGTCGCTCATGCCCCTGGGCCTCCTGAACACGCTCACCGAGGAGGAGATCCTCGACCTCCTGGCGTATGTCATCTCGGGAGGCACGTGACCAATTTTTTCCTTTGCCATGCCCGCCATCCCATTCTGAAGGCGATGATTTTACTCATCTTTGCCCTCCCCAAGAGTTTTTCTGGGGATGAGGGACCATCGCGCCAGACCTACCTGATTGTCCACCGCCAGGCGCTCGAGGGGGCTCCAGAGAACACCTGGGCCGCACTCAAGCAGGCGGTGGAGTGGGGAGCCGGCGAAGCGGTGACCCTGGAGGTGGACCTGCACGCCACCAGGGACGGAAAAATCATCCTCATCCATGATCCTTTTCTGGACCCCAGGAACGGCGAGGTCATGGGCGCTTCCGGGGATTGGCTCTGGGAAGAGATCAATGATATCGACTTCGGCGACTGGTACGACCCGCGCTTCAAGGACGAGCGGTTGCCCCTCTTCGAGGACGTGCTGGAGTTCTGCAAGCTGAACGGGGTGCGCCTGACCCTGGACATCAAGGAGAACGTCACGCCCGCGATGGTACGGACGCTTTTGAGGAAGCATGACGCGGAGAGCGTGGTCTATTATGGGTGGGTTGGCAATTTCGGATCCCTCGTCGGCACCCAACGGTGGATCACCGAGTTTGATGGCGACCGTGAACGAATCCGGCAGATTGTCAGGCAGTTTGCCGGGAACACGGTCTGGGTAGACGATCCGCGGGTGCTCCTCGACGTGCTGCACCGGGACGTGCCGAAGCGCGAGGTGAGGATGCCGGTGCTCAGCCGCGACTACCGGGTCGAAGATCTTGATTTCAACGCCCTGGTTGAACAGCTTCGGGGTGGTGGCGACCTGGGACTGATTGCCGCCGCCCGGCTCAGGAAAAATTTTGCGGATCGAGCGGCCGCTACGTTTTCAGCTCTCCTGGAAGATCCTCATGCTACAGCCGAGGCGAAGGCCACAGCCGCCCGCGCTCTGGGTCGAATGTCCGGAGCTCTCGGGCAAGATACCGAGGCAGCAAAGACAACGGCGATCGTGCATGCCGCGCTAGACCGCTCCGAGACAGAGCTACGGGCCGCGGCTGCCTACGCGGTGGGGAAGCTCAAGGTTGATATAGCCGTCCCCCGCCTGCTGGCGCTCCTCGGCAACCGGCAGGAGCAGGAAAAGGTCCGTGTCGAAGCCGCCCGCGCCTTGGGGCGCATCGGTTCCGTGCGCGCACTGGCGCCGCTCCAGGAGATCGCCAGGGAAGAGCGGGCAAAGGTCAGGGAACATCTCCTGTGTTTTGTCGAACGGGCCAAGGGTTTCACGAGGGATGGATACTTCTTTCGGGACAACAGCGCGATGTACTGGGCGTTGCCTCAAGTACTGTACGCTTGCTACTGGGCGCTGGGGGAAATTGGCGGAGATGAGGCGCTCGAGTTTTTGCTGGCGTGTTTCTCAGCCCAGGAACTGCCGGAACCAGACCGATTGCTGGAAACGATTTTTGTCCGGGTGCCGGCCCTCAACGCGGCGGCCAAAACCGGCGCTGCCAGGGCGCTGGCCGCGGCGAAAGCTTACGCCTGGGAACCAGCGGATGACACTTACCAGGATTACATCCGGCTGACCCGATACTTTCCGCCGCCGACGGTGATTTCCGTACTTCTGGAGTTTCTCGGCCACCCGAAACCCTGGCGGCGGCAGAAAGCGATGTACGCTCTGCTGCGCCTTGGCAAGCCTGCGGTGGAGCCCCTGATCGCGCTTCTGGAAAATCCCCAGGCGAACCCGCTGGCCCGTGAATGGGCGGTGTGGACCCTGGGGTGGTCGGGCGACCACCGCGCGGGGGTGCCGCTCACCAGGGCGCTGCAAGATCCACTGCCGGGCCTCCGGGCCAAGGCCGCTTGGGCTCTCGGGAAGCTGAGGGTCATTGGAAGCATCGCAAACCTGGAAGCCCTGGCGAAGGAGGACCATGCGCTGGTACGAGAATACGCTGCGGAAGCGCTGGAGCGGCTGCGCGGTGCAGTTGCCGCCTCAGCTCAAGGCCATCAGAACGCTCTCCCCGCCCTGCGCATCCACCCGCAACAGCCGCACTACTTTCAAAGCCCTGACGGCAAACCGCTCCTTCTCATTGGCGACTACACCTGGGGGACGTTCTCGGACGCGGACTTCAACTACAAAGCGCAATTCGACGCTCTCAAGGCCAGGGGACTGAATTTCGCGCGCATCTGGCTCTGGTGGGGCTGCGAGGAGTTCCCCGAACCCGATAACAAACTGCACATTGAACCGTTCCTCCGCCCCGGCCCCGGGACCGCCAACGACGGCCGGTCAAAATACGATCTGGCCCGGTTCAATCCGCCCTTCTTCGATCGCCTTCGTGATTTCTGCGCCGCCGCCCGCGATCGCGGCCTCTTCCTGCAGCTCATCACCATGGATGCCTGGATGCTCAAACATGGGCACCTGTGGAAGCTCCATGCCTACCATCGGGACAACAACATCAACGGCGTCGACGGCGACCCGCGACGTACCGGCACCGGCACCGATGGCCGGCAGGGCTTCTGCTCCCTGGGAAATCCCAGGGCGCTAGAGTTTCAAAAGGCCTACCTCCGCAAGCTCGCCGATACGTTCAATGACTTCGACAACATCTTGATCGAGATCGCCAACGAGAACTACTACAACGAGGAGTGGGAACGGCAACTGTGCGTGTTCTTCCGGGAATGCGAACTCGCCATGCCGCGCCGGCACGTGCTCATGCCCTTGGACCTATTGAGCCATAGCAACGTCGTCCAGAAGTGGGACCCGAAGATCATCCACTCCGCCCTGCTCGAGAAACGCCATCTCCTTCAGCCCCTGATCTTCGATACCGACTGGACCATCCATGACAGCGACGATGACATCCGCAAGGCCATGTGGGCGGCTGTACTGAGCGGCGGGCACTTCAATTACATGGATGACAGCCTGGAGTTCCGCGTCCAGCCAGCGCCAGATAAACGCGCTAGGCTGCACCTGCAGATCGGACATCTTGCCGGATTAATGAAGCGGCTCAAGCCCTGGGAGATGCTGCCTGGCGACATGTTGGTCAAGTCGGGTCACGCTTTCGCATTGGCTTCGGCGAGTGCTCTGGCCGCCTATCTGCCGGCAGGTGGGGAATTCACGCTTGACCTGACCAGCCTTGCTGGCGACCTTGAATCGTGCTGGTTTGATCCGCAGGTGGGCACATGGGGCGAGAAGTTCGCGGCCCGGGGAGGTGGGCTCTTGAAGCTCTCGGCCCCGAACGCCAGGGATTGGGCGCTGTTCCTTCAGAAGGAGGTAATTTCAAAGTGAAGGGGCAAGATTTTCGAGATCGCAGCCGTGGCCAAAGGATTAAAGCCGGTAGAGGCGCCGGGCGTTGGCGGAGAAGAATTTTTCCTGCTCGCCGGCGCTGGCGCCTCGAGTCAGGGCGAGCGCGGCATCCACCCAGCCTCGCAGCGAAGAAGTGAGCGTGCAGACCGGCCAGTCGCTTCCCCAGAGCACGCGATCCCAACCGAACCGCTCGATGCTGAACTCGACAAAGGGCCGGATTTGCGCCGCCAGATCTTGCCGCGGGTCGGCGTAAGCGATGAGGCCGGAGATCTTGCAAGCCGCGTTGGGCATCCGGGCCAGCTCGCGGACATGCTCGCGCCACGGATCCAGCGCCTGTCCTTTCACGTCCGGCACGCCGCAGTGGTCGAGGATGAACTGGACATCGGGGCACCTCCGCACCAGGGCGATCCCCGCCGGGAGCTGCCGCGCCAGCACGCAGAGATCGAAGGTATAGCTATAGTCAGCCAGGGCGCGGACGTTTTCCGCGAACGAGGCGGACTGCGACAGTTCATCCGGCGAGGTGTGGAGGATGCGGCGGAAGCCTTTCACCCGCGGATTGGCGGCCAGCGCCTCGAGATAGGCGCGAAAGCCGGGCTTCTCGGGCCGGCACGAGGGGATGAGAGCGCAGAGCGGGTTGTCATGGCGTTCGGCCAGCGCAGTCATGAATTTCGCCTCGGCGAGCATCTGCGCCTCGTCCACATCCGCTTCCATGAAGACCGCCGCCGTGATCCCGGTACCTCCGGCTGCGGCGAGGTAGTCGTCCATGCGAAAAGCGCGGTTGAGCGCGGCATTGCCGCGCGTCCAGGCGTAGGTGAACCGCTCGGGATAAAACAGGTGCTGGTGGGCGTCAATCAAGCGCCATTCCGTCTTCGTGCTGGACATGGCTCAGCGATCTCTTTCCTCACTCTGGAATGGGCGTGCCGCCGCTCGCGCTGGACTGGTAGCACGCTTCCACCAGCGCCATGGTCTTGAAGGCGTCCTCGACGCTGGCGATCAGCTCCGCATCCTCGCCTGCGGCGAAGCGCTGCACGTTGGCCATCCTGCCGATGAATCCATGTGGGAACCAGCGGCCCTCGATGGGCACCTGGGTCCACTCGCTCCCATCGGTGATCAGCTCCACGGTTTCCGGTTTTCCGTCCGGATAATTCAGCAGCAGCCCCAGCGTGATTATGCCCGCGCCCTTTGATCCTTGCACCGTGACCGCCGCCGCTTCGTGTTTCGGGCCGAACTCGAAATGGTGATTGAGAGAGAGGCAGCAGCGCACCGCCTCGCCGTAATCGAGGATGATGCTGCTCCGGGTGCTCTTCAAAGACGGGAAGCTCGGATGCGGCAATGTGCGGGCATAAACCCCGCGCGGCTCGCCGAGTAGGGAGCGGATCCAGTCGAGGTAGTGGATGGAGTGGACCTGGATCTCCACGCGGTCCAGTTTTTTCAAAAACGGAAAGAGCTCCCACGCGGTGCGCAGGTTGAGACGCACTTCCAGGTCCAGGATCGGGCCGAGCAGCCCCTTCGCCACCGCGTCGCGCATTGCCAGCATCATCGGGCTAAAGCGCAGCTGAAAATTTACCGCCGCGGTCAGCTTCCGGTCGCGGCAGAGGCGGCGGATCCGCCGCGCTTCCTCCAGATCCGTGCCCATTGGCTTCTGCATCAGCACCGCGGCGCCCGACGGCAGCTGTTCGAGAACGCCAAAGGTGCGCTCGGGCGGCACGGCCAGGTCGAACACCACGCCGGGCTGCGCCGCCGCCTCTTCCAGCGCCGCGAACACCTGGGGGATCGAAAATTTCCGCGCCGCGGCCTGCGCCCGCGCGGCATCGATATCGAAAATGCCGGCGACGGGAAAGCCGGCCTTGCGGTAGGCGGGCAAGTGCGCGTCGTTGACGATGCCGCCCGCGCCGATGATGACGATCGGCCGCGGCCGCGAGGGGAGCGGCCAGGCATGTGACAGCGCGGGCAGCGGAGCCGGATTCATGGGAAATGCATTGTCGGCAGGTGGAAGGGGCTTGTTAGTGACCGAAGGCACAGGTACGATTCCATCTGCATGGAAAATCCGATGCCTGGCCAACCCGAATTCCACGGCGGCCTTCTCATCGCCGAAACGCTGGCCCGGCACGGGGCGCGGTTCCTGTTCACCTTGTGCGGCGGCCACATTTCCCCCGTGGTGGTGGCCTGCCGGCAGCGGGGGCTGCGGGTGATCGATGTCCGCGACGAGGCCACGGCCGTTTTCGCGGCCGATGCGGTCGCGCGCCTCACCGGCGCGCCGGGGGTGGCCGCGGTCACCGCCGGGCCCGGCCTGACCAACACCATCACCGCGGTGAAGAACGCCCAGCTCGCCCAGTCGCCCGTCGTGATCCTGGGCGGCGCCACGGCCACCATCCTCAAAGGGCGCGGGGCGCTGCAGGACATCGATCAGATGGCGCTGATGCGGCCGCACGTGAAATCGGCCGAAACGGTCCGCGCCGTCCGAGGGATCATCCCGGCCCTGGAGCGAGCCTTCAACCTCGCTCCGGCCGGCGTTCCCGGGCCGGTTTTCGTGGAGCTGCCGGTCGATCTGCTCTACCCCGAGAAGCTGGTCCGGGAATGGTACGGCCTTGCTTCCGAGAAAGCCCCAAAGAGCTTCGGCGGGAAGCTATTCAACCGATACCTCCAATGGCATCTGAGGCGGATCTTCGCCCCGGGGCCGAATGTCCCTCCTGCTGGCGCTCCGGAGATCGCCATCCCCCGGCCCGAGCCGGCTGAGGTGGATCGCGCCGCCGCCTTGCTCAAGCAGGCCAGGCGCCCGGTCTTGCTCGCGGGCAGCCAGGCTCTCCTCGCGCCGCACGAGGCCGCGGAGCTGCGGCAAGCCGTGCTGGCCCTGGGCATCCCCACTTACCTCTCGGGCATGGCCCGGGGGCTCCTGGGCCGGGAGCCGCTCCAGGCGCGCCACCAGAGGAAGCTAGCTCTCAAGGAGGCCGACCTGGTGGTTTTAGCGGGCGTGCCCTGCGATTTCCGGCTCGACTACGGCCGTCACATTCCCCTTTCGGCCGAGTTAATCTCTGTGAACCGCAGCTCCTGCGACTTGAGGAAGAACCGCCGGCCCGATCTGGGCATCCGCGCCGATCCAGGCGCTTTCCTGGTGGCGCTGGCCGCATCCCTGAGAGGGCCGCATCTCGAGTGGGGGGCGTGGCAGGAAATTCTCCGGCGCCGCGACGCCGCCCGCGATGGGGAGATCGAGACCGAAGCTCAGCGGGAGACGGAATACATCAATCCCGTGCGCCTCTGCCAGGAGATCGAGAAGGCGATCGGGGAGGACAGCATCATCGTGGGCGATGGCGGCGATTTTGTCGCCACGGCCTCCTATATCGTGCGGCCGCGCTCCCCGCTTTCCTGGCTCGACCCCGGGCCGTTCGGCACGCTGGGGGTGGGGGCTGGATTCGCCCTCGGGGCCCGGCTGTGCCGCCCCCGGTCGGAGGTGTGGATTCTCTACGGCGATGGGGCCGCCGCCTACAGCCTCGCCGAGTTCGACACTTTCAGCCGCCACGGCCTGCCGGTGATCGCGGTCGTGGCCACCGATGCGGCCTGGACGCAGATTGCCCGCGAGCAGGTGGAGATCTTCAAGGATGATGTCGCCACCCAGCTGGCCCGCACCCCTTACCACCTCGTGGCGCAAGGCTACGGCGCCGAGGGGCTGCTCATCCAGCGGCACGAGGAGATCGCCCCCGGCCTCGAGCGCGCCAGGGAGCTGGCCCGTTCCGGCCGCCCGGTGCTGGTCAACGCCTTCCTCGGCCGCACCGGCTTCCGGAAGGGCTCCGTCTCTCTTTGAAGGAAAGGTTCATGGCTTACGAGTTTGACGGTGAAAAATACCAGCAGGCATCGGCGCATCAGAAGGAATGGGGCGAGAGGCTGATCGCCGAGCTGAAGCTTCGAGGGAATGAGCGGATCCTCGACCTCGGCTGCGGTGACGGCGCCTTGACGGCGCGGCTGGCCGATCTGGTCCCTCAGGGTCAGGTGGTAGGCATCGATGCTTCCGAGAGCATGACTGCGGCTGCCCAAGGGCACGAGCGCCCCAACCTGAGCTTCCGGCTTCTCGACATCCGCGACCTCGACTTTCAAGAAGGGTTCGAGGTCGTCGTCTCCAATGCGACCTTGCAGTGGATCAAGGACCACCGGTCGATGCTCCGCCGCGTGCGCCAGGCGCTTCGGAGCGATGGCTTTGCGCGGTTCAACTTCGCTGGCGATGGCAACTGCGCCAGCTTGATCCGGGTGGTCCGGGAGGTGATGGCTCGCGAGGAGTTTGCCGGCTGTTTCCGGGAATTCGAGTGGCCCTGGTACATGCCGGCGGTCAAGGCTTACAGGGAGCTGGTGCGGGAGGTGCCCTTCCGCGAGGCCGAGGTGTGGGGCGAGGTTGCCGACCGCCAATTTCCCGATGCGCCGGCGCTGGTCCGCTGGATCGATCAGCCCAGCCTGGTCCCCTTCTTGAAGTGTCTCGATGGGGAGGCCAAACAACGTTTCCGAGATGAAGTCGTCCGACGCATGATCGAGGCGACCTTGCAACCCGACGGCCGCTGCTTCGAGACCTTCCGGAGGGTGAACCTGCTGGCCCGGAAGTGACGGAGATAATAGTGAGGTTCCAGGATACCAGGCATATGTGGCGTTGGCATGGTTCAAGAAGGCCGGACTTGTCAAGCAGCATGGCAGGCGAGGCTATTCAATCAGGAACGGAACGAGACTGCCCAACGCGGTTGTTGCAGCATGGCAAAAACTTTCTGAAGCGAACGTCTGATTTTAAAGATACGACTTCGATCATAAATCGGGGGATTGAGGTTAGGAGGAAATATGGCAATTTGGCGCTTCCCCATAAAGCAAGCGGGCGAAAAAGAAAGAAATCCCGTAACGGCTGAATATTTTGACGAAGAATCGAGCGACCGCCCTGCCCAGGCTCTCGTTAGAGAGGTAATCCAAAACAGTCTCGATGCGATGGCAAACGGAGACGCCGTGCGAGTGCGTTTTTTTTATCTGGGCATTCTACCGCACAACTATATAAATTGGAGATTCCATGATGCACGTGGCAACTCTCACTTACACCCCCGATGAGGATATCAAGGTACATGAAGAGGGCGCAATCCGCCTGATCTGTAGGGCATTTCAATCTCACGAAAGCGGCCTACCCGAATGGCTTAAAAATTCTGCTGATGCCTATGCCAGGGGAGATGCCCCTGAACATAAGCGCATAAGTGTTGTGATTTTAGATAATGGCCGTAGGGACGCGAGCTCTTCTATTTCTTGTCTCGATTTTATGGGAATGACGAGTGACGTTATAGAAGATAATTTCAGAATTTGGGCAGACCCTGACGCGGCACGACGTGGAAGCAAAACAACCGGTATCCAGGGTGGGCATGGCAACGGTGGCAAGTGTTATATGACTCAAATGTTCGATGAGTACGCATTGATTCATACTGCGAAAAGAGGGAAAGGCAACCGCTATGGCGTGGTAGCCGGCTCTATTCGATTTGGCTATATACCCAATCGACAACGGGGACGCGATTTTTCTGTTGAGAATCTGCAGAAAGAGCTAGAGAAAACTTTAGCCCAGTTTAAGTGTCCGCTCGATATATTACCAAAATCAGCTTTAGAAGCATTGAAAGCGACAGACGGTTTTACACTCATTAGCGGTTTAGGACCAAAAGGATATGGGAAAAAAATACCTGTGGATCATTTGGTCGAAAACTTGCGAGAGCATCCACAAATGATTCAGACCCTAGGAATATGCAGGGTTTATATCATTGCAAATGGTAGATTGATAAATGACGGAAAGGAACTTGCGCTTCCAGAGATTCCACCAATGGATGGGGCTGAGAAACCCAGAACTATTCCGATACCGGAAATTTTGAAAGATCCTGTTTCAGAACAGCAAGTCTCGACGACTAACGAAGGATCCCTTCCCCAAGGTCAAATAATCTTGAGAACCTCGGACGTAAGTATGCGATGGAAACGAAAAGGAAGGCATGTGGTCAATTACAAAGCTCAATCAGGTCACATTGGATATGATCCCGTTTCAGATCTTGATGTTCAATCTTCATACCGTGACCGTATTTATGGGGAATGCTTTTTGGAGGCTCTTGAACCCTACAAACAAAATGAAAGAGGCCCATTAGCAAAAAGCCCGCTCACTAGAGCGGTAAAGTGCTTTATGTCCCAACAGATTGAACTCTATGCCAAAGAGTTTGAAGCTCGTGATCGACGTCAATATGATCGCGAAGCAAAGAATGAAATTAGCAAGATAAACGAGGCACTGGATCGTTGGAAAAATCGTTTCCTTAATGAACTCATGCAAGGATTATGGGGACCTGGACAGGATGGTCAACCACCTCCGCCACCACCATTACCAGCAGGGAAACCAGCCAGACTTGAGTTAAGTCTTAGTCACCGAAAGGCAGGGCTAGGAGTTGCGTTTCGACCGACTTTGAAATTTTTTGATGAAAATGGAAGACGAATACGTACTGTACCATTCAAATGGATTAGTGAAGATAATAACGTCGTAATGGTTGACGAGGATTTGATGATCATAAATACCTTCGCACATGGAGAGACTGGTGTTTACGCTGAAACGCTTCACGGTAAGTTGAGATCCAATAAAGTATTTTTAGAAGTCGTACGTATTCAGGACATTCGGTTGTCCGTCAATGTGGTTGAAGTACCGGTTGGTAACAGGCAAAAAATAGAGGCCGTTTGCCGTCTTGCGAATGGAGACGAAACGAGTGATATTTACCTTGAATGGACGGAAAACGATCCCAATATCGCAAGGGTGAGTGCATCGGGTTTAGTTTTTGGATTCTCACCTGGAGAAACCGAGGTAATCGCAGGCGATGATAGTTACCTTGCAAAAACCCCCGCTATTGTAAAGGTTGTTCCTGGTCAAGCCGGAGGTAAGGGAAGTGACCGGGGGCGGGGTTTTCCGATAGTTTTAGTTTCCGGAATCGATCCAGATCCCCACACGAATGAAGACGTGACATTCAGTAAGGAAGATCCGCCTATATGGCAACGACCTCAAGATGTCGACCGCAATATTTGGTGGATCAATAGTTCGGCTCCATTGGCAAGACTTTATTTGGATGAATCCAAAGATTACGGATATCAGTCAAGAGAATGGCGCATGTATCATATTGAAAGGTACATCGATGTGATAGTTCAAATCGCATTGACCCATGGTCCAACAGATAAGGAGTCATTGTCAGTAAATGAATGGATTATGAGATGGGGTTCACAGGTAGTAGAGATTCAAGCTGCTGCAGCCGCTGATCTCAGTGGATTTATTGAAACGGGACAGCTCCCAAGGGAGTAACGCATGACTCGAGGCCGTACTTTTAGCCTTGCTGAAAAACTTCTATTAGCTGCTTTCCGCATAGAAGAGAAGGGGAAAAGTTCATTTGCAGTAGAAGACCTTGTAGTATCTGCTTGGAAACAATTTCCTGACGCATTTGGATTAGCTGGTTATCGAGATCTGAACGGCAAACCCCTGTATCCTGATTCAGAGCGCGTCATAAAAAAAATTATAAGTACTACGCCAATTCGAAAGCAGGGATTACTAAAAAAGGTTGGGCGAAGGTTGTATCAATTAACTGAGGCGGGACGAGATCAAGCCCGCCTGCTATTGAGTAGTGGCCAAAGTAAATCCAGTATTGAAAAAATCGCCCTTTCCAGAGAAACAGTATCGGCATTAAAAAAACTATTTTCTTCAAAAGTGATGGATAAATTCAGAAATAATCTGATTAACGAAATTACATTTTCCGATGCATGCAGTTTTTGGGGTATTTCGCCACGAAGTTCGGCGGTAGAATTGGAAGGAGCAATTGCAAATTTCGAAAAAATCATTGCAACTTCTAAGGAGGCTTCCAAGGATAAACTGATATCCTTCGAACATAGCGGCGATGGTTTTGGAGAGAGTGATTTAGAGGACTTGCTTCAAGTTCATAGGGAACTATTGCGAAAGTTTCAGAATGAGCTTTCGGTGATAAAGCAAAGGACTGATGAACGAGTGTAACATAATTCCTTTATTGAGGAGGAAGAACGCTATCACTTCTTCCTCCTGAGTTTCACGAGGCGAAGCAGAAGAGCCGGATGTCATAACTTAGTAAACTTTCATGAATCGGAAAGTGCTGGCAGGTCGAGTGAAGGAGATGTCGTGTATCCCGCTCGTAGGGGGAGACCTCCTGGCCAACCGTTCAGCTCTCGGATAAAAAGACGCCATGTCATCGATCTCCTTGAATTTCGAGATCCCGGAAAAACGGCGAATGCTTCTCCAGGAGGAGCTGGATCGCTGTTTGCCGATCTTGATCCGGCTCGGAGCCGAGCGCGTCATCCTGATCGGATCCATGGCTTCGGGTCGTGTCCACACCCTCAGCGATCTGGATTTGATCGTGGTCTTGAAATCGCAGGAGAAATTCTTCGACCGACTCGCCCGAGTTCAGGAGGCGCTGGATCCAAAGGTTCCGCTGGACCTCCTGGTTTATACTCCGGAGGAATTCGAAGAGCTTGAAACCTGGAGCTCTTTTATCGACCATGCCTTGAAAACCGGAAAGGTGCTTTTCGATGTTCGATCCCCGGCATGAATCTCAGCGCTGGCTTGAACAGGCGCGCCGCGATCTTGAGGACACCCGTTACAGCGAGGCCGGAAATCGCCATAACCTGGCGTGCTTCCTGTCTCAACAGGCGGCGGAGAAAGCGCTCAAGGCGTATCTCTATGCTCAGGGAAATGCCGTGGTCTGGGGGCACTCGGTGGATGAGCTTTGCAGGAAATCCACGCCTGCGGAGCCGGGTTTTGAAATCCTCAGGCGAAAGGCCGGCAAGCTGGACCGTTTTTATATTCCCACTCGTTATCCCAACGGGATTCCCGGCGGGATTCCGGCGGATAGTTTTGATGACCAAGATTCCAACCAGGCATTGAGCTTGGCGCAGGAAGTTACGATTTTGTCGCGGCTCGCCTAGTGATCTGATTTTTACTGCCGCAGGTCTCCGGCGGCCTTTCTCCTTCCGCTCGATTGATCTCTCGCCCCGACTCCCCCTCACGGCAGCTCCACCCGGTAGCGGTAGTAGTCGGCGATCATCCAGTCCTTCTCGCTGTGCTCGCCGTAGCGGGTCAGGAAGATGACCAGGTCGCCGGTCTCGCGGTCCTGGTAAAAGCGGAAGTTGGAGAGCTGGACGCGCGGCGAGTCGTTGTAGGTGCGTTCATCGACGGCGAAGATGGTGTCGCGCTTCAGCGCGAACGGCTCCTCCTCGACCTCCGCGATGACGAGGGGCGAGCGGGGCCAGTTGTCCCGGGCGCGCTCGCCGCGGAGGGCGAGGTTGCCCATCCAGTAGAGCCTGCCGTTCTTCACGGAGCGGAAGAGCGCCGAGCCATTGGCGCCGGACTCGATGGGATCGCCGCCGGTGGCGGGGAGCGGATCGGGCGGGGACCAGGTCTCGCCGCCATCCCGCGAGAAGCTGAGCCACTTGGTGCCGGGCTTTTCGGGGAACATGCTGTTGTCGCCGCGGCAGATGGCGGCGATGCTGCCATCGCGCAACTCCGCCAGAGCGTTCTCGCTGAGCCCTCGGGAGCTGACCTCGGGATTGATCTGGAGCGGCTTGCCCAGCCGCCATGCCAGATCGCCGCCGCTTTTCCATTCGCCGATGACGGTCACCATCTCATCCACCGGCGCCCAGCAGCCCTTATAATGCACGGCATTGCCGCTCGCATCCAACGTCTGCCTCATGCCCGGGAAGAGCAGGCGCCCGCGCGAAGTCTTGATGGGGAAGGAAAAGCTCATCGCGGGGGGGCGCTCTCCTGGGAACTTGAGCTCGCGCCGCTCGGACCACGCCCGCGCCGCCGGGTCGTACACGTCCAGGACCAGGGAGTAGGCCGCGTCGACGTTGAGCTTGTCCTTGGGATAAAGCACCTTGTCGACGAGGACGATGAGCTTCTCCCGGTCCGCATCGAAAAACGCCGCCGGCTCGGCGTAGCGGATCCGTCCATCCGGGACGACCTCGCTCTTCCAGCGCACCGTCGGTTCGGACCAGGTCCTGCCGTTGTCAAGGCTGAGGCTGACGGCGTAGTCGTCGTAGCCATCGGAGTAGTCTTCCCAGCCGTGGCAGTGCATGAGCTGCGGCTTCGTGCCGCTCACGTAAGCGACGAACCCGGCGGCTGGGGGGCGCTTCCCTTGATGGCGGACGAACACTTCCTTGGAGAGCAGCTTCATGCGGCCGCCCCTGGCCGTGCTTTCAACCGCCGCCGGCTGCCGCTTCAGCCGGAAGGTCTGCTGGACGATGGCCTGGTCCACGGAGCCGTAAGCGTCATCGCTGCCGCGGTGGCCGACCACGAGGATCCTTCCATCCGCGAGCTGCGCGGCGCGCGGATAGTAAGGGCTTCCCGGGACCGGCAGCTTTTCCCAGCGGGCGCCGGCGCCGGCCGTCCACCAGACGCCGTCCGTGGCCACATGCAGGATCACGCCATCGCGCGCCTTGAGCAGCTCGGGGAAGCCGCTGTGCGGAAACGGGGCCCTGGACGGCGGGCCCACCTCCCAGTCCTGGCCGCGCGGCCGGACGAGGCCTTGCCAGCGGTCCGAGGAGAGGTACTTCTCGCCGTCGAAGTGCTCGGTCCGGTGGACGAAGAGCAGCTCGCCCGTATCGAGTTCAGCGAAGTCGCTTTCCTCGCACACTCCGACGCTGGCGGGCAGCAGCCAGACCGGCGGGCCCCAGGTCCGGCCTTCATCTCTGGACTGGAACATGGCCTTCAGGATTCTAGGATTGGGCGGCTTGCCGGCCTCACGCTCCCAGACGCCGGCCACGAGGATCAAGCGGCCGTCCCGCAGCCGGCGGAGGGCCGTGGGCCAGGTCTTGAACTTGACCGGATCGAGGAGGAAGATGGGCGCGGACCAGGTCGCGCCGTCATCTTCCGAGCGCTGGACGTACCCGGTGTCGATGCCGCCGCCGGCCCAGAGGCCGGTGACCAGGGTTCCATCCGGCAGCGCGGCCAGACCGTGGCCGCAGAAGCTCGAGTCGCCCGGGGCGGCGTAAATCCCGCCGGCCAAGGGGGCCAGGTTCTTCCGCGGCAGCGCCTCGCGAAGCACCTTCCACGTCGCCGCCTCATCCGGGCTGTCGAGGATGACCGTGACGTTGGTGCGCTCTTCCGGCTTTTCGACCGGGCCGGTGACCTGCTGGAAGGCGAGGCGAAGGTGCCCATCGCGGGCGCGCCAGAGCGTGCACCAGGCGGTGTAGCCGGGATGCTGCGGCGAGTGGTAAATCGTCTTTTGTTCGAAGTCGATCGCCGTCCACTCGCCGGCGCGGGCGGGCAGTCCAGGGACAGCCAGAGGGGCAATGATCACCCCAAGTTTTAAGCAGGATGGTTTCATGAGTGCGGTCCTGATGGGAGGAGTCGTTTTTTTGTTGCTGCCGTCAAAGCCTCTTCTCCCTGGCGCAGTTTCGGAAGAAGCGTAGAAACTATTGCCGGCGAGACGATCCAAGAGTTTGCCGGACCCATTTCTGGAAAGCTTGCATCAGACGAGTCTCGCTCATGGCAATGCGCATGTCCAAAAATCGGTTTAAATCTACGGAAGTGAGGAAGGGAAAAGCGGCGCTGGTATCGGTCTTCACATAACTGCCATTTTCCATCAGCTCGAAAAAGTGCACTTTCTTGCCATCAAAACGCCAGACTTCTGAAATACCGAAAGCCGAGTATATGCCTTCGCGATTCAACGAAGAGCGTGAGATATCACACTCAACCACGAGGTCTGGAACCGGATCTTTATCGATATCGATCTTGCCTTTCCCACGGACAACTTCTTCATTGGCAATGTAATAACATTCGTCGGGTTCAAATCCGCGCTTAAGGATCTTGCGTTTCCAGGTGGTAGATCCAACGCTGCGAATATCGATATTGAGTTCAAGAGTCAGCAGTTCGATGAAACGCCCAATCAGTCTTTTTATCCACTCATGCTCTGGAGATAAGGTCATGATCTCAAGAAGTCCATGGTCGTAAAATATTCTTTTTCCCGGGTGTTCTCCTAGATCTCCTAGAAGAGCTTCATAGGTTTCCCAGCTAATATTTTCAAGCAGAACGTATCCCCCTTCATGTCCCGGCCTTGAAAGGATGGTCGTTTCCTGTTTCATGTTAGGTCAGTAATGTCCGGACTTTTTGACACATTGCACAACATAGTCAAGGAATTGTACTTGCAACCTCAAATTCGATCCTCGCTGAGAATAGTCTGAAGAAGAAATCCCCAATTGCTCTCATGAAGGCAGCAGGTACATGGCGA
>JACQVS010000037.1 GCA_016209605.1 Planctomycetota bacterium
GAGGCCGGAAGCGATACGGGACGGAGTATCGCTGAGGCCGAGCAACGCCGCAGGGAGGCAAAAGATCCGCTATAACCTTATACGGAAATAAGAAAGTGGGCACTAAGCCCGGCGGGCCGCTGAGGAGGATCGGCGGCGGCGCCTCGCCGCAGAGCCTGGCCGCCTGGATGGCGATGGAAAGGCTGCTCACGACTTTCTTTTGTCCAATGAACGACTGGAGGTTTCTCGCGGCGGACCCGACGCCGGCGGGCCCGCTGGCGGGGGGATCTTCCGCCGCGCTGGCTCGATCCGCCAGCCGCTCCGGGTGGAAGATCCAGAGCTTCCGGCGCTCCGACCACTCGAAGGCGCCGCGATGCCGCCGCCACCACGGAGGGTCGATGGTCCCAGGGATGGTTTCGAAGCGGTCTTCGAAGAGCGGAGCGCCGGCCGCCGAGCTGGAAATCGCCGGCTCAGGTCCGGCTTCGGGCTCTGGAAGTGAAGGCTCTACCTCGAGCTCGACCGCCGGCGGAGCCGCGCTGGCTGGCCCTTCCAGGGGCTTCAAGTTCTGGTCGGAAACGACCAGCTTGCCACCGACTTCGCTGAGGAGGAGCTTCCCCTCGTGGACGAGCCGGTGATGCTCCTCGCAGAGGCCGGAGCCGTTTTCCAGGCAGATCTTCCCGCCGTGAGAGCGCCACTCGAGGTGGTGGTTCCGGGTGGCGATCCGGTTGCAGCCGGGGATGATGCACCAGAAGCCCTCGCGGGAGAGGACTGCCCGGTTGTCCTCCGGGGTGTTGGGGCGGTCGCGCTCCTCGGGGGGAACCACCGGCCGATCCGGGGTCGAGAGGTTCTCGGCGTGCTGGATGAGAGATTGAGGCGCAGACACGACTTGCGACTTCAAAACGTCCCGCGCGGGACATGCTTCCGGGCCGTTTGAGCCGCCGGAGGGTGGCTCTTCCGGCTCGCGTTCCGCCCGTTTTTCGCTCAAGTCGAGCACCTCGGCCCCCTGGGCCAGCTCCGCGGCGCGCTGCCTGGTGATGTCGGCGGGCCCGTTGGCCGTGGCCACCGCCGCGGCCTGGCAAGTTGGGCACTGGAATATGACCAGGCGGAAGCTCGAGGGGAGTTTCCTCTCCTTGCCGCCGGCGCCATCGAGCTCGAGCTCTTCGGCGATGAGCCGCCGCGCCGCTTGCCGTTGTTTTGGTTGGAGAAATTCTAGGAAACCGGTTTTTTTGGGGAGGAAAAGATGCGCCTGCCATCGCGCCTTGCCGTCGTTCTTTTTGCCGGTTTCGTTCTCATCCATCCAGACCTTGGAGCCCAGAGCGCCGCTCCGGACCTGAGCCTTCCGGCCGGAGCCGGGGAGCGGGCGAGCCCGGAGGCGCCGCCTTACCGGGCGAAGCTCTTCTGGGACCGCCACGGGCCCGACTGGGCCATCTTCTGGGACCCGGCCCTCGACACCCCGCGACTGGTGTCGCCGAGAACGAAGCTGCGGCTCTTGCCGGAGGGGAGCGTGGTCGATGAGGCTTCCCTCGCTCAAGCCGTTCGCGATTTCGTGTCCGCGGACCGCGCCTTCTTCGGCCTCACGGGCGATGACCTCCTCGGCCCGAGCGCGCGGCGGATCGACGGCAACTGGCTCCTCGCCTTCCGCCAGGGGGCGGGCGGCCTGCCGGTGCGCGGCGCCAACCTGCGGTTCCTGGTTTCCCCCGAAAAGCGCCATCCTCCTTATCGCCGCGTACCTCTGGCGCGACGCGCCGGCGCTATCGGCCGATCTTCCCGGCGAGGAGGAGGCGCGGATCGAGGCCCTGGAGGAATATAACGTCAAGGAAGTCCTCGGCCTTGAGCGGCAACTGGTCTTTTCGGATCCGGCCGGGAGCCCGCCTCGGCCGGCCTGGTGCCTCACGGTCGAAAAGAAAGAAAGCACGGCGGTGGAGCTTTTTCTGGGCCGGAACGGCGAACTGGTCTCCGAGCGCCCCCTGGCCCTGGGCTACGAGGCCGTCTGCCCCCAGTCCAAGCTGGCCAATACCGCCTACGGCATGGCGCTGGGCTTCAGCCCCGCCCCGGATGACATCTACGCCTCCGCCGCCGGAGCGGCCTCGCAAGGATTTCACCCCCTCACCGGCGTGATGATCAGGAACCAGGAGGTGAAGCGGCAGATCACTTTTACCGACGGCACCTACGAGTTGGCCGTGACCAGCCCGGTGGGACATTTCTACCTCGAGCTGACCCACGGCGTCTGCGCGAGCGATCGGGATCGAGGCGACTTCGTGAAGCCGATGATTTCGGTGAGCCGGCCAGATTTCTTTTCCAACAAGGACTGTGACCAGAGCGTGCCGGTGGTTGACGAGGCGGTGAACACGGATGTGGCCCAGCCTATCGATTTCGATCTCAATCCCAATATCGATCCGGAACGGACCTTCGAGCTCATGGCCTATCACCACACCCAGCGGTTCTTCGACCATGCCCGCGAGCTGATGGATCAGCACGGCATCGAGCACCAGGAGTTCCCCCTCACGGTGGCGTTGCGGTGGGAGGTGCGGGACATCGATACGAAAGCTTTTTACTTTCCGCTGGAGTGGAGCTCGCGCATCTGCATCTCGAAGATGAAGCGGCTGGACGCCTGGTATCCGGCGACCATCATCCAGCACGAGTACGCCCATCACCAGATCCACAGCATGACCGGGAGCCGCGAGGGGGGCCACATCGTCGAGGGGCTCGCCGATGCGCTGACCGCGTATTTCAACGGCAACCACCGCATCGGGTACCTCTCGGACACCGATCCGGGGGGGTTCGGCTTTTCCCTGAGAGACGCCGTGGAGGACATGCATCCCCCTGAAATGCTTTTCCACCGCTTGAGGGGGACGGTCGGGAAGATCTTTTGGGATATACGCCAAAAATTTAACAGCCAGCTTGAAGCTGAAATACTGTTTTACCGCTGGCTCACCTTCCACCATACCAATGATCCCGCGGCCAGGACCTTCGAGCTTTCGTTCGCCATGCTGGAGGAGCTTCTGGCCATGGATGATTTGACCGGCCCCAATGAATTCAGAGATGCCGATAACGACATCCGCAACGGCACGCCGCACATCAAGCAGATCGTTCCTGCTTTTGAATCGCTGTTAAAGGAGGTCAAGTACCTTCGCGGCGACGTCGATGGCAGCGGCGAGGCGGATGTGAGCGACGCCATCGGCATCTTGATCTTCCTCTTTGTCGATGGGAAGCTCCCCAAGTGCCTGAGCGCCTTCGATGCCGATGACAGCGGCGCGGTGGACATCACCGATCCCATCGCTCTCCTCAACTTCCTCTTCCTCGGCGGCGAGCCGCCCCCGGCCCCCTTCTCGGCCTGCGGCGCCGTGGAAGGGAACAAGCTCTGGTGCAAGGAGTCGAACTGCCCGGGCCAATAATAGCAGCGTAAGGTCTCTGTAGAATAGATAGCCGGCTCACTCGCTTTCCTGGCAGGCGGAGCGCTCGCAGCCGAGGTTCATTTTCCGCAGGCCGCCGAAGCGGCCGCAGGTTGGAAAAGGGGGGGCGGGAGAGAAGCCTCCCATGAAGAAGTGCCGGAGGAGGGCCACGACGTCGAGGTCGTTCACCTCATCGCTGCCAGTGACATCGAGCGCCGCGAGGCAATCGCCCGCCGGCCCTCCCAGATGGAGGTGCTCGAGGATGAAGATGGCGTCGGCCATGTCGGCCCGGCCATCGGCGTTGGCGTCGCCGCGGAGGAAGAGCGGGAGGCTTGCTTCAAAGCGCATGGCGAAGACCGTGCCGAGGCACTCCCCGGGCTGGTCGCAGAGGCCGGCTCGCGGGGGGTAGTTGATGGCGCCGATCAGGAACTCGTCCTTGCCATCGCCGTCGAGGTCGCCCAGGGGGGAAAGGGAGCCGAGGTAACGCTCGTCCCCCTGGGGGATCTGGTAGGAGGCCAGCAGGGCGCCGTTTTTCCCCGAGCGCAGGTCGATCCGGCCGAAGCCGTCAAAGGCCTCGCGCCAGTCCTCGGCGGCGATGAGGAGGTCGGGGAGGCGGTCGCCGTTGACGTCGCCCGCGGCCCCCAAGCGGTGCCCGAGAGCGTCGCCGTGGGTGGTGGCGGCGTAAGGGTTGAGGCCGCTGACCTCCCAGAGGAGGTCGAAGGTGCGGGTGGAGTAGACCCCGACCCAGCCGCGGGTGAACTCGCCGGGGCCGGCGTAGCCGGGGGCGGCCACGGCCAGCTCGGAAAATCCATCGCTATCGACATCGCCAAGGGTGGCCAGTTGCTCGCCGAAATTGAAGTGGCGCGGCAGATTGCCGAGGGTGAGGAGGAGGGCGCCGTCCTTTCCTCGTAGGATAAGCACCTCTCCTGGAATCTGGGTGGATTCAGCGATATCATGTCTTTCTCTTGGCCGCCCCGCGGCCACATCCCCCAGGCCGTCGCCGTCGACATCTCCAATCGCGGCAATGGAGTAGCCGAACCAGTCGTGTTCTTTCTCACCGATCCAGGTCCAGAGGATGGAGCGCTTCTTTCCGGAATAGGCCGAAACCCGGCCCAGGTTGATCAAGGGAATAGCCCTGCTGTAGCTGTAGTCGCTCAAGAAGAAGTCGGAGACCCCATCGCCGTCAATATCGGGGGAGCCGACAATGCTCGTGGCCGCCTCGTAGATACTGGTAAGGATGATTTCGATCTTCCGGATCCTGGCGCCGTCCTTCCCTGAATAAATGATGATGTGAGGGCCATCAGCGTTGGTGGCAAAATCGGTTTTTTGATCGCCATCGATGTCGCCGATGGCGCCGAGGGCCGATCCAAAATGAGCTCCCACCTTTTCGCCATGGAGGCTGTAGATGATTTTCCCGGTCCTGCCGGAGACGACGTGGAGGTATCCCAGATTACCGATATTGTCATAGGCCCCGGCGGCGAAGTCCGGGACGCCGTCATCGTCGAGATCCCCCAAGGTCGCCAGCGCGACCCCTAATTCATCATGTTTTTTCTCGCCGGTCAGGGTGTAAACCACCGGATCCTGAGCGCGGAGGAACCCCCCAGCCCCCGCCGTCCAGAGTCCGAAGATCCCCAGAGCCAGGAGCAGGAGTTGAATGCGCCAGAGCTTCCCGTCTAATTTCATAAAGTCAATTATCTTCCCAACCGCCCCTTAACTCAAGCTCAGTGGAGAAGGTAATTGGACCCGGTACTGCGTCTAGGCTCGTGGCGAACCAGCATGCATTATTTGGTCAGGTAGCTCAAGATTTCAAAGAAATCGTTACGAGCCTGCGGAGCACACCGCGGAGATGACTCTGGCCCCTGGCGCCACCGCGAATCCATCGAGAAGATCCAGGCACAATTCCGCGAGGAAACCGGCTGGATGGACCCTGAAACTCCGAAATTGGCGAAACCAGTGACCGCTACTGCACCAAGCTTGGCGCGCCTAACGTGACTCGCAAAAATGTCCCATATGGGACATTCTGTCGTCGTAAGTCATTACCTGGACTTAACCTCATAAAAATTTTGACATATATTATCGGAACTTACTCACGGTCAACTCCTCCCCAGGAGTCCCACTGCCGGCCCCATCGAGGCGCGGGGGCTTTACCCAGTTGAAATTCAGGAAAGGGTTGACGATGGCGCAGTTCGCCACCGCCGGAATCCGGGAGTTGACGGCCCATTCTCCGGCTCGAGGCAGTAGAGGCGGGGGACAGCGATCCCCCAGCCGCCGATTTTCTTGAGATTTCCCCTCTCTTGGGAATATCAAGGACCGGAGCCAGCCATCCCTTCACCGGGCTGGTCTTCCGGAGAAAGAGCATACCGAACATGTCGGACTTTCAACTGGAGCTGAAAGAGCTGTCGAGCGTCCCTGAGATCCGCCTCGAGGAGCCTCCCAAAAAACTCCTGTTCCCGGGAACGCCCTGAACAGCCCTAAGCCGGGCGGCAGGCAGATCTAAATGCCTGCAATGCTGAAAGTTTCCATAACCCTGATGCACA
>JACQVS010000032.1 GCA_016209605.1 Planctomycetota bacterium
CCGCGCCAGGTTGCCGACCTTGAAGGCCTTGAGGAGGATGACGTGTAATTCTTCAGCAGTGACGGTCGGCGGATTGTCAAGAGGCGGCGTGGCGGCATTTTTTTCGGCGCTTTTTTTGGCGGCGCAGGTTTCAGTTGGAGATTCGTGGCAGGCGCACATGGGGTCCTCCTATTCGGTCGCTTGGATTTCTGGAAATGGTAGCCTGAGAGGCAATGGCATACGATGACATACGATGGCATTTATAAAGCAAACGCGATGCCAGAAGGAGGACAGCTTTACTTTTTGCGTAAGTCTTGATTACTCGGGCACAGGCTTTCAATCCCAGCGGGTTTCTGACCGCGAGAGGTGTCCGGATCCGGACAGGTGACCGGATCCGGGCGGACAGATGACCGGAACCGGGCAGCGTTGCGGCGCTTATCTTAAAGTTCTTGGCCCTTCGATCGATCCAGATCAAAATAGGTCCATGCTGGCAGCCACCGCCGATCAGCCGTTGGATCGTTTATGCAGTGCGTCAGGTCAAGCCTGGGAAAGGAGAAAGCGATGTAGATCAACGTTACTGAAACCTTTCGAAGGAACCCGTGGTTAACCAATCCCACCCGGCAAAGTTGGCAACCGGGGGCCGGTCGACCAAAATCCGGGCCCACGGACGTCGTGTCTGCCGCCTGCTGGGAGCGAAGCCTGCAGGCACAGGCGTGGTACCGCGTCGCGAGGGAAACCGAGCGGGCGGGACGGGCGGCAGTGGTCGCAACACCTTCATCGACCTTGAATTTCTAGGCCATGCATTTGAGCGCACGCGCAAGGACAGGGCAACGGTCGAGGACGGCCAGACCGCCGAGGAATATGCAAAGGCGTTGTAGAGCAATCTCCGCTCCCTCCGCGATCGGTTCAAGTCGGGCACATACCGGGCACCGCCCGTGCGGCGCTTGCACATTCCCAAGGGAGACGGCAAGTAGACACGGCCGATCGGCATACCGACGTTCGAAGAAAAAGTACTTCAGCGTGCGATCAAGCAGGTAGCGGAGTGGTGCCGCCGGAATCGTCATCTGCCGATTGAGTAGCAACATCAGCACCTGTCACGGAAGCTGCAAGGGCACTACGGGTATTACGGAATTACCGGAAACTCGTATGCGCTCGGCTGTTTCCTTCACTGGGTGCGGCGCGCGTGGGGGCGATGGCTTGCCAGTCGCTCGCCACGCGGCAGGATGTCGTGGGACGCATTTCAACGGTTGCAGCAACGTTACCCGGTGCCGCCGCCGAAGTCTGTTCACTCCGTTCTGGCCACGTAGCGAAGCCATGGCCCGAGGAACCGGATGCCGGAAATCGGCTCGTCCGGGTCTGTGAGGGGGGAGGGAGCGCAAGCTCCCTTCCCTACCTCGACCCCGGTCCTCTCCAAGCTCTTGCAAATACCGTTGGTTCTTCCTAAAATCTTTTTATTCCATTACTTGCATTGGCGCTCCGGGTTGCTTGGAATGAAAAAGAACTTTGACGAAGATCAGCTCCTCCCTTAATTGAAGAGCGCCGAGGAAAAGCAAAAGGTGCTGGCGCAGGCCTTCATGCGGCATCGGAAGCGGCTCAAGTTCATGGTCGAGCTGCGATTGGACCATCGGCTGCAAGCCCGCATCGACCCCTCGGACGTCGTTCAGGAGGCTTACGTGGAGATGGCGCAGCGTTTCGAGGAGTATCTCGAGAAGCGCCCCATGCCCCTCTTCTTCTGGCTGCGCTGCATAACCGGCCAGAAGCTGCTCGCCCTCCATCGCCATCACCTGCGGCAGGCCCGCGACCCCCGCAAGGAGGTTTCCATGGAGCAAATCCATTTGCCCGAGGCCACCTCCGCGGTCATGGCGGCGCGGTGGTTCAAGCCAAAGTCTTCGCCGAGCGACGCCGTGATGAAGGAAGAGACGCGGGAGCGGCTCAAGGAAGCCCTGGAGGCCCTGGAGGCTCTCGACCGAGAGGTCATCGCGCTGCGGCACTTCGAACAGTTTACGAACGGCGAGGTGGCCTACGCGCTGGGCCTTGAAGAATCGGCCGCCAGCAAGCGCTACTTCCGGGCGCTGAAGAAGCTCAAGAAGATCCTCACCGCCGGGCCGGGCGGCCAGGAGGACTGGAGATGACGGGGCGGCCGGACTCGCGCTCCAGCAATGTTCCCTTCGATCCGCGGCTCGAGCAGGTCGTCACTTCTTTCCTCGAGCGCTGCCGCCGCGGCGAGCGTCCCTCCATCTCCGAGTACACCGCCGGCCATCCGGAGCTGGCCGAGAAGATCCGCGAATACTTTCCCGGGCTCCTGCTCCTCGAAGGATTCCAGAAGAGCGGCGCTTCCGGAAGCGAAACGGCGCTGACCCCCGAGGGAGAGGCGCCGAGCACGGCAAGGCCTCCTGGACGGTTGGGAGAGTACCGCCTCCTCCGCGAAATTGGCCGCCGCGGCATGGGGATCGTCTACGAGGCCGAGCAGGAATCGCTCAACCGCCGCGTCGCCCTCAAGGTGCTGCCCTTCCACTCCTTCCTCGACTCGAAGCGCCTCGAGCGCTTCCGCCGCGAGGCCAAGGCGGCGGCGCGGCTCAAGCATCCCCACATCGTCCCCGTCTTCGAGACCGGCGAGGAGGCGGGGATCCATTTCTACGCCATGCAGTACATCGTGGGGGAGAACCTGGCCCAGAAAAAGAGAGAGCTGGGCATCGAGGCGGCGGCGCGGCTGGGCTTCCAGGCCGCCGGGGCGCTCGAGCACGCCCACGCCATGGGCGTTCTCCACCGCGACATCAAGCCCCCGAACCTCCTCCTCGACAGGAGCGGCGCGGTCTGGGTGACCGACTTCGGCCTGGCCAAGTTCGAGGAGGATGAGGACATGACCCAGAGCAGCGAGATCGCCGGCACCTTCCGTGACCACCACGCTTCGCGTGGCGGTGCCCGGCGCCGGAGCGGTTCCAGGGCCGCTCGGAGCCGGCCAGCACGCCGGTCTTCGGGGGGTGCGAGCCCTTTTTCCCGGACTGTAATGACAACGGGCTCCCGGACGACCAGGACATCTCGGGCAGCACGAGCCTCGACTGCAACCGAAACGGCGTCCCCGACGAGTGCGACGTCCAGAGCCCGGGCAAGGACTGCAATCAAAACGGCGTCCCGGACAGTTGCGACCTGCGTATAGCCTTGAGCGCCGATCTTGATGGGAACGGGAGGCCTGATGAGTGCGACCCCGATTGCAACGGGAACAACCTACCCGACGCCCTGGACATCCGCCGTGGCAGGAGCGCCGACGCGAACAGAGACCGTGTGCCGGACGAATGCAGGACGGACTGCAGCCGCCGCCAGGGCGCGATATGTCCGCCTGGTGGGGAGATTGTCGCGTGGGGGGCATGATGCTTCCCCCCGCCGAGCTCACGGACCTGAAGCTGATGAGCGCCAGCTCCTCACACACTCTCGCCCTCAAGGCCGACGGCTCGATCGTCGGCTGGGGCTGGAACGAGTACGGCCAGGCGGCGCCCCCCGCGGGCAATGACTTCGTGGCCATTGCCGCTGGCTCTGGCAGCACATTCAGCCTTGCGCTCCGGCGCAACGCGCACGACGCTGTCCAGCTTCCCGGCGACTGCAACCAGGATGGCGGGCTCGACCTTTCCGATGGGATTTGCCTTTTGGGGCATCTTTTCCTGGGAGATCCCGCCCAGCTCCCCTGCGAGGGCGGTTCGCCAGCGAGCCCCGGCAACCGCCGGCTCCTCAACGTCAACGGCGACGCCGACGTCGACCTCTCCGACGCCATTACCATTTTCACCTATCTTTACCTCGGCACGCCGGCGCCGGCCCTGGATGCCGGCTGCGGCCCAGCGGAAGGCTGCCCGGACAACTCGGCCATGTGCAAGAGCCCTTGACCTGGAGCCTGCCGATTTTCAGGAGGCTCCAGCGCCCAGCCGGCCACCCCCACACCCCGCAGCCGGCCAAATCCTGGCAGTCGGGGATATTGAGGCCGGAGGTCCTCACGCGGGGTATCCCATCCTCCGAATGACCTTCCTCGGGCAGACCGAGGATAGAAGGACTTGATCTGAGACGGCCCCCGGAGCAATATCATCGCATGAGAAAAAGACGATACGCCGGGAGCGACGGGAAGCTCGTCCTGGCTCTTGAGGAAGCCGAGCTTTCCCAGCAACGCCATTTACTTCCTGCGGGCTTTCATTGCAGGCGAGAGACGAAGTTTCTTGCGGACCTCGTCGATCGAGATGCTCTTTCCTTTCCTGGCGCGCTCGATCATCTTCCAGAATGTCTCTGACCGCTCCAGAAGCAGATCCCCCAGGTCCCTCTCGGTGATGCTCTGGATGGCGGCGACAGGCTTCCCATGACGCGTGACCACAACGACATCCTCTGCAGCGATCTGGAGAGCCCTGGAGAAGTGATTCTTCGCCTCGAATACCGTCATCGTCTTCATGGTTCCTCGCCTTGCTCATAGAACTTGGGGGTTTTATCCTGATGGAGGATCGCGACCACGCTCACGACGTTCTCCAGGACATCATAACTGCCCACTCGTTCGCTTCGGCTAGGCGTTTGAGCTTTTCGCTCACACCTCGATCCCTTCTGCTTCAATTTTTTCCTTCATCTTCGGAGGGCAGGAATTGAAATCGATGATTTCAATTTTGAAGTCAGGGCTCAATCCGGAGACGGTTGCAACGGCTTGATAGAAATCCTGGTCCTTGATTCCGGCAACGGATAAATCAATATCTGACCACGGGGTAAACCATTCTTTATGAGACAAAGACCCGAAAAGGACCACTCGCTTAGCCCCAAATCGAATTTTTAGAATTCCGGCAGCTTTGAGGGCAAGAGCCATGGCTTTCTTTAACCGGTCGTCCATCGATTTTTGGTCTTGGGATCTCTCCGGCTTGTATCTGCGAAGCTCATCAGGTGTCAGATCTAACGCTGTTTTCGCCATAGGGTCTTATTCCTCCAGGCAATTTTTATAATATCGCTTTTCATTTTATCGGGTCGCATACCCTTTCAGCAAGGGTTTGAAAGTTGAGTGAGCCCCCTCACTCCCCGCAGCCGGCGACTTCCTGACAGTCCGGGGGTGTCGAGGCACTCGAAGCGCGACTTTAAAGTCCTCATGCGGCCCTCCGTTTGCTTCCATGAGACCCTTAAGCTTCACTGGGGGTGTGACGGGAATCACGATACCAGGCTGGGACTGCCTCTCCAAGCAGGAGAAAATTGCTAGAAAAATTTGTCCCCCTCGGGCCTTGCCGAGCTTACAATAAATACCGGTTCAGGAACCTCAAGTACCCGCGCCATTATACCTGACAGCTTCCCAATCGCTGCCCTGTCTCCCCAGCGGCAGAAAGGATGGTTCTATGAGAAGGTCCCTCCCCTTCCTGGCGGTCTTCTTCCTGGGCGGTTCGTCCCTCCTGGCGACCTCGTACTCCGACCTGGCCTGGTTCAGCATCTCTCCCGCGATCTCGAACGGCCCGGTGACCGTCTCCGTCCACTCCCCGAACGGCGATGGCGGCGGCCGGATCCAGGGCTGGTCGCTGGGCGTTTGCCACGATCCGAATGCGGCCAGGGTCCTCAGCTACGACAGCAGCGCGGAGCTGGCCGCCATCCGCGACGGCGAGCCGCCGTATTTCTATTTGCAGGATGAAGATACCGATCCTTCACCCGGAGCCGGAGTCATCCAAACTGTCATCCTGGAGGATTCCGAGCGCAACCTCATCCCTCCCCGGGCCGAAGGCTTTCCGGTTCTTCACCTCGAGTATGGAATTTTCCGCGAGACCTCCATCCGCGTCTGCGGTGGCCTCCAAGGCTCCGGGGAGGTCGTAGAGTCCAGACTGACCGTGAACGGCAACACTTACTCCCCTTCCCAGCCCGCCTCGGCAACCCTGCTTCCCGCCTGGATCAGCCTCATGCCGGCGGTGAGCGATGGGGAGGTCACCGTCTCGATTCACACCCGCGGCGCCGAGATCCGCGGTTGGGCCCTGGGGATCTGCCACGACCTCGAGGCGGCCCGGATCGCGAGCTTCAGCACGGCGGATGAGCTGGCCGCAGTCAATGACGGCGAGCCGCCCTATTTTTACCAGCTCGAGGAGGGCTCCAGCCCGGAAAAAGCCGGAATCATCCAGGCGATTATCCTTGCCGGCTATCAGGCCCGGATCCTGCCGGCCCGGCCGGAAGGCTTCCCGATCATTCATTTGCGGTATGAAGTCTTTCAGGAGTCGGACATCGGCGTCTGCGACGGCCTCCAGGGCTCGGGACAGCCGGTGCGGACCGCCTTGACGATCCAGGGGTACAGCTTCCATCCCCCCCTTCCCGCCGCCGCCACCCTGGCGCAGAAGCCTTACGCCCAGAAGCTGGCCTACCGCGTCGAGCCGCCAGAGAGCAGCGAGGTGGTGATGGTCAAGCTTTACAGCGAGGAAGTGGCAGTGGAGGGCTGGTCCTTCGCCCTCTGCCACACCGCCGGCGCCGCCGAGGTCGAGGAGGTGCGGACCGCCCCCGGCCTCGAGCGGGTGAACGGCGGCGAGCCGCCCGAGGTCGTGCTCAACGAGGTCGTTCCCGCCGATCCCTTCGTGGCGGTGAAGCAGACCGTCCTCCTGGGGACCCCTTCGCGTCCCCTCGCCCTGGGGCCGTTTCCAGACGGCCTCGCGATCCTGGGGATCCGCTACCGGGTTCACGTGGAGGACCACCTGAAGTTTTGCGACACCATCGGCAGCTTGACCTTCGCCAACAAGGTGACCATCGAGGGCATCGGCTACGAGCCGCGGACAAGAGCTTCCGGCAGGCTGGTCACCGGATCGCTGGGATCTCATTTCATCCGCGGTGATGCCGACTTGAGCGGCGAGGTCGATCTGACCGATGCGATCGCCATCCTCCACTGGCTCTTCCTCGGCGGCGATCCGCTCCCCTGCCTGAACGCGGCCGACGCCAACGACGTCGGGCGGGTGGATCTCACCGATGCCATCTACATCCTGCGCTACCTCTTCCTGGGCGATCCGGCGCCGCTCCTGCCCTTCCCCGAGGCGGGAGAGGACTTGACCCCGGAAGAAGGCCTCGGCTGCGAGCGCGGCATGTGATATGAAGAGACCGTGACATGAAAAGCCCGTGGCCCTCCTCCGTGGCGGCGGGCAAGCTGTTTTTTTTAGCCGGGCTGACCCTGCGAGCGGGCTTGGCTCAGGAGGGAGCGGCCGAGGGGGAGGCCGGCGCGAGGACTATCCGCTTCACCTATCGTTTCGCGCCGCCGGCCCTCGAGCGCCAGGGAGATTTCCACCGCCTCCACATGGTCGGACTCGAGAATGGCGGCAAGGCCGGCGAGCCCGCCCTGCCGCGGCGCCTGGCGCGCCTTCTCCTGCCGCCGGGTGCGGCCGTTGCCGGGGTGACCGTCATTCCCAGCCCGCCGGCGGCGCTCGCGGAGCGCTGCCTCCTCGCGCCGGCGCCGGAGGAGCTCGATCCTGCGGGCGGCCGCGAACCCCGCCCCCTTTCCTGCAATCCCGATATTTACCAGTCCTCGGGACCCTATCCGCCGCGCCCCTGGGAGTATCTCGGCGCCGGCGTGAAGCACGGCCGGAGCATCGCATTCCTGGCGCTCAGTCCTGTAGTTTACTTTCCCCGGAGCGGCGCCGTCGCCTGGTCGGAGGCCATCGAGGTGGAGCTCGAGCTCGAGCTGGCGGGCGGCCAGGGAGGCGGCGCCGCACTGCCCTTGCGGCCCGCGCAGATCCAGGAAATGTTTGAATATGTCGACAACCCGCCGGCGGCTCCGGAATTGCCGGCTTCCGAATTTCCGGCCGCCGGCTCCGGCGGCAGCGATGAAGTCGCCTACGCCATCATCACCAGCCCGGCCCTGGCCGCGGCTTTCCAGCCGCTGGCCGAGGCGCGGCAGGCCGGCGGGCTGCCGGCGGCGGTCTTCACCACGGACTGGATCTACGCTCGCTACGACGGCCGGCGTCCCGACGGCGGCGAGGACGACGCCACCCGCCTCCGCAACTTCATCATCGACGCTTACCGCGGCCGCGGCCTGCGCTGGGTCCTCCTGGGCGGCGATGCCGACGGCGATTCCGGCTGCCGGGAGTGCCAGCCGCCGGTGGTCCCGGCGCGCTACCTGAAGGCCTTCTCGGCGACCCTGATCCCCGCCGACCTCTACTTCGGCTGCCTCGATGGCACTTTCGACGGCGATGCCGACGGCATCTACGGTGAGAGGAACGATGGGGAAGGCGGCGGCGACGTCGATCTGCTCTTCGAGGTGCACGTGGGGCGCGCTCCCGCCGACTCCCCGGAGGAGGCCGCCAACTTCGTGCGGAAGACCCTCGCTTACGAACAGTCCTCCGGCCCGATCCTGCGCCGCGTCCTCCTGGCGGGGGAGTACCTGGGCTTCGGCGGCGCCTACGACTGGGGCGGCAACTTGAACGACCAGATCCGGACCGGCTCGAACGATTTCATCGACACGGTCGGCTTCGAGAACTCCCCCTATCGCGACTTCCTCCAGGTCCGCACCCTCTACGACCGCGACACCCTCGGAAACAACTGGCCGCCGGAGAGCCTCATCGAAATCATCGAACAAGGGGTCCATCTCCTCAACCATATCGGCCACGCCGACATCTCCAACGTCATGAAGCTCACGGATGCGCGGATCGATGGCCTTGGCGGCGAGAGCTACTTCCTCGGCTACACCCAGAGCTGCTACGCCGGAGCTTTCGACAACCGCCGGGCCGACGGAACCTACGGCGCCGACAGCGTCATCGAGCATTTCCTCGCGGCCCCGGCGGGGGCGGCGGCCTTCATCGCCAACTCCAGGAACGGCTGGGCCGGCTCCTTCGTCCCCGACGGCCCGTCGCAGCGCTTCAACCGGCGGTTCTGGGATGCGGTCCTCGGGCAGAAGATCCTGCAGTGGGGGGCCGCCAACGACCGCTCCAAGGAGGAGAACCTCGGCACCGTCCAGAGCAACGAGCGCGCCCGCTGGTGCTACTACGAGCTGAACACCCTCGGCGACCCGGCGCTCGCCATCAAGCTCTCCACCTCCAGGGGGAGCTTGTCCTTCGACGGCAAGTTTTACAATCCAGCCGGCATCGCGACATTGATCCTCATCGATGCGGACCTCGATCTCTCCCCGGACCGGGCCGAGACGGTCCCGGTGCGGGTGCGGGCGGAGGCGAGCGGCGATGCAGAGACCTTGAGCCTCGAGGAAATGGGCCGGGCTTCGGGGGTGTTCCAGCTCAGCTTCCAGCTCGACGCCGGCCTCGCCGCCGCGGATGGGGTCTTGCAGGTGGCGGAGTCGGACACCTTGATCGCCGCCTACGAGGATGCCGACGACGGCAGCGGCGCGAGCGCCGCGGTTGAGGCGCGGGCGCAGGTGATTTCCCCCGCCAGCCTGGCCGGCCCCTGCCCGCCCGCCGGCGCCGTGGGCGTCCCCTACAGCTTCTTCTTGAAGCCAAAGGGGGGCCTGCCGCCGCGCGCTTTCTTCGCCGAGACCGGCTACGTGGAGGAGCCGTCGGCGCCGCTCTTCGAAGGGATCGGCCTGGCGATGAACTGGCATGACGATGATGGATTCTGGAGTTACGCGCTGCCTTTCGAATTCCCGTTTTACGGGAAAATTTACGAGACCGTCACCGTCAGCTCGAACGGCTATCTGGAGCTCGGCCCCGGAAACGAGCGGGAGTTCATCAACTCGGCGGAGAAGCTGATCGCCAGCACGCGCGTCGCGCCGCTGTGGGGGGACCTGGTGACCAGCGGCAATGGCGACATCTACATTGAAGAAAAGTTCGATTCCATCGCTTTCCGCTGGCGGGGGGTCGATTACAACAACCGGGAGGGCATCAACGCCGAGGCCGAGCTGTTCGCCGACGGCCGCATCCGCTTCGGCTACGGCGCCGGCAATCATGGGTTCTCTCCCACCATCGGCATCTCGGCGGGCGACGGCGAGCGCTACGTGCTCTCCCAGCTCAGCGGGCGGGATGACCTGGGAAGCGCTCCGGGAGTTTTCTTCCTGCCGACCGGGCTTCCCGAGGGCCTCGAGGTCGATCCGGCGAGCGGCGAGATCTACGGCGTACCGTCGGAGGCGGTGGTCGGCCGGGCGGTCTCGTTTCGGGTGGAAGACTCCTTGAAGCAGTTCTCCCGGCAGCACTGCGCCATGACCATCCGCCCGGAGGGCCTGGCGCTCGAGTCGCCCCAGGCCGGCGACCTCTGGCTCAAGGGGAGCCAGCAGGCCATCCGCTGGCATCAGTTCGGCGCCGCCGGCAGCCGCATCCGCATCGACTACAACACCGACGGTTCGACGAAGAGCTTCCCGTTCGCCATCGCCGCCTCGGTCCCCCTCGCCGACCGCTCCTTCCCGTGGACCGTGCCGGATCTGGCCGCGGCGGCGGCCCGCCTCCGCATCGCGAGCCTCGAGAGGCCGGAGCTGTTCACCTACAGCGGGGTTTTCTCGATCGTGGCTCCCACCCTGGTGCTGCTTTCTCCCTTGGCCGGAGACCGCTGGATCCTGGGGAGCGAGGCGGCGGTGCGCTGGGCCAGCATCGGCCCCACCGGGGCGCGGGTGCGCATCGACTACAACACCGACGGCTCGCCCGTCGATTTCCCCTTGACCCTGGCCGCCGATCTCCCCAACACCGGCGAGCATCGCTTCGCCGTTCCGGCGACTCCCTCCCCGACCTGCCGGCTGCGCCTGCAAAGCCGCGACGCTCCCGGGGTCAAGGCCGGCGTTTCGGGGCTTTTTTCGATCCGGCCGCCGAGCCTCGCCATCACCTCTCCCAATGGCGGCGAGTGCCTGCGCATCGGCGAGACGGTCCGCATCGTCTGGTCGGCGGAGGGGAGCGGAGACGACCCGGTCTTGCTCGAGTACAACGCCGACGGCGGGGACGAAGAGTTTCCTTTCCAGGTCGAGGGCGGACCGTTTCCCGCGCGGGCCGGCAGCGCCCCCTGGACGGTGCCGGAGATCCCCGGCGCCCGCGGCCGCTTGCGCATCCGCTCGCTGGCGAATTCCGCCGCCGACGTTTCCGACGGAGCCTTTTCCATGGAATACCGCTGCGCCCTCCGGATCCTTTTCTGGACGCCGTTCATCGACGCCGTCGAACAGCAGATCGCCAACTCCCTGGCCGCGCTCGAGCGCTTCGAGCCGGATGCCGATGTCGCCTTTTCCACAACTCTCGGCCCGGAGGCGCTGGCGCGGGAGCTGGCGGGGAAAGACGCCTTGCTGATCCCGAAGCAAAAGCAAGCCGGTCCTGACATCGACTTCGCGGCCCTGGGGGAGCAGCTTGGCCCCGCTCTTCTCGAGTTCCTCGGCCGGGGCGGAGCCGTGGTCATATGCCAGCAGACGCGCCAGTCGGACCTGTTTCTCCCGGCCATCGGCTTGATGGAAGCGGACTTCCTTGAAGAGGGAGCGCGCCTGTGCGAGGTGGCCGAGCCGCTCCACGCGGTGGTCTCGGGAGTCCGTTCCAACTTCGCGGGGCCCGAGCACACCGCCACGTACCGGGTGCGCGGCCCCGGGGCTCGGATCCTGGTCCAGGACTCGAGCGGCAACACGGTGGTGGCCGCGAGGGACGCCGGCTTCGGCCGCCTCGCCTTTCTGGGCTTCGATTACTACAGCTTCACAAGCGACACCGCCCGCCTTTTATCCAACGCCCTTCGCATCCCCCTGCCGGAGTCCGGATTGAGGCTGGTGTCGCCCGCTGCCGGCGCGGCCTTCCTCGAAGGGGAGGAGATTCCCATCCGCTGGTTCGCCCGCGGCCGGGCGAAGGGAACGGCGCGCATCGATTACAACACCACGGGCTCGAGCGCCGAGTTCCCCCACTTCTTGACCGAGGCGACCCCCCAGACGGCAGGCGGGGACGAGGGGAGCTTTGTCTGGAAGGCGCCGCCGGTGCCGCCGGATCAGGAGTACCTGGAGGTGCGTCTGCGGGTCCGGCCGCTCGCGGCCCCGCAGGAGGGGGAGATTTCGCCGGCGCCGTTCCACGTGGTCCGGCCGCTCGAGATCCGGACCGCCCGGCTTCCGGAAGGGAGCGTCAACCTGCCTTACGAGGCGCTGCTGGAAGGCGGCGGCGGCGTGCCGCCTCACGTATTCAGGGTCAATGGCCTGCCGGCGGGCCTCATCGTCCAGCCCGCCGGAGAGCGAGCCGCGAAGATCGCGGGGGTGCCGCAGAGGGAATGCTGGTTCTGCGAGGTGGAGGTCCTCCTCCAGGATGCCCTCGGCTTTTCCATCCGCAAATCCTTCCCCCTGCCGGTCATCTTGCGCGCCCTCCATCTCATCCAGCCCAACGGCGGCGAGCTCTGGCTCTCCGGCAGCCTGCAGCAGATCGTCTGGAATGTCGCCGGCCAGGTCGGCAGCACCGTCAGCCTGCGCTTCAACCGCGATGGCTCCCTGACCGATTTTCCCTTCCTGATCGCGGCGTCCGCGCCCATCGGCATGCCTTACGACTGGCAGCTTCCGGTGATGGACGCCCCCGAGTGCCGCCTGCAGGTGCGGTCGGATGAGTTTCCGGAGATTTTCGCCGTCAGCCAGGCCTCCTTCTCCATCGTCGGGCCGACCATCCGACTCACCGCGCCGTCTGGCGGCGAGTGCTGGGAGCCGGGCAAGAGGCGGCTGATCACCTGGAAGTCGGCCGGCAACTCCGGCGGCGGCGTCCGCATCGAGTACAACCTCGATGGCTCGACCAGCGACTTTCCGAACCTCATCGCCGGCGCTGCTCCCGACACCGGCGCTTACGAGTGGACGGTGCCGCCCGAGCTTTCGGAGAGCTGCCGGGTGAGGGTGAGCTTCGAGGCGGCTCCGGAAAACCACGACCTCTCCAGGGATCCCTTCACCATCCACGCCGCCTGCCGCTTGAGCGTCCTGGCGTGGGATCCCTGCCGGTCGAGCGATGAGAGGCTGGAGGTGGTCCGCCAGGCCCTGGCGGAGCGGGAGCCGGAGCTGGATTTCGCCGTCCTGAGCGCCACGGCTCCCGAAGGGCTGCCGGAGGCGCTCGCCAATCGCGACGCCTTGATCGTGCTCCTTCCGCCGCTCTTCTGCCCGACGCTGGACTTCCGCGTCCTCGGCGTCAATCCCAAGCCGTTGCTTCATGGATTCGTGAACGCTGGAGGGGTGGTGGTTTTCTGCTCTCCGGGAACCGCGAGCGCTCAATTGCTGACCGGCCTGGGGCTTCTTGACAGCCTGCAGATGGTCTTCAACCGCGATGGGCCATCCTGCCAGGTGACGTCGTACCTCCACCCCCTTGCCGCCGGCGTGCCGCTCGAGTTCGCCGGGCCCCGGTCGACCTCGGCTTACCGCCTGCAAGGCGGGGATTTCGAGGCGGTGGTGGGGAGCGACCGCTTCACGGTGGCCGCCGCCCGGGAGCAGGGCTCCGGCCGTTGGTCGCTGCTGGGATTCGACTACCAGGCCGCCAATCCCGCCAGCGCGCGCCTCCTCGCCAACGCCGCGCGCATGCGACCGATCCAGGATGGGCTGCGGTTGCTCTCGCCCGCCCCCGGGGCGGTGTTGGCGGCCGGAGAGGCGGCCTCCATCGCCTGGGCGGCCCGCGGGGAGCGCAGCGGCCCGGTGAGGCTCTCCTTCAACACCGATGGGTCGGCGAGCGCGTTTCCCTTCTTCATCGCCGAGGCGCCGGGAGAAAAAAGCGGCGGCTCCTATCTCTGGACCGCTCCGGAGCCGCCGCCGGGGAGGCATTTTACCTGCCGCGTCCAGGTGGAGTGGTCCGAGCCGCCGGAGCTGCCGGCGCGCTCGGAAGGGGTCTTTCACGTCGTCCGCGAGGCGTTTGCCATCGTCACCGGCGCTCTCGAGGACGGACATCACGGCGCCGAGTACCGGAGCGAGCTCCGCGTCTCCGGCGGCGCGCCCCCTTATACGTGGGTCGAGATTCGCGATCTGCCGGCCGGCCTCTACGCGGTGGCCTTCGAGGGAGAGAGCGCCGCCGCCGTCATCACCGGCACGCCGCTCGTGACCATCACCGATCAAAAAGTCACGGTGCAGATCGCCGACGCCCTCGGCTCGCTGGCCGAAAAGATCCTCCCCCTGAACATCTTCCCCAGCCGGGTGAAGCTCGTGGCGCCGGCCGGCGGAGAGTACCTCCTGGCCGGCTCGCCGGCAGAGGTGCGCTGGGAGGTCTCCGGCTACGCCGGGGAGAAGGTGAGGATCGAGTACAACCTTGACGGCGGCACGAGCTTCTTCGATGGCCTCGCCGCGGAGGCGGCTCCGATCGGCTCGCCTTTCTTCTGGAGCGTCCCGGAGGCCGTGAGCGGCAGCTGCCGCATGCGCATCGTTTCGAACCTCGGGCTTTCGAGCTTCAGCGAGAGGACCTTCGCCATTTCCGGCCCCCGGATCACCTGCCTTTCCCCCAACGGCGAGGAGGCTTTCGAGACGTCGACCTGGCGCACCATCCGCTGGCGCTCCCTGGGGAATCCGGGCGGCCGGGTGCGCATCGACATGAGCCTCGAGGGCTCGACGGAGCAGTTTCCTGTCGTCATTGCCGGGGATGCCCCCGACCAGGGGGCCTTCCGCTGGCAGGTGCCCGAGCTGCCGTCGCGGGCCTGCCGGCTGCGGATCCGGTCCATTTCGGATCCTCGCCTCGAGGACGTCTCGGACAACCTCTTTTCCATCCGCTACCGCGCGGCCATCCGCGGCCTGGTGTGGATTCCTTACACCGGTTTCGAGCAAAGGGAGGTGCGCGGAGCCATCGCCGCCGCGACGCTTTTCGAGAACGACTTCGACTGGGCGCTCTCGAAGGCCCTCACCGAGGTCGAGCTGCAGAGCGAGCTCGCCGGCAAGGAGGCCTTCATCATGGTCCAGCAGGAGAGGGTGAGCGAGGTCAACTTCAAGGCCCGCGGCCACCTCCTGGGGCCGGTCCTCAAGGAGTTCGCCGAGCGCGGCGGCGCCGTGGTGGTCTTGAAGCAGCGCGGCAACGCCCTCGATTTCATCTCGGCGGCGGGGCTCCTTGAAGCCGCGGAGGCCGGCAAGGGATTTGACATACCCTGCCAGGTAGAGCTGCCGGACCATCCGGTGGTCAATCAGGTCCCCCGCCAGTTCAACGCGGCGAGCGCCACCGCCTGGTACCGGGCGGCGGGGGAGGGTGTTAAAGTTTACGCCACGGCGGCGGGGCAGCCCGCCGTCCTGGGGCGGGACCTCGGCGACGGCCGGGTCATCCTCATCGGCTTCGACTACAGCGACTACACCGCGGCCTCGGCGCGCCTCCTCGGCAACGCCATCCGCATGGCGCCGGAGGTGGAGCGGCCTCGCTTCGTCCGCGGCGACGCCAACGCCGACGGCGCCATCGACATCGCCGATGCCATCTTCATCCTCGAGTACCTGTTCCTTGGCCGGCGGGAGCCCCTCTGCATGGATGCAGCCGACATCGATGACAGCGCCGCTCCCGGCGCGGCGCAAGCGGCCATCGGGCTCGGCGACGTTTTCCATCTCCTGTGGTGGATCTTCACCGGCGGCGCGCCGCCCGCGCCCCCGGGCCCGGGCGCGGGCGGATCCGTGCAGGGAGCCTGCGGCGTCGACCCGCAGCTCCGCGACGGCCTCGACTGCCGGATCCATCCGCCTTGCGCGGATTGAAACGATCGGAGAAAATCGGTTGAAAACAGGCCTGATTGCAATGAACTGCGACCTTCGAACCGCCCGGCGTTTCCAGCCTTCCTTCGGCGCTCTCTGCGCATGGGCGGCTCTCCATCTCGCCTTCCTCTCGGCCGCCGCGGCGGGCGGAGCCGAGAAGCGCGCCATCGCCGACAAGACCCTGGTCGTCTGGGCGGCGCCGGCCGACTTGACCCAGCGCGGCGGCAGCGCCTTGACCCTGGAGAATCCCGGCGGCGAGTTCGATGCCATCGTCTTCGGCGAGCTCGAGCCGGGGAAGTGGATGGCCGGCAGCGACTTCTTTCGCCGCACCTGGAAGGATCAGGAGCGCTGGCCGGCGGAAGCCGCCGGCGGCGGCGCGCCGGTTCAGATCGCCATCGCTTATCGCGGCAAGGAAGTGTCGATTTACCGGAACGGCCGGCCCTACGCCGGCTACACCCTGGGCGTCGCGCCGGCCGCCTTCAGCACGGAAAGCATCGTGCTCATGGGCCTGCGCCACCTCGACGCCGGCGGCCCGAGAAATTTCTACGGCGCCATCGAGGACGCTCGCATCTACGAGGGGGCGCTCGAGGCCTCGGCTCTCGCGGCGCTCAAGCCGAACGAGCCGTCGGAGCCCAGGCCGCTCGCCTGGTGGTCCTTCGAGAGCGGCCGGGCCGAGGACCTCATGAAGACGTTTCCGAACGGCCGGCTCGTCGGCGCGGCGAAGATCGAGGGGGGCCTTCTCCAGCTCAACGGCGGCTGGCTCGCCATCGGCGTCGAGCCGGCGCGCAGCCGGGAGGCGGAGGACTGGCCGGTCTACCACATCAGCGCCCTTCCGGAGGAGGGGCTTTGCCGCCCCTATGACGCCAACGGCTGCATTTACTGGAAGGGGAAGTACCATGTCATGGTCATCTTCCAGGATCCGGCGCGCGGGCACTCCTGGGGCCACCTCTCAAGCTGGGACCTGGTCAACTGGACGCACCATCCCCCGGCGCTGGTGCCGCGGCCGGGCGATCCGGACCAGGGGATCTTCAGCGGCAACGCCTTCGTCAATAAAGAAGGCGTGCCGATGCTGTGCTGGTTCGGGATCGACGCCGGCGTCTGCGTCGCCGCGGCGGAGGATGACGAGCTCATCCGCTGGAAGAAGCACCCTCGGAACCCCATCATCCCGATCCCCAAGCCGGGCGAGCCGGAGCACGGCCTCTACCGGGTCTGGGATCCGTACCTGTGGCTCGAGGGGGATACTTATTACTGCCTGCTCGGCGGCAACCAGCTCCCGAACGGCAAGGACACGCTCTTTCTCTTGAAGTCTCCCGATCTCGTGAGCTGGAAGCCGCTCGGCACCTTTTACAGCGCCGACCCGTCATGGACCGTCGAGGGGGAGGACTGCTCCTGCCCCGACTTCTTCCAGCTCGGCGGGAAGCACGTGCTTCTCTGCATCAGCCACAAGGTGGGGGCGAGGTGCTACATCGGCCGCTACGAGAAGGAGAAGTTCCATCCGGAGCGGCACGTCCGCATGAACTGGCCCGGCGGCAACTTCTTCGCTCCGGAAAGCCTCCTCGATGCCAAGGGCCGGCGGATCGTCTGGGCATGGGTGACCGATCCGCGGCTCATCACCACGCAGCAGGCGACCGGTTCAGGGGTGCAGAGCCTGCCGCGTGTCCTCTCCCTGGCCGAGGATGGGACGCTCCGCCTCGAGCCGGCCGAAGAGCTGGCGGCGCTGCGGCGCGGCCATCGCCGGCTGGAGAGCATCGCGCTCCCCGCGGATGCGGACGCGCCGCTCGAGGGCATTCGCGGAGATTGCCTCGAAATCGCGGCGGAGATCGATTCCGGCGAGGCGCGCGCGGTGGGGATCAAGGTCCGCTGCTCGCCGGATGGCAAGGAGGAAACCGGCATCTGGTACGACGCGGCGTCGAAGACCTTGAAGATCGACATGTCGCGCTCCACCTTGCGGACGGACGTCGCCTACTGCGAGGGGCCGCTCGACACGGGCGGCCTGCGGCGCGCTTCTGATAACAAGAATCCGCGCTTGACGGTGGAGGCTCCCTTCGATCTGGCCGGCGGCGAGATGCTCCGGCTGCGCCTCTTCCTCGACAAGCCGATGCTCGAGGTCTTCGCCAACGGCCGCCAGTGCATCGTCCAGCAGATCTTCCCCGCCGGAAAGGACAGCTTGCTCGTCAAAGGGTGCGCCCGGGGCGGCAGGGCGCTGGTCCGTTCCATCGACGCCTGGGAGATGGCGCCGGCCAGGTTCGTGAACGAAAAGGCGGGGCCGGCCGGCAAGGAGAAGGTCCTCTTCGAGGACCGCTTCGAGGGGAAGCTGGGGGAGGGCTGGACCTGGCTGCGGGAGAACCCGCCGTACTGGCGCCTGCGCGACAGCGCCCTCGAGATCCACGTCGAGCCCGGCCTCGCCGACACCGTCAAGAACGCCCTCCTTCGCCCCGCCCCCGACCGCCGCCGGGGGAAGTTCGCCATCGAGGCGACCATCACCAGCCTTTCGAAGCCGACCCAGCAGTACGAGCAGGCCGGCATCACCTGGTACACGGGCGGCAAACCGGTCTTCAAGTTCGTCAAGGAGCTGGTCGACGGCCAGACGATGATGATTCCCGGCCGGAAGCCCATGGCGAGCGAGACCGTCCAGTTGCGCCTCGTCGTGAGCGCGGACGGCTTCACGGCCCAGTACCGCCCCGATGGCAAGGGGGAGTTCCAGACCGCCGCCTCCGGTCCGCTCCCCGCCCCCGGCGACGACCAGGTCAGCCTCCAGTGCTACCACGGCCCCACCGGCGCCGAGCACTGGATCCGCTTCGACGACTTCCGCATCGCGCCGCTTGCGGAGTGAGGGGAGTTTTATTTATTCCGCCGCCGGGCGCGAGAACCGTTGGATCTGGCTTCCATGGAATTGAGAATGCGGGTATATTCATCGCTATGAAGGATTATTTTCGCAAAGCCACGGCCGATGAAATCGAGTTTTTCGAAAAAGGCTTCTACCCCTTGCAAGATGAGGCATTTGAGGCGGCCAGCATCTATGGCGAGAAAATTTATCTCACCGGCGGGACGGCATTGTCCCGGTTTTATTTTGACCATCGGCTTTCCGATGACCTGGATATCTTCACCACCACCGGCGATTTGAAGCTCATCGCCAGCGACCTCGCCGCGAGGCTTCAGGGGAAGGGGTGTGCCGTTGAGATCGAGAAGCTGGATGTGTATTTCGGCAGGATTTTCGCGGTTAAAAATAATCTTCGCTTGAAAATCGACCTGGTTCGGGAATTCAACCTTTGGGGACCTTTGATCAAAACGCCCAAAGGGATCTTCATCAACAATCTGGAGGATATCGGCGCCAACAAGATCTCCGCTTTTGAAGATCGCGCGGAAATCAAGGACATCATCGATCTCTTTTTCATCTTGAAGCGGCTTCCCATTGAACGGTTGTTTGAAATCGCCGATACCAAAAGGATTCCCATCTCTTACGAGAGTCTGCTCGCCGTCCAAACCACGGGGATAACCGGTAAAGCCTTGTTGCTCAAGGATGTCGATGAAGGAGAGCTGTCGGCCTTTGTGAACCTGCTCAGAGAAAAGACTGAAGAGCAAATTAAAAAAAAAGAGGCGCTAGCAGCCAATGACCTCCAGAGGATAATCGATAAGCTATTATGGGACTTTCCCCGGGAGGACCGGCGGTTGAATTCTCAAAGCCTGGCTGTCATCAAGAGGCGTCTGGACCGCCTGCCGCTGCCGGAGCGGAAAGCTCTGGAAACCTGCCTGGGGGGAAGAACTTAGCGCGCGGACGCGCAGGTTCTTCGGAGTCAAAAGCGATCGCATGTTTACCTTTCTGCTTCTCGCCATCTCGGTTCAGGTTCCTCCGGGCACGCTTCCCGCACTGGGCCTTCACCCTCAATACCCGCACTATTTCCAGAGCCCGGATGGCAAGCCGCTCCTCCTCATCGGCGACTACACCTGGGGGACGTTCTCCGATCTGGACTTCGACTACAAGGCGCAGTTTGACGCTCTCAAGACCAGGGGGCTGAACCTGGCGCGCGTCTGGCTCTGGTGGGGCTGCGAGCAGTTCCCGAAACCGGATGACCAGCTGCACCTCGAGCCGTTCCTCCGCCCGGGCCCCGGGAAAGCCGGCGACGGCCGGCCAAGATACGACCTGGCCAGTTACAATCCAGCGTTCTTCGATCGGCTGCGCGACTTATGCGCCGCCGCCCGAGAGCGCGGGCTGTTCCTGCAGCTCATCACCGTGGACGCCTGGATGCTCAAGCACGCGCACTTGTGGAAACTCCACGCTTTCCACCGCGACAACAACGTGAACGGCGTGGATGGCGACCCGCGCCATACCGGCGCCGGCATCGATGGCCAGCAAGGTTTCTGCTCGCTGGGGAACCCCAGGGCGCTGGAGTTTCAAAAAGCCTACCTGCGCAAGCTCGCGGACGCGGTCAATGAATTCGAGAACATCCTGTTCGAGATAGCCAACGAGAACTACTACAGCGCTGAGTGGGAAAGGCGCCTGTGCGAGTTCATCCGCGAGTGCGAGCGCTCCAGGCCGCGCCGGCACGTGCTCATGCCGCTGGACCTGTTGAGCCACAGCAGCGTCGTGCAGAAATGGGATCCGAAGATCATCCACGGCGCGTTGCTGGAGAAACGTTCTCTCCGCCGGCCGCTGATCTTCGACACCGACTGGACTATCCACAAGAACGATGACGACATCCGCAAGGCGATGTGGACGGCCGTCCTGAGCGGCGGGCACTTCAACTACATGGACGACAGCCTGGAGTTTCGCGCCCGGCCGGCCCCCGACCAACGAGCCAACCTGCACCGGCAGATCGGCCATCTGGCCGAGTTCATGAAACCGCTCAAGCCGTGGGAGATGCAGCCGGACGATGCGCTGGTCAAGTCGGGCGATGCTTTCGCGCTGGCCTCGGCAACGGAGCTGGCGGCCTACCTGCCCGGCGGAGGGTCCGTGAAGCTCGAGGTGAAAGGACTGGAAGGCCCCCTGCGCGCCCGCTGGTTCAATCCGCGCGAAGGCCGATACGGTGAAACAATTACCGTTGACCGCGGCCAGGAACGCGAGTTCAAAGCCCCCGAGGGAGGCGATTGGGCCTTGTTGCTCGAACGAAGAAATTGACGCGGCAGCGGGTGCTTTCCGCCGAAGAGCCGAAGTTCTTGACGGTGGGGTGGAGGCAAATTGGATCTGAAAGCCCGCCGGCGTTAAAAATCGTGGAAAATGGGGGGCGAATCGTTCAAACTATATCATGGAACACCTCCTTGACCGGCATCAGTATGAGGTCATCTTGCCATGAAAATTTTTACCGCGTTGATCCTTTGTCCGATCTTGTTCTGCGGCCTCCCGTTCGCCGCCGCCAGCGAAGGTTCCTTTCATGGCGCGGCGAATTTTCTGGACGACGACAAACCGAAGGATAAACCGGATGACAAAGAAAAGCCGGACGACAAGAAAGAAAAGGAAGATCCGGAAAAGGAAAAAGACGGCGGCAAAAAAGCGGAAGATGAGGGAACCAAGCCCAAGCTCAGCATTGACGAGGAGTACGTCCGGGATCATTTGAAGGACTTCCTCAATCCGACCGAAATGGAATTTCTCAAGGACGGCAGGGTAAAGCTCCGCTTCAATTTCCGCGAAAAAAATCCCATTCAAGAGGATATCTTCACTCCGCCCATCAGCGATAAGTTCCAGAGCAACTTCCGCTGGTCCATCCCTTCCGAGTGGTGGGGGCTCCGCCTCGGCAACAAAGGCAGCGCGCTCCTCAACTGCTGGTTCAAGGATGACGTGGAGGCGCAAATCGAGTACTTGCAGGGGATCAATTTTTCCAACCGCCACACCATGGCGTTGATCTTTTGCAACGACAAAAACGCGGCCCTGGGGGCCAATTTCGGCAGCCAGTGCGCTCGATTCGATAACGGCGCCGTGAAGGAGTCGCGCGGCAAACCGGATCCCACCTTGCAGGACACTCCTTGCTTCATCAAGCTGGTCCTGCGGGAAGGGACTTTCGAGGCTCACCGCGACAAGCGCAAGAAAGAGACCATGAGCTATAGCCCCAAGACTTTCGGCGCCGGCAGGATCGGGCTCTTGTGGGGCGGAAACGTGGCCGGGGTCATCCGCAACCTGGAAATAGTCGGGCGAATCGATGCGTCCCGCATGGTCAAGGAGATTCAAAAGGGGAAGAAAAAGTAGGTATGAGCTTCAAATCCATGATCGCTGAGCTGCTGATCCTTCTGCTCGGCTTTCCGGCCATCGCCTATGCGCCGCAGCGAACGACTGGAGAGGAGAAAAAGCCCAGAAGGGTCTGGCAAGCTGAAATCACCTACGAGGAGCATGGAAAGTTGGCAAAGCCATCCTCTACCTGCACCGAAAAGGAATGGAGCAAGAAGGCTCGAGCTCACTTCAAGCTGATCACCTCCGAAAGGGTCGAGGAGGGCTCCACCTGGGAGGACGCCACGGTCAGCTTTGAGGACAACCTCCGAGATGTCCAGTGCGACGAAAAAGGCCCTTACCTGAAAACGGAGCACAACGCTTCGGGCGGCTTCTTCGTAAAGTCCCAGGAGGAGCTGGACCGGCAGATGGAGGCCGACGCGGAAAGCGGCAAGCCGACCCGGCGCTTCCTCGGGCTGGCCGGGATCCAGATGCACCGGCATGGCAATGCAAACCACAAGCCTGCGTCAACGATGCGATAAAACACTGATACACTGATGAAAACTTTTCGCGCTACATGCCTGGTTGCAGCTTTTCTGGAGTTCCTGGGAGCGGCGTGCTCGAAACGGCAGGAAGAAAATCCACCGGTCCCGGCCCCGGTGACAGCAGACGGGCAGCCTCCGAGCTCGAAAACGACTCCTTCGGATGGCGGTCCGGCGCCGGCCATCTCGCTCTCGGCGAACGGCTCGCGGCACGCCGAGGCTTATCGCGGCTGGCCGATCATCCTGGAAGCGTCGTTCCTGCATCCTGGCGTGCTGGAGAAGCCCGAGGACGTCTCTCCCATCATCCTGGCGGCGCGCCAGGGCCCTTGGCCTCGGGCGATCCACCTCGAGGTGAAGACGGCGCAGGGGGGATCCCTGGATTGGTCCCTCGAGCCGGCCGGAGCGCCGGAGACCACCCTCACCTTGGATGCCAAAACGTCCGGCGCTGCCGCGTGGCTGGTCTCACCCGAGACCTCATCCCGCATCGCCGAAGGGACCTATGATTTGACCGCCGTTCTCGACACCAGCGAGGCGAGCTTGGCCAGCGCGTGGAAAGGCAAGGCTGCCAGTGTTCCGGTGACCGTACGCCTCGCGTCCGAGCCGAGCCCTCTCAACCCGGCTCTTGAGGAATACAAGCATCGGGTCTTCGCCGATTATTACGGTTTGCGCGGCGAGCGGCAGAAAGCGCTCGCCGAGGCGGACGCCTGGCTGGCGCGATTCCCAGCAAGCATCGGCGGCCTCGCGCTCAAGGCCGGCCTCTTGACGGACGCGGGCAAGCTCCGGGAGGCGCTGGCGCTTTACGACCAGGCGATCGAGGCCTGGTCGAAGGAAAACCCGAAGGCCCAGGAGCCCCCCCGCGAGCTGCTGCGCAAGCGCCGGGCGCTGCGGAACGAGCTGATGAAGGAATAACCGATGCTCAACGGGGCATGGGGATGCCGGCAGCGCGCGGAGGGCTCCCATGAAGCGCTAGCCCAGGGTGACCATGGGATCGTTGCTGTCGACCTCGCCGCCATCGTTGGCGCCGGCCGGGGACCGGCAGCTTATCGTCTCGAGGCGGAACAGGTGCTCAAGGGTTTGGAGGACAAAGAGGAAGCAGGTCGAGCCTTTCCCGCTCCCGATCCCGTGCCCCGACGGCTCCTGGCCGGCCGCGGCCGCAAGCCGCCGCAACCAGGTCATCCCGGCCTTTTTCGCCAAAGAATCCTGGATATTAGATTCCTTATGTTGTATTATTTTAAGCATTTATGAAATATTTGAATATTCTGCAATAATATTGCATAATATCTTCAATGTGGATTCAAAGAACCTTATCCTGCTCCATTCAAAAAGCTCTCCAGCAATTTCCGGCTGTGGTTTTGACGGGAGCGCGGCAAGTGGGAAAGACCTCCCTGGCTCGCCATATTTTGCCGAAGGCTGATCTCATCAGCTTTGATCTGCCGCAACACGTCGACTCGGCGCGATTGGATCCAGCCCATTTTTTTTCCTCCTTCAAGGAGCCGCTGATTCTGGACGAGGTGCAGTACGCCCCAGAATTGTTCCGTTATCTGAAAGTTTTGATCGATTCCAGTCCAAAACCAGGACGATTTCTGCTCACTGGATCTCAAGACTTTTCTCTCATGCAAAAAGTGAGCGAGTCCTTGGCCGGCCGCTGTGCCGTGCTCACGCTCCCCACTCTATCCCTGGTAGAAATAAATCCTGATGCCAACCTGTCCGAAGCTGACCAATTCGCCTGGCAGAGCGGCTTTCCGGCATTATGGGCCGAGCGGGACAAGGACCGTGAACTCTGGTTAGGTTCCTATCTGGCGACTTACCTGGAGCGCGATGTAAGGAATATATTGAACGTGAGCAGCCTTCGAGATTTTGACAGATTCTTGCGTGCCCTGGCGATTCGGTCTGGCAATTTGCTATCTTATTCGGAGCTGGCTCGCGACCTCGGAATTGCCCCCAATACGGTAAAGAGCTGGCTTTCCATCCTCCAGACCAGCCAGCAGATTTTTTTTCTGGAGCCTTATCCCACCAATTTGGGGAAACGTTTGATCAAGACCCCGAAAGTCTATTTTGCTGACGTGGGACTCCTGATTTTTCTGCTTGGCTTCAGAGGGTGGCGAGCGGTGCTGGAAAGTTCTCAATGGGGCGCTATCTGGGAAAATTTCGTGATTGCAGAGGTTAGAAAAATGTTCCTCAACGCCGGCGAGCGCCCGCAACTCTGGTTTTGGAGAACCTCGGCCGGCGATGAAATCGATCTCCTGATTGATCTGGGTCCCCAACGTTTTTTAGCGATCGAATGTAAAACCGCCGCCATTATTGAAAGCCGGGCGCTCAAGGGATTCCGGGAGTTTCATAAGAACTATGGCGCGGCTTCGATTCGAAAAGGGGCGATCATTTGCCGCTCCGACCAGTCTTACCCTCTATGGGAAGGCGGTCTCATCTCGGCGCTGCCAATGGCGGGACCACAAGGATTGTTTCGATGGCTGGAGGTCCATTTGAAGAATTAGCGGCGTCTATCTGTTGAGCGGTGCTCGCTGGGAAAATGCTAGCTTTCCCGGCCGGTGGTTGTCGATTAGACTTGAACCGGCGTCCGGGGAATGGGGGGCGTGGAAGCGAGGGAGGCTGAAATGGCGGTGCCGGTCAAGCGCGGGTTCATCGGGGCGGGCCTTATCCTCCTCGCTCTCTTTCCGGGAAAGATCGCCGGCGGGGCGGAGATCCGTGTCCCAGGCGACTTCCAGCAGATCCAGCCGGCCCTCGACGCCGCCCGCGACGGCGACGCCGTGATCCTGGCCCCGGGGGAGCACGCCACCTTCCAGCCCCTCAACCCCAACCGGCTGCACGATCCGCGCCATCCCCAGAGCCCACCGGTTAAGAACATCGTGCTCAAGGCGGAGAGTGCAGTGTCGGAGACGGTCATCCGGATCAACGCCTTGTCGCTCCAGGATCCGGCCAGCGTGCTCATCTTCGACCACGGCGAGGACGAGCGGACGGCGATCGAAGGTCTGACCTTCACGGGCGGGCGGGGGACGCGGTGGGGGGCGGGCCTCTTCGATTCGGGCGGCGGCGGCGTCCTGTGCTTGAAAGGCTCATCGCCGGTCTTCAGGCGCTGCGTCTTCAAGGAAAATCTCATGCACGGTGACTCCAGCCAAGGGGGCGGCGCGGGGTGCTGGGATTCCTCCCCCCGCTTCGTCGAGTGCTCCTTCCTCGAAAACCGCGCTCGCGGCGGAGGGGGCGGGGTCCATGTCGAGGGCATTCGCGCTCGGCCGGTCTTTGAGAACTGCACCATTTCGAAAAACACCACGGATGGCCCGGCGGGTGGAATGGCGTGTTTGGCCGATGCCATCCTGCTCAACTGCGCCATCTCGGGGAACCGCGCCGCCTCGGCGGGCGGAGTCTCCTGCGGCGGCGCGGCGCGCTTCGATGACTGCACCGTCTCGGGCAATATCGGCGGCGGACTCTGGTGCCGGCAGCTCGCCAGGGTCGCCTTGACGGGCTGCACCATCTCCGGCAACCAGGGAGGCAGCGGCCTACTCGCTCAGGCCGACGCCCGCCTCGAGTTGGCCGGCTGCCTCATCGAGGGGAACCAGGCGGCCGCCGGCGCCGGGATGGCTCTTTCCGCGGCGAAGATCGCGGCAACCGACTGCGAGGTCCGCGGCAACCTGGCGCTCGACCGCGGCGGCGGGGCGCTGCTCATCGAATCGGCGGGCGAGTGGGCGCGCTGCACCGTCCGCCGGAACCTGGCGGCCAACTCCGGCGCCGGCATGGCCTGTGAAGAGCGGTCGGCGCCGCGGCTGATCAACTGCCGTTTTTCCGAAAATCTGGTGCTCTTGAAATCCAGCCCGCCCGGGGTGCGCAACTGGGGAGGGGGCGGGATCTTCTGCGACTCCGGCTCCGCTCCCCTCCTGAGCGCGTGCACCCTCGCCGGGAACGCCGCCCACCTCGGCGGCGGAGTTTCCTGCGCCGCCGGCGCGGCCCCCCGCCTGGAGAACTGCCTGCTCCTGGGCAACCTGGCGCATCTTCGCGGTGGCGCCTTGCTGAGCTTCTCCTCGGCGCCGGCGCTGGCCAACTGCACCCTGTCGGGCAACTCGGCCTTGCGGGGAGGGGCCGTCGAGTGCTCCTTCTCGATCCCTTCCCTGCTCAACTGCATCATCTGGGGGAACCGGCCCAACTCCTTTTGCGGCGGCGCTTCCCACTCGCTGGTCCAGGTCGACCCGCGCTTCGCCAGCCCCGGGGCCTTCGACTTCTCGCGCTTGGTCACGGTGGCGGTGAACGGCCAGAGCTACGATCTGCCTGACTTCATCGTCGATGAAGGGGACTATCACTTGCTTCCCGGCTCCCCCGCCCTCCAGGCGGGAGCTGCCGAGGGGGCCCCGGTCGCCGACTTTGACGGCCTCGCCCGGCCTTGCGGGGGCGGCGTGGACATCGGGGCGTACGAATTCTGCGAAGCGAGCGCGGTGCTCTTCCAGCGCGGCGATGTCGACAGCGACGGCGAGCGCAACACCACCGATGCGGTCCTCCTCATCTCCTACCAGTTTCTGGGCGGCCCAGCGCCGGGCTGCGTCAAGTCGGCGGACACGGATGACAATGGCGCCGTCGAGGTGACCGACGCCGTCTACCTCCTCCGGCATCTCTACCTCGGAGAGCCGCCGCCGCCGGAGCCGTTTGCGACCTGCGGGGAGGATGGAAGCGAGGATGACTTGACCTGCGAGAATTTCCCCAGGTGTCAAAATTAGGGTAAGAAACCGAAGATTTTTCGTTCCTTTTCGGCTTCGGCGGCAAAGACAGTGATGGAATGAGCATTCTCATGGTGAAAGAGCAGAATATTCGCGCCCTGATCGAGGCGGCCCAGGACGGGAACCGCGAGGCCTTCGAGAAGCTGGTCGAGCGAGAGGCGCGGCGCCTCCGCGCTCTCGCCGCCTCGCGCTTGAGCGCGCACATCGTGCTGGAGGTCGATCTGGAGGACGTCCACCAGGAGACCCTGCTTCGCGCCTTGAAGTCCATCCGGAGCTTCGAGTGGCGAGGAGAAGGCTCGTTCTTTCCCTGGCTCGGCGGCATCGTTGAGAAGGTCATCCTCGAACTGGCTCGCAAAGGGGCTCGCGAGCGCAAGGCCCCTCTCGATCCAGACCTGCCGGCCGAGGGCGTCTCTCCGAGTCGCGTCCTGCGGCGAGAGGAACGGCTCCAGAGGCTGGAGGACTGCCTCGAAGCCCTCAGTCCAGAGCACCGTCAGGTCATTCACCTCACGCGGATCGAAAGGTTGACTTTCCCGGAAGCGGCGGAGCGCATGGGACGCTCCCCGGACGCCGTCAAGCAACTCCTCTATCGCGCGCTGAAACAGCTCAAATCAACCTTCGGCGATACCGAGAGTTTCCATCTTCCAACGCGCGGGTTGAAGGATGGAAAAGGAGGAGGCCATGGGCGATAAGAAAAACGGTGGGAATGGGTCCTCGCCTTCGGCCGGGACGGGGAGCGGAGACCTCTCCCGCGGCGAGGCCCTTCTGGCGGAGTACGTCGAGCGCCTCAACGCGGGGGAAGCGATCGACATCGCCGCGATCAAGAAGGACCACCCGGAGATCGCCGCTGATCTGATCCACCAGCTCCGCCTGTTCCAGGGGGTCTTCCAGGATCCAGCCTCCCCGGCCTCCCTCGGCACCCTCGGCGACTACACCCTCCGCCGCCAGATCGGCCGCGGCGGGATGGGCGTGGTCTATGAAGCCTGGCAGAACTCCATGGACCGCCAAGTAGCGCTGAAGGTGATGCCCAAGGCGATCGCCGTGGACACGAAAGCCGTGGCGCGGTTTATCCAGGAGGCGCAGCTCGCTGGGAGGCTCAACCATCCCAATATCGTGCACGTTCACGGCATGGGCGTGGAGCAGCAGGTTCCCTATTACGCGATGGATTTCGTCGAGGGGGAGACGCTGGCGCAGATCGTGGGGAAGTTGAAGGACGCGGAGGCGGACACCGAGACGCCGTTTGGCGAGAAAGACGACGTCCGCTACTACGCCAACCTCGCCGAAGCTTTCGCTGCTGTCGCCGATGGCCTCCAGCACGCCCACTCGAAAGGGATCACCCACCGCGATATCAAGCCCTCGAACTTGATCCTCGATCGCGAGGAGTGCCTGCGGATCCTCGACTTCGGCCTGGCGCGGATCGAAGGTCAGGAGAGCCTGACGATCTCGGGAGACGTCGTCGGCACGCCGCAGTACATGAGCCCGGAACAGGCGAGGCGGAAGAATATACCGATCGACCACCGCACGGACGTCTACTCGCTCGGAGCCACGCTCTACGAAATGCTCACGCTCCAGCCCCCGTTCCGGGGCAAGGACCACAACGACACGCTCTCGCAGATCATCGAGCGCGATCCGGCCGAACCACGGAAGCTGAATCCGCGTGTTCCGAAGGACCTGGAGACGATTGTGCTCAAGTGCCTGCGGAAGGAGCCTGCAGACCGCTACGGCACGGCGGAGGCGCTGGGGCAGGATCTGAGAAGGTTCGTCAGAGGAGATCCGATCGAGGCCAGGCCGGAAGCGGCTGCCGATCGATTAGGGCGCTGGCTTCAGAGACGTCGAAAGAGCATCGTCGTCGCCGGCGCCGTGCTTGCAGTCGGAATTGCAGGTCTCACCGCCGCAGTGGCTCTCATCACTCGCGCTTACAGCATCACCGCGAACGAGCGGGATGCGAGGAGTCGTGATCTCTATGTCTCGGACATGCGCCTGGCGCTATCAGATTGGGAGGATGGCAACTTCAGCCGATTCGAGAGTCTCGTCGAACGCCACCAGCCGCAGGCGGGAGAGCAAGACCTCCGGGGTTGGGAATGGCATTACCTCGAGTCGCTTCGACACGGGGCGCTGAAGACAGTCGAGGTGGACCCACGCGGAGCAGTTGCCGTGGCATGGAATCCGAAGGGGACAGAGATCGCCACTGGGAACGGTAGCGGCGCGATCAGCGTGCTGCAGGCGGCGGATGGAAAGACAGTCCACCATCTGCAGGTCGATGACTCGCCGGTTCGCGCCGTGGCCTGGTGTCCTGATGGTGGCACCGTTGTCGGTGTGAGTCAAGCCGGGACGGTGCGGGGATGGCGAGTCCCGAACGTCACGGAGGCATTTAACGAGGATTCCCGGCTGCGGTTTGAACGTGGACGAGAGCCTCGTGCCGCTTCGTGGAGTCCAGATGGCGCTTGGTTGGCCACAGCTGCTGGCGATGGCTGCATCAAACTCCGTGACGGGCACGATGGCCGAGTGCTGAAACAGCTTCCAGCCGAGGATGCAAATTGTGTGAGCTGTCTTGATTGGAGGGCTGACAGCCAACAGCTCGCCGCGTGCTACTGCTGGCCTGGGTCCATTGTCATCTATGATTCTCATGAGTGGCGGGAGGCGAAGCGAGTTCCGCTTCAACACGGCTGGCTGTTCTTCGTGGTGTGGAGTGCCGAGGGGAAGCGGATCGTGATAGGCGCGGAGCAGGGGCACGTATACCTCTACGATCTTGAGACAGGGGTGACCGATCATGCTTACGTAAAACATGCGGGCCACATCTTTGCGGGCAAATGGAGTCCGGACGGAACGCGCATTGCGACAGCAGGCCAGGACAGCCTCATCAAACTTTGGCATCCCGATCAGCCCGACGAAACGCCAGCGATCTTGCGGGGCCACCGAGGTGCCGTCTGGTCAATTGCGTGGAGCCCCGATGGTGACCGCCTTGCATCTGCAAGCACCGATGGAACCGTGAAGGTATGGAGTGCTGCACCGTCACGAAATGGCCAGGATCTGCCGGGTGAGCACGCGGCAGCGTGGAGTCCCGAGGGGAAATGGATTGCTGTCTCGTCCCGTGCTCAGGAGGCGATCCTGGTCCTCGACGCCGTGACCAGGGACAGCCTCGCCACGCTTCACGGCGGCCCCGTCTCTGCCGTCTCTTTCAGCGCTGACGGGAAGTCGCTCGTCTCCGCAGGCCCAGGAGCCCTCATCCGCATTTTCGCCTGGCAAGAAGGGCAGGAGGTCGCACGGGTGGAAGGTAGCCAGTTTGGCGAGGTTACCTGTGTAGCGTGGTCCCCACGGGGCGATTGGATTGCCAGCGGTGGCGATGACCGGCGCCCGCGCGTTTGGGATGCCCGCTCCCTGAATATCGTGACGGAGCTTCCGACTCACGCCGACCGTTTCGGCGCAGTCGCCTGGAGTCCGGACGGGACTCGGCTTGCCACCACCTCGATCGACCTCGGTCTCCGGATTTACGAAACGGGAAGCTGGCGGATGCTTCTCGATCTCCGCCGCGGTCAGGGTTTGGGCCAGTCGAACTACTGGACGGGTCCGCACGCCATCGCTTGGAGTCCGGATGGGACAAAGCTCGCCGCAACCGTTGCCCACGAACCCAACGCACTCGTGATCTTCGACGCCAGGACAGGCCAAGAGGCTTTTAAGGACGCCGGTCATGTCTCGGGCCTTGCGAGCGTTGCCTGGAGTCCCGATGGAAAGAGATTGGCGACGGGGGGCTTTGATTTCAGGGTGAAGGTGTGGGACGCCGAACGCTTTGAGGAGCTTATTCAGTTGCGGGGACACACGCGAGTCGTGGCCACGCTGGCTTGGCATCCTGATGGCAAGAAGCTGCTCACAGGAACCGGCAGTGAGATCAAGGTTTGGGATGCGAGCCAAGAATTCGAAACCAGATAGAGATGCCCTCTCCGGATCGGAGCATGACTTGCCCTGTGGCACTTTCCCGGGTTGTGAGTAAGTATATGGACGATCCACGCGAGAAAGTGGTCCCTCAACCGGTTTTCGAGCTGACGACGTCGCCGCACTTCCCCGCCTGGCTCGCCGCCCGGCGCGCCAGCCTCGTCTTCACGACGTACCAGACGGCGAAGGTCTTCTTCATCGGCCTCCAAGCGAGCGGCCGCCTGTCGATCTTCGAGCGCACCCTCGAGCGAGTCATGGGGCTCTCGGCCTCCTCCTCGACCGTCCATCTCAGCACCCTCTACCAGATCTGGCGCTTCGAGAACGCCCTCGCGCCGGGGGAGACCTTCAACGGGTACGACGCGGTCTACACCCCGCGGGAGTCCCGGGTCACGGGCGAGCTCGACATCCACGACGTCGCGGTCGACGCGGAGGGCCGCGTGGTCTTCTCGAACACGCTCTTCAACTGCCTGGCGACGACCGATCCCGACCACAGCTTCCGGGTGCTGTGGAGGCCGCCTTGGATCTCGAAGCTCGTGCCCGAGGACCGCTGCCATCTGAACGGCCTGGCGCTCCGGGAAGGCCGGCCGCGCTACGTGACTGCGGTGAGCCGCTCGGACGTCACCGACGGCTGGCGGGACAAGCGGCGCGGGAGCGGCGTCGTGGTCGACATCGACTCGAGCGAGGTCGTCTGCGAGGGGCTCTCAATGCCCCACTCGCCAAGGTGGTATCGCGATGCGCTGTGGCTCATCGATTCGGGCAGCGGCTTCTTCGGCCGGGTGGATCTCGAGAAGAAGAGTTTCGAGCCACTCGTCTTCTGCCCCGGCTTCGCCCGCGGGCTGGCCTTCATCGGCAACTGGGCAGTCATCGGCCTCTCCGATCGCCGCGAGAACCGCACGTTCCAGGACCTCGATCTCGAGGAGAACCTCCGCGCCCGCGACGCCGAGACCCGCGCGGGGCTCCTCGTGGCGGACCTCAGGACTTTCGAGACGCCCCACTGGGTGCGGCTTGGAGGGGTCGTCAAGGAGCTCTACGACGTCGGCGTCCTTCCGGGCATCGTGCGGCCCATGGCGGTGGGCTTTCGAAGCGACGAGATCCGCCGGTACATCTCGTTTGCGCCGGGGGGTCTGGACATCGAGACGGGCTCGCGGCGCGGTGAAGGCAGGAACGAAACAGCAAATTCAAAAGGAGACGCAGCATGAGCCCCAAGACGAGCACACAGCGGACGATGACCACCCCCCTCCATCCCTCGAGCCGCCGGCCCCTCGCGCCCGCGCCCTCCCGCCGCGCGCTCTTGGCGTCGGCGCGGCGGGTTCTCTGGGATCTTCTCCGGCGGAGCGGAGAGGCGAGGCCGCTCCCCGCTCTGAGGGCGGTCCTGAGGCGGCGGCTCGGGGAGTTCCTGCGCGCCTCGGCGGCTGGCCGTCTCCTCGCGATCCTGCGCTCCGCGGCCGTCGCGAGCGCGGTCGCGGCGGCGCTCCTCTCGGGGGGCCCCGCATCGGCACAGAACCCGGAGTACCCGGCGATCGAGCTTGCGGCGATCGCGCGCGGCGAGGGGGGCTTCGTCGCCCGGGGCGACGGCGAGCCCGCCTCCCAGGCTGGCAGGAGCGTCGCTGCGGCAGGCGACGTCAACGGCGATGGCCTACCGGACCTGATCGTCGGGGGAACCTGTTCCTCTTCAGCTCCTATCTATGTTATTTTCGGGAAGGTCGACGGCGCCCCGATCGAGCTCTCGGAGGTCGAGGCGGGCCGGGGCGGCTTCGCGATCCGGGGAAGCGCGGAGAGGGACCTCTCGGGCGAGAGCGTCTCGGGGGCGGGAGATGTGAACGGCGATGGCCTCGCCGACCTCCTCATCGGCGCCCCGTACGCCTCGCCCGGGGGCAGGGAATCGGCCGGTGAGAGCTACGTCGTCTTCGGGAAGCGAGACGGCGCCCCGGTCGAGCTCTCGGAGGTCGAGGCGGGCCTGGGCGGCTTCGCGGTCCGGGGGAGCGCGGAGAGGGACCTCTCGGGCTCGAGCGTCTCTGGTGCGGGGGATGTGAATGGCGACGGCCTCGCCGACCTCCTCATCGGCGCCCCCTACGCCTCGCCAGGGGGGAGGGACCGAGCCGGTGAGAGCTACGTCGTCTTCGGGAAGCGAGACGGCGCCCCAGTCGAGCTGTCGGAAGTCCAGGCGGGCCGGGGCGGCTTCGCGATCCGGGGGGTTGCGGAGATTGACAAATCAGGCTTTAACGTCTCAGGGGCGGGGGATGTGAACGGTGACGGAGTCCCTGACTTCCTCGTCGGCGCCCCCCAGGCCTCGCTCGGGGGCAGGTACTGGGTGGGTGAGACCTACGTCGTTTTCGGGAAGGCCGACGGCGCCCCAGTCGAGCTGTCGGAAGTCCAGGTGGGCCGGGGCGGCTTCGCGATCCGGGGGGTCGCGCAGCGAGACTTCTCGGACTTGCGCGTCTCGGGGGTGGGGGATGTGAACGGTGACGGAGTCTCTGACCTCCTTGTCGGCGCCCCCTACGCCTCGCGCGGGGGGAGGGACCCAGCCGGTGAGAGCTACGTCGTCTTCGGGAAGGCCGACGGCGCCCCGATCGAACTCTCGGAAGTCCAGGCGGGCCGGGGCGGCTTCGCGATCCGGGGGAGCGCGGAGAGGGACCTCTCGGGCTCGAGCGTCTCTGGTGCGGGGGATGTGAATGGCGACGGCCTCGCCGACCTCCTCATCGGCGCCCCCTACGCCTCGCCCGGGGGGAGGGGCGGGGCCGGTGAGACCTACATCGTCTTCGGGAAGGCCGACGGCGCTCCGGTCGAACTCTCGGAGGTCCAGGCTAGCCGCGGTGGCTTCGCGATCCGCGGCGTGGCGGCGGGGGAACGCTCGGGCTCGAGCGTCTCGGGTGCGGGAGATATGAACGGCGACGGCGTCCCTGACCTCCTCGTCGCCGCGGGCCTTCAAGAGGCCCGCTACCCCAGCCACTCCGGCGCGGCCTACGTCGTCTTCGGCCCCCGCCGCGAGGGATCCCCGCGCTTCCGCCGCGGCGACTCGAACGCTGACGGCACTGTCGACATCAGCGACGCGATCACGACCCTTGGTTTCCTTTTCCTTGGCAATCCTTTGGAATTGGCTTGCAGGGATGCCGCCGATGCTAACGACGATGGTGACATGGACGTCTCAGATGCAATTTGGACTCTGACATTCAAATTCCTTGGCAGCGTAGAGATTCCAGCACCTGGGCCGGATACCTGTGGAATTGACCCGACGGCCGACGGTTTGCCGCTCTGTTCTTATGATCCGACGAAATGCTGACAGGAGCTTCACCCGTCTACAAGCGCCTCCATGTTTGGTGTCTTTGAACAAATGCCGCGTTGATCTTCCTCTCCAGATCAAGTCCAATTACTTCGGTTTGATATCGAACTGAAAGGCGAGCCCTGGTGATCGGTCCAGTCCTCGCGCTCGGTCCCTTGGAAGTCAGTGATCCAGAAGGAAACCCGCGTGAGACCGAGTGGAAGACCGAGATCTGGAACTGAGGATTCGAGATAAACGAGCTCGTCTTGAATCATTATAAGGTCGCCAAACTGGTTGGCGCCAGTTCGCGGGAGCCCCCCAGCTGTAATCCCTCTTCGAGTACGGCGTTCTTCTCAAGTTGTTGCGCAATTGAGGTTTGCGCTGCGGGCCCTGCATCCTCAACTTTTTTTGTCAAGAAAAGCCGCTTGAGCCTCGTCTTATTAATCAAGAAGCTGGCGAATAGTTCGCCGGATCAGGGGATACGGAAGGTATCCTTTTCCAGGCCCAATCACGACCGATTCGAGGTGGCATGATCATAATGGAGTGGACGGTTTTATCCGCAATCCAGCTTAGAAATGGATTCCCCATTGGCTTCGAGGAACCTCGGCAATGCCTGGTTCTCGAGCGGCGAGGAATCCATGCCATCCCGGATTCCCGCAAATCGAGTCAATTGTCGCGGCGTGACTGGAGGGGTTCCAGGCTGGTCTCATAAGCCAGACAACGTGGGTTCGAGTCCCACCGCCGCTACCAAAAATTACCAGGACCACTGTACCCATTTATTGGGCCAGGTCCGTCGCTTGAGTTGACAGGAAACGAATGATGCCTGAATCCGAAGCGTCGAGGAACCAGGCTGTGACCCTGGGCGAGTGAGTTCGAGTCCCACCAGGCATCCCAATTGTGCGGTAGCCAAGCTGGTAAGGCATCGGCCTGTTAAGCCGAGGATCGTAGGTTCGACTCCTACCCGCACAGCCAGAAATAAAAAATTGGAGCGTAGCTCAGGGAACAGAGCGTCACTCTGATACAGTGAAGGTCGTTGGTTCAAGTCCAACCGCTCCAACCAGGATATAACTTCGGCTTCCGTGGGTGTGCTTCCCAGTGGGATGGGAGCCTGGCTGTAAACCAGGCGCGCCAAAGCTAGACGGCTCGATTCCTTACACACCCACCATTGAACATTCAATGCCTCTGAAGCATTGTTGGTGATGCGCCGGCCTTCCAAGCCGGGAAACTGAGTTCGACTCTCAGCTGAGGCTCCAGAATAAGAGGCTATCCCGAAAGTCGCTTTGAGGCCCGAGGCCGCGACCACCCCGTTCCGCGGGGCGGTGCCCGAAGGCGCCAGGCAAGGCGGGCCGACGATGCCTTATTAACGGAGAAATAAGGCGAGGAGGCCCAACGCAGCATGGCGACTTTGCAGCCGGCCGAAGCCCAAATGGATTTTTGGGATAGCCTCTAACCAGGTGCATTGGTGTAGCCAGGCAGCATGCCGGATTGTCGATCCGCCGGCACGGGTTCGATTCCCGTATGCACCGCCAGGTATTTTTATTTTCGCTAGTTCGGAGAAACCATGGCCGAGTCAAGTAGTGATTGATCTTGCGGAAGATACCGGCCGGCGGCGGCCAACTGGCCTCGAAAGCCAGGGCGTCCTCACGGACGGGGGTTCAACTCCTCTATCTTCCGCCCTGGGAAGGTAGCCGACTGTTGGTTCGCCGGAACGGTGTGCTACACCGCGGCCCCTGGGGGTCCCTGGGTTCGATTCCCAGACCTTCCGCCATTCTTAACCAACAAAAAGATTGTTCCAGGCTTACACCCTGGAAAGCGGGGGTTCAAATCCCTCATCGCCTACCAGAAAAATCGGACCAGAAATTCGGGCCCGTCGTGTAATGGGAACACTCCAGGTCTGCACCCTGGCATTGAGAGTTCAAATCTCTCCGGGTCCACCAGAACAACGGACCTGTAGCTCAGATGGTAGAGCGTCGGTCTGAAGCGCCGAGCGTCGGTGGCTCGAAACCACCCAGGTCCACCATTTTTTGAATCAGAGCGTCTGTGGTGTAACGCAGAACATGCCGCCTTCCGAAGACGGCGATCCAGGTTGAACTCCTGGCGGAGCTGCTGAGGGATAGTTTAATTGGTTGAACACCCGGCTCTGACCCGGGAGACTCCTGGTTCGAATCCAGGTCCCTCAACCAACGGCCTCGTGGTGTAGCCAGGTTCAGCATCCTTGGTTCTCAATCAGGGGACCCGGGTTCAAATCCCGGCGAGGCTGCATTTGTCCCGTCCGCGACGGTCTGGTCGACCTGCCGCCTCTTATAAAGCCGGCGTTCCGGTTCGATTCCGGAGCGGACGACCAGCATCGAAACCATCGCGCGCCCGTCCCAAGGAGGACGGCCGGTCTTCTGAACTGGCTGGTGAGGGTTCGAATCCTTCTGGGCGCACTGACTCATGAGTCATGGCCCCGTCGCCAAGTGGAAAGGTACGAGACTGCAAATCTCGTGACGCCGGTTCGATTCCGGCCGGGGCCTTCACTACCTTATTAGACGTCGAGAAATTGCCGGGTAGTTTAAAGGCAGAATGGATGGCTTTGAACCATCCGATCCCGGTTCGAGTCCGGGCCCGGCATCTTATCTGGCGCCGGCGCATCCTCCGCCGGCAGATCAGCTTGGCCCTCACCGCAGGCCGCGATCCGGCGATCAGGTGGGACTCCAAATCCCGCCAGCGGGGCTCGACACCTCGGCGGCCTGCCACTTTCTACTTCAGGGGATTCCTGCGAGGGATCTTGTTCTGGCGGGCACTGATGGGTTTTAATTCTTTGTTTCTTAATTGGCCTTTTGCACTTTTAGCGAGCTGTCTGCAGCTCGCAAAATGTGCAAAAGGCTTTGCTATCCCCCGGCGCGTACGCGAGCGCCTCATGGCGGGGGAGATCGCGGGTGGCAAGGATTTCGTCGCTCTGCGCCGCTTTATCGGCTTGACCCAGATTGCCTTCGCCAGGGCGCTGGGCATTTCGGTCCACATGCTGCGCAACTGGGAACAGGGCCGCCGCCTCGAGGATCCCGCTCTGGTCTGGTTGCGCGTCGCCGCTCGGCATCCGCGAGTTCTCAAGGAGAATCTGGCGGCGACCGCATCTTCGAGCGAGGGCTGAGCCGACCGGCAAGCCGGGAGGGATCGCTCGAGCTCGGGTGAGAAGGGGAGCCTGTGGGGCTGGCTTCCTGTCGAGTCTCCTCCCAAGGTCCTCTACAGCCAATGCCCGTGAATGAAGATTCATGACTGGTGGGCAACCGTCAATTGCATCGCTTCTAACATCGCATCCAGATAAGCAAGCCCTACCTGGCGCTTGCCCGAAAGAAATTCATATACTGCTGACTCTGGAATTGTAGCGCAATATTTCTGAGCCTTCTTCCATAATTGGTGCCCAGAGACATCTCGGCGTTTGATTTCTGCAAGGATTGCCGAGCGTAATAGGCTTTGTTGGGGTCTAATAATCCTCCCATGTTCATCCCGTGTGACACGGTTTGAGGGGCCAGTTCGTTCAGGGAGCTCAGAGGTATCGACCGGATCGTGTATTTGAGCAGCTAATGGCGCGATTTCAAGTGGTGTTGAACGGCGGATTTCAGTGGCCGATTTACGTACGATTCGTTTCCTAATAGATTTCCGACTCATATCGTTTCCTTTCTGCAAGCGTTGCGCGTCGGGCGCTTATAATTCGGGTTATCCATCCCTTGCCGCTTTCCCTCTCTGTCCAGCCTAAGACCAAAAGCACTTGACGGTTTATGGGGTGAGAGGCGGTAGTGATAAAGCGCTCTTCGGCCCAACTGTGCTCCTCATCGTATTCCTCAAGGTGAAACCGGTCTCCAGCTTTATCCAGAAGCACCTCGGCTGCTTGATCAAAGGTCACGCCGTGCTTTTTCATGTTAATCCTTGCTTTTTTCTCGTCCCATTCAAATTGATGGTGTAGACGCATCGAAAACTCTCCATCAGAACAAGAAAAGTATACTACCGATAAAGGTAGTTAGCAATAGAATATTTAACGCTCCCTGCCAGGGTGATCGGCAACTCTGGAATACTTCTCTGTTTGGCGATGCTCATTCTTGCGGGGCTTCCTTGAGATAACGCACTTCGTACAGGTAGCCCGCCTGCTGCCCCTTTTCTAACGGCGCCGTCTTCGAAATCATCTCCAGGTTGATTTGCTGCCGGGAGGGATTCCAGAAGAGTCCGAGCGCGCTGAAATCCTTCGGGTCGAATCGCTGTCCACAACTGGATCATCACGTTGCGCCGCGGCTTGAGGGTCCTGGGCGGTTTGCGGGTGTAGGCATACGCGTAAGTGCTGATCAGCACCTCGGGATGGAGCTTCTCGATCCGTTCGGCGACCGCGTTGACCAGGGCCAGCGTCGCGCCGGCGTGGGACTCCTCGCGTTCGTCCAGTGCCGCGCAGCGCGGGCAGGTGCAATAGCTGTCGTTGTCCATCTGCGCGATGTTGATGTTCCGGTCGGTCGGGTTCTTCTTGATCTCCTCGAGCACGGCGTTCA
>JACQVS010000046.1 GCA_016209605.1 Planctomycetota bacterium
CAGGTAGTCAAAATCTCTCGCTCTAACCTTACTCTCATTTGCGAAAGGGAGCACTTAGGGTTTCCCTTTTTGGGGATTTTCAGGATATTAAGGAACGCAATAAAGGCGTACTTTTTTATACGCTTTTCTTTTTCTAACCACACGCGGCCGTGATTTTCAAGCAAAAACTTAACAAAAGGGATACTTTTCTGCCGAGGTTGCTCTACGCGGCGCTCGGGGTCAACCCCCCAACTCCCCGTGTCGGGTGCAGGGAGGCGGCAGGTGCTGCAGCTCCGGGGTGTGCAGTTGAACCCACTCTGCCATGGCCTGCTCCGGGCCCACGAGTTCCCGGAGCGTCACCTTGGAGAGCACGCCATCGACGATTTGCTGCAGGCCAGCCCAAAGTGACCGCAGGGCGCAGTCGCTGGTATGGACGCAAAACTTCCTGTCCCCAGTGTAGCGCTCGCAGAACTGAGGCTCGTAGATCCGAGCTTCCAAGGCGCCCATGACCTGGGCGACGCTGATCTCATTAGGGCGGCGTGCTAGGCGATAGCCACCCATGCGGCCGATGACGCTCCTGACAAGCCCTGAGTCCCGTAGAAGGCGGATGAGTTTCCCGGCGTACTCAACGGACAACCCCTCGGCCTCCGCGATCTCGGGGACGCTGAGGGAGCCCTTGTCCAAGCCAGCCATGGCGTTCTTGCTGGAAGCGCTGAGCTCAGCGCGGGCGAGGCTGAGGATGCAACGTAAACCGTATTCTGCTTGGGCGGTGAACTTCATCGAAGATCTCCACAGCCAATTATACTTGACTTTTTTGCCGCCAGCACCATTCCTGACACTTCAGCCAATCTTCCGCGCCTGACCCTGAGCTCCGGCGTCTTGGATCATGGCATTCTCTTTCACATCTTAGGTCAAATACGATGATTTTTTTAAAAAAATATAAGTAATTAGCGCTCACTTTCTTAATTCCGAATAAGGTTATAGGCGGTGCTTTTGTCTCCTGGTTGCGTTGCTTGGCCTCCGGTCTTCGCGCTACCGCGCTCGCCTTCGGCCCCAGCCCTTGGAGCCACCAGCCTTCGGCAGGTGCCGGCTCCTCCGGGCGCTCGAAGCTCCGCACTGCTCGCTTCTCGCCCTCGGCGATACTCCGTCCCGTATCGCTCGGGCACCGCCGCGAAGCGGTGGTCGCGCGCCTTGCCAGTAGTCAAAATCGCTCGCTCTAACCTTACTCTCATTTGCGAAAGGGAGAACTTAGAAATCTCCGCTCTCCGCGGTCCCACCTGAAATCCCACGGCTAATTGTCCACGGGCTTGAAAACTAGGCCGTTGAGCAGGATTTTGGGGAAGCGAAATTTCCTAGACTATCTACATTTCCACCTTCACGGTGGACATTCAACCTTTGTATCTCGCCTCCGCCAGGAACTTCTCCACCGCCGCTCTCGTGGGGATGCCCTGCTGGCCTCCCCGTTTCGTCGCCTTGAGCGCCGCCGCGGCGGCGGCGAAGCGGAGGCGGCCTTGGAGGGAGAGGCCTTGCGCCAGGGCGGCGGCGTAGGCGCCGTGGAAGACGTCGCCGCAGCCGGTGGTGTCGGCGACCGGCACCCGGAAGGCCGGCTGATGGCTCGGTTCTGCTTGAGATCCGCCCACGTACCAGCATCCCTCCTCGCCGGCGGTGACCGCCACCACCTGGCAGCGGCTCGACCAGAGCTTCCTGACCGCCTGGCGCGGATCGGAGCAGCCCGTGAGCTTCGCGGCGAAGTCCTGGGAGACGATCAGGTGGTCCGCCAGCCCGAGCAGCTCCTCGAAGCGCGGCCCCTCGTCGCTTTCAAAGTCCGCGACCACGGGGATGCCGCTCTCGCGGGCGATCCGGGCGGCGCGGATCATGCCCTCGGCGCCGAAGTGGTCGGCGAAGAGGACGCGGCTCGAACGGATTGTGGCCGCCTCCGGCCGCTCCGGGTCGGCCCCGCAGGCGCCGCTGAGAGTGTAGAAGATGGTTCTCGCCGGCCCGCCCGACTCGACGATGATCGTTGAATGGATCGGCCGGGCCTCGGGCCTCACAATGACTGGAGAAACATCCACCCCTTCGCGCCTCAAGCTCTCGATGACATACCGCGACAGCTCGTCATCCCCCAAGACTCCGGCATAGGCGCAGTGCGCCCCCAGCCGCGCGGCCGCCACCAGCGCCGTCGCCGTGAGTCCGCCGCACTGGCGCTCGGTGGAGAGCACCCGCACCTTGGCGTTGGCCGGCGGATAGGCCGGGACGTAAAGGAAGTCGTCGACGGCGGCGCAGCCGAGGCCCAGTATGTCGAAGGTTGCTTTTTTTGCACGCTCCGGTTTTTTCATGCTCCGGCCTTCACATTACAGTGGAATTCCCTACAATGATGCTCGAAAAGCCCGATCCGTTCCACTGGAGAAAATCCGATGAAAATCTGGAAAATTGCTCTGCTCATGAGCGACATGAAGAAGGCCGAGGACCTCTACGTCAAGAAGCTCGGGCTCAAGGTGCTCGAGCGCCTGAACCTCGGCGAAAAAGGCGAGGCGCTGCTCCTGGACGCCGGCAAGGTCTGCCTGGAGCTGATCCCGGCCGCGGCCTTCGAAGGGTCCTGGGGGCTCGACCGGCCGGGGATCCATCACATTTCCTTCAAATCCGAGGACGTGGACGCGGCCACGGAAATCCTCCACGAAAAGGGCTTCAAGGTGAAGAAGGATCCGTTCTCGCCCCTCGATGGGGTGACGGTGTCGTTCCTGGACGGCCTCGACGGCGTCAACCTGCAGCTTTACCACGACCGTAAAGAAAAATGAGACCGCTTTTTCAATTCTTGCACAGCGCGAAGCCCGCGCAGCTCAAATCGTCCTGGGTCGGATCGTCGCCGCAGCGCGGGTAGGGCGGCGGGATAGGAGAGCCTCTGGCGAAGAGGAAGCCGAGGACGTCGATGGCATCGGACAGGTCCACCTCGCCGCTGTCGTTCGAGTCCATGGCTTTCTCGCACCGCGGCTGGACGCTCCCCAGGAAGAGATGGAGAAGAGTGAAGACCGCATCGGCGATGTCGACCTCGCCGTTCGAGTTGGCGTCGCCGCGGATGTACCCTTCCTCGACCACTTGAATCTCCACCTCCGCCGTGTCGGTGCTGGACGGCGGCAGGCCATCGTTCACGAGCAGCTGGAAGAGGTAGGCGCCCGGACGGCTGAAGGAGACTTGTGCCTGGCTGGCGGACGGGTCGAAGCCGGGATCCCTCCAGCCGGCGGGCGGGCCGCCCTGCGAGCCCTTTTGATAAAACCACACCGCCCGGCTGGGGATGAGCACCATGGCGCCCTGGCCCTGGATTTGAGCGCTGAGCACGGCATGGAGTGAGAGGTCGGAGCTGTTCAAGTCGGCGTTGTGGACTTCGATGGAGAGGCGATTCCGCCCCTTCAGGAGGGAGCCGCGGAAGGCGCTCAAATCGAGGATTTCCCGCATCTCCTCCACCGCGGCGGAGGCCGGCGTGTTGCTGCCCGCCCCGGCCGGCAGGTTCCGCCGCGCCACTTCAGCGCCGTTGAGATACGCCGCGAAACCGTCATCGTAAGTCACATCCAGGGAGAGCGCGGACACGCGGGCCAGATCGGCAAGGTCGAAGGCCCGTGTCATGTATACCGTCAGGTACCGGCCGCGCATGTCGGCCAGCTCGGTCATGTCGTCGTCATCGCCGTAGCCGATGCCTGAGCAGCCGCGCTCCCAGCCGCCGGCCGGCGTGAGAAACGACGCCCCGCCCGCCGGGCCGCTCAGGAACGACCACTTGCAGGTCAGCTCGGCCCCGCCGTCGCCATCCGTCGAGGCGCTCCCATCGAGAGCGATCTTCACCCCGCCGTCCTGCCAGGCCAGCACGCCGCCGGAGGCCTCGGGCGGGAGGCGGATCTCCGCCGCCGGCGGGTTGTCGGCGGCCAGCGACTCGCGCACCTTGAGGCGGTAGTCGAGGAGCGCCCGGTGCATGCGGATGAGCTGGAGCGGCGTGAGGATCTGCGGATCGCAGTGGTACGACATGATGTTGTGGAGGACATTATTGATCTCGCCCGCCGGCGCGCCCTGGCCGTTCGCGAAGTTGATGAAGTTCTGGTCGTGCAGGCCGCAGTCGAAGGGATCGGGAAGGGGAGTGTCCGCCATGGTGTCGGCCACCAGATCCCCCTCGTGGGGGTGGATGAGGTTGAAGTAGTGGCCGATCTCATGCAGCCAGCCCTCGCTCCCCCCCAGAATGGACCTGGAATTGATGGCGATGACCTCGGCGTTGGGCGGGAACGAGCACACGCCCCCGGCGTCTGTGATCTCGTCCGCCACGTAAATGTTCACGGCGTTGTCCCGCCACAAGTAACCGGCGCGGTTGGCCTTGGCCGCCGACTCGAGATCGGTGATCTGGTGCGCTGCCATGACGTAAAAGCCCGAGGCCGCCTGGGAATTCACGATCTCGGTGAGGTCAAGAGCCCACCTTGAGCCGCTCCGGACGAGCGCGGCATTGCATTTGTTGATGGTACCGGTGATCTCGGCGGCGAAACCCCAGCGCCCCGCCGGCAGATCGCCTCCCGCGCTCAGCACCCGCTTGACCGAGATCCGGATCTTCGCCTCATCGGGCTCGAGTGCCCGCAGGGAGGCGGAGCACGCCAAGGCATATACCATGGCATACAGAAGGAACGCCTTTCGACAGTCCATAGCTCAAATGATCCGGGTCCCTGGACCTCGAGGTCAAGGAAAAAGAAGGGAAGACTTGGCGGAGGGGCTTCACTAAAGCAGCCACGGCCGCAACCAAATGTCAAAGCCGAATAAGAAAAAGATGAAGAGGATTGAACCGCAAAGACGCCAAGGACGCAAAGTTAAGACGCAAAGCGAATTGGAGAGCGGTCATGGG
>JACQVS010000038.1 GCA_016209605.1 Planctomycetota bacterium
CCGGGTGTCGAGCTGGCGCTTCTTTTCCTGGGCGCGATAGCGGGAGGAGATGACCGCTTGCTCGATCGCGGCGCCGCTGACGCCTTCAGTGGCTCCAGCGGCGCCGAGATCGAGCAAGCGGTCATCTCCTCCCTCTATCGCGCCCTGGAACAGAAGCGCCAGCTCGACACCGGGCTCCTTCTCGATGAGATCCGCGACACCATACCGCTTTCGGTTTCGCGGCGGGAGAGCATCGAAGAGCTTCGGCGCCAGTGCCAGGGGCGCTTTGCCAGCGTCCGTTAATTCTTGATCAGGATGGGCCACAGTCCCTGGGCCCCGATCAAGTATTACGGCCAGCGTTTTCGCGGCGGGGAGAGCATGATGGGGCCACCAGATTTCAATCCCTGGCCAGCCGCCCGGTTAGTCGAACCGGATGGGGAAAGATTACGCTTCGGGCAGCTTCCACGGGTCCCGGCGCCGGTAGTCGAGCTGATGATTAGCCTCGTCGTCGCTTGAGAAGCGCCAGTTCTTTGGATCCCAGTTCAGCCTGCGGCGGTTCCAGTAGGCCAGGTTGCCGAGATGGCAAACGGTGACGCTGCGGGCCCCCACTTCGATGTCGCAGATCGGAGCCTGGCGCGAACGGATGCAGTCGAGCCAGTTGCGGTGATGGCCCGGGCTCTGGAAAAGATGGACGTCCTTCTCCCCCAACGGCTCCTTGAGGATGCTCTCGGGGAGGCTCACCAGATGGCCGCGGTCGACCTGGAGGATGCCACCCGTGCCGGTGAAAGTGATGCCGCCCGGCCCGCCGTGGAACATGTTGACCCCGTTGGCGTAGACGTAGCGCGCCCCGACCGCGGCCTTTTCATCCGGCGGCGGATGGATCTCCACCGGCCCGGACCTGTCCATGTCGAGGGCCCACTGGGCGATGTCGAAGTGATGCGCGCCGATGTCGGTCATGGCGCCCCCCGAGTACTCGCGGTAGTTGCGCCAGGCTGGAAAGTGGCCGTGGACGCCGCGCGGGCTGAGGATGGAGTTGTAAGGGCGCTTGGGCGCGGGCCCCAGCCAGAGGTCCCAGTCCAGCCCAGGCTCCAGCGGCTCCTCCGGCAGGTCACACCAGCGGCTCGGCCCGCCGACGCCGACATGCACCGTCAGCAACTTGCCGATCCGGCCGCTACGTACGTACTCGCACGCCTTGCGGAAAAGCCCGCCGAACTCGGAGCGCTGCTGGCTGCCGGTCTGGAAGACGCGCCGGTGCTTGCGGACGGCATCGATGATAACTTTGGCTTCGTGGATGGTGAGGGTGAGGGGCTTTTCGCAGTAGATGTCCTTCTCCGCCTTGCACGCCTCGATGACGGCGATGGCGTGCCAGTGATCCGGCGTCGCGATCACCATCGCGTCGATGTCCTTCCGGGCAAGCAGCTCTCGGAAGTCATTGTGGGCGCCGCATCCTTTGTAGTCGCTTCCGGCGCCTTCCTGCTTGCCGTATCGGTCCTCAACCATTTTCTTCGAGTGCTCGCGGCGGGTCCGGTCGACCTCGCAAATCCCCAGGACCTGGGTGTCCGGGTAGCCCAGAAAGGCGCTCAGGTGGCCGCGGTTCATGACGCCCATGCCGATGAAACCGAGGGTGATGCGCTCGCTGGGAGCCGGCCGGCCGCCCAGGCCGAGGGCCGAGGCCGGCGCGACCGCCGGAGCGGCCAGGGCAGCGGCGGCAGCTCCTTTCAGGAAGCCGCGGCGGGTGAGGGATTTCGTTCTGACCATGTTCACTGGCCTCCAAGTTGCCTGATAAACCATTTCGCCTAGGTAATTTACTCGATTTTACTTATATCCGACTATACTTTTGCACATTTTTAGCCGCAGAAATCCAAAATAACTTGCTATTTTGCATTTTAAATGCAAAATAGCGCAATCGAGCCATGTCCTACATAACCAGATCTTCTGAGCCAGTGATCCTTCGAGCCTCGAAGGAATTTCCGGTTGTCATGCTCACGGGGCCGCGCCAGTCTGGAAAAACCACTCTCCTGAAAAATCTCTTCCATAAAACGTATGAATACGTTTCCATGGAGCTTCCGGATGTGCGTGGTGCCGCCACCCTGGATCCCAGAAGTTTTTTGGAGTTCCATACCCCTCCGGTGATCTTCGATGAAATCCAATACGCTCCCGAGCTTTTGCCCTATATCAAAGAGCGCGTTGATGCCCGCCGGGAACAGCCTGGACAGTACCTTCTCACAGGATCGCAAAATATTTTACTGGCGGAAAAGATTACGGAAACCCTGGCAGGGCGGGCCGCCATTCTTCGCCTCTTGCCGTTGAGCTATAGGGAATTGACTGGAGCTCCGCAAGCCCCCTTGCCTTGGGAAGGAAAGACCAGATTCAAGCGTGATTCGTTGACTTACAAACAAATTTGGGAAACTTTTCTTCGCGGTGGCTATCCGGAGCTGGCGGCGGGATCAAAACGCGATATTGGCCTTTGGCACGGTAGCTACATTCAGACCTATCTCGAGCGTTATGTGCGGACCTTGAGGCAGGTTGGCGATCTCACCGAGTTCCAGACCTTTCTCAAGATGCTGGCAGCTCGCAGCGCCCAGCTTTTGAATTTGTCGGAGTTTTCAAGAGATTTGGGGATTGCCGTCAATACGGTGAAGGCCTGGCTTTCCGTCCTTGAAGCCACCTATCAGATCCTTGTGCTTCGCCCTTATTTCGCCAATCTGGGTAAGCGTCTGGTGAAAACACCCAAGGTATATTTTGCGGATGTGGGGACCCTGTGCTATCTCGTCGGTCTCAAGGACGCCGATCATGCCAGGTCGGGTCCCATGGGAGGAGCCATCATGGAAACGGCGGTGGTGAATGAAGTGGTCCGGACGTTGACCCATAAAGGCCTGGAGCCCCAAGTATATTTCTGGCGGACGGCGGCGGGAGAAGAAGTGGACCTGATTGTGGACACCGGCGACGCCTTGGTGCCGATCGAGATCAAGCAGTCCACCACTCCAAACCCAAGCATGGCCAAGGGCATCGAAGTCTTCCGAAAGGACCTGGGAAAGCGGACTGCCAAGGGTTGGGTGATCCATCCGGGGGATCTCAAGCTTCCTGTGGGGCCGGACGCCGCCGCCTGGCCATTCGCCGAATTGTAGCCCAGCCTTCACCACTTGCCGGTGACCGGCCTGGCGGCGGAAATCAATTCCCCGCCGCGCAGGCGTTCGGGCAGCCGGGGATGCGCAGGCACCTGGTGCCGAGCTTGGGCGGGGCGCCGCCGAGGAAGAGATAGGTGAGCTCCGAAATGACGTCGCTCACGTCCGCGGCGCTGTCGCCGTTCACATCGAGAAGCGCCACGTTTCCAGGGTCGGATAAAGCGCCGCCATCGCACGGCAAGGCGTTCGGTGAGCCCACGAACAAGCGGATCAAGAGGCAGACGGCATCGGCGATGTTGAGCGCGCCGTCCTGGTTGCAGTCACCGGGAATCTGGCCGCCGCCTATCGGCTCGACCTGAATGGTCAGCGAGGAGCTGCGCTGCGCGCCCTTGTTGTCCGTGACCTTGAGCGTCACGGCGAACCGGCCAGCGGCATTGAAGGTGTGGGAGGCCGTCTTTCCCATGCCGCTCGTGCCGTCGCCGAAGTTCCAATCGTAGAGAGAGACCTCTCCATCGGGATCAAAGGTAGCGGAGGCGTCGAAGGACACGACCAGCGGCACCTTGCCCGAAGCGGGGCTGGCGGTGAAGGAGGGCACCGGCGGCCGGTTGAAATTCGGATTGCTGATGGTGTTGATCTCTCCGGGGGATCCGCCGCTCGCCAGGGAGGCGGCCCAGTTGTCCGGATCGTCGGCGTACTCGGAAGCGGAGGCGCGCTCGAGGGAGGGACCGGTTCCATCGGCCTCCGCCGGCCACGGCGCCTTGTCGTTGTAGCGGACTCCATCGATGACGATATACACCGGCTCTCCGCCGGCCGCGAGCTCGGGCTGCAGAAGCTTCAAGCGCTCGCCGGCGTTGTCGAGCGCGCCGCCGAAAGGTCCGGCGATGGGGACGCCCGGCGGAATGCCATGCGCCGCGCGGAAGGCATCGGGGTCGCCGGCGATGAGGAGGAGGAAGCCGCCGCCTGGAATCGAGGTGCCGGGGCCAAACTCGAAGTCATCGGTCCCCTCGAGGTTCAGCAGGCCGCTCAACCGCCAGCCGCGGCCGCTGGCGGCCTCGTGCAGCGCCACCGGGACGGCGGCGAGGTTGAAAAGCTCGAGGAATTCCAGCTCCCCCTCCAGCGGGTGGTAGTGGATCTCGTTCAAAACTGCCGGCCCCACCAGCGCATCGGCATTGGCCTTGCCGGCGCCGCCGCGGAACTCCTCCACCGTCGCGGGTTGATCAATCCCGAAAGTGCGCTCGCGCAAGGCCGTGAAGCGGGTGCCGGTGCTGATGGACTTGCGCCCGAAGGAGATGCCGGCATGGGAAGCGCCGAACTCGACGCCGGTGATATAGCCGGTCAAGCTGCCGGCGCCGTCCGCCGCCGAGAGGTAGGCCGCGCCGCCGGCCTCGGCGAGCGAGAAGCTCCCCAGCGAGCCGGGGCTCGAGTTGAACTGGTTTTCATAGAAAACGGCGAAGCCTCCTGGAGGCAAGACCGCCCCGTCCGGAATGCGGAACTTCTTGAGGCTGTTCGCGTCGGCGCGGCTGTCGCTCAGGTACCAGCCGCCGATCGAAACGCTCTCGCCGGTGAGGTTGTGGAGCTCGATGGCGTCCTCGAGAGGCGGCGGGCTGTTGGCTAAAACCTCGTTGATGACCACGCCGCCGGACGCGGGCGCCGGATCCGCGGTCCCCGGGGAGCCGTGGAGATGAGCGCTGGCGCGCCAGTTCTCGGGGTCGTCGAGTTCGCGCGCGGGATCGATGAGGACAAGCGAGTAGCCGAAGCCGTCGGGGGCCACCGGCCACAGCCCTTCATCGTCGTAGCTGAAGGATAAGATCACGATGCCGCTCTTGTCCTTGATCGAGAGCTTTTCGCCGCCGTTGTCCAGGCTGCCGCTGTAGACGTCGAAAAGGGCCGCCCCGCGGTAGCGGGACGCAAAAGCCTGGGCGTTGGCCGCGAGGACCAGGAACGCCCCCGGCCCCAGGGCGGTGTTGGGCGGGAAGGTGTAGGTAAGGCCGCTGTCGAAATAAAGCCCCGAGAGGTCGATGGTGCGGCTGCCGGCGTTTTCCAGCTCGAGGAACTCGTACTCCCTGCCGCCCAGCGGGTTGTAGTGGATCTCGCTCACGCGCAGCGGATCGTAGGGGGACTCCAGGTTGAAGGTCGCTTCGTTCAAGGCGCTCCAGGCCGCGCCGTCCAAGGTGCGCGCCCGGACCTGGGTGTAATCGTTCAGGACGACCGGGCCGGCGTAAGCCACGGCGGCGCCCGCCACCTCTCCGGTGCCGTAGGCGCGCGGGTCGGAGCCATCGAGGGTGTAGTAAATCGTGCCGGCCGCTCCAGCCGGCAGCTCCATGGTCAAGAAGAAGCCGGGCTGGATGGTGCCGCCGTGCTGGTTGAAGATTGGCGCCTCGACGCCCGGATAGAGCTGCGCCGTCTTGAACTGGTTGAGCACGTTGCCGGTGCGCTTGGGGAAGTACTGGTTGTTCAACCATTTCAGCTCCGCCATCCACTCGAGGTTGCGCGTGTAGGGCGTGGCCGAGCGGCGCACATCGCCCCAGCGCGCCGACTCGCAGACGATGGCCGGATCGATCTCGGCGATGCGGCGGTTGTAAAGCGCCGCGGGGACGTTGCGCTCCGGATGGCTCGGGTCCCAGGCGGGGCTGTTCTTGTCGGCGAAGTAGACGCCGTTGTTAAAAAAGTGGCGGTGGACGCGGTCGGCAAAGCGCAGCCGGAACTCGGCGTTCTGCCGCAGGCGCGAGTACAGCTCCGCCGGGCTGTTGGATTCGCTGACGCTAGTCTGGTTGATATTGACATCCTTCAAGACATGCTCGGCGTCCCAGCTGAAGAAGCGGAAGCGGGCGCCGGGCACGCGCCGCCGCGCCGCGTACCAGTTGTGGCGCGGCCAGTCGTCGTTGCCGGAGTAAAGGTTGATGAGCATGTAGTCGATGAGGTCATCGACGTCGAGAACCTCCTGCAAGTCCTCGTACAGGTTGTTGGACGCGAGGCCCTTGCGCGCTATGGCCATCATGGCGTTCCAGGCCTGGGCGTTGCCGTTGATCACCTGGGAGCCGGTGTGCTTGAAGACGTCGTACTCCGACGGATCGCCCCCCAGGTATGCGGCGGCGAAGTCCTCGTCCGCGCGCTCGTGCAGGTCGAACAGCCCCCAGTAGAGGCCGTTCAGGTAGAGGTGCACGAAGACGCCGTGCGGCGCCAGCGAGCCTTCGGCGTTCTGCAGGTCGCTGACGAACTGGTCGCGGACGTACTGCGAGCGCACCCGTTGCCCGTGGTCGGGGTGATTCCAGGTCAAGTTCAAGCCGGCGTCGAGGACCAGGGTGTCGAAGTGGTCGACGGTGGAGCCGGGGTAAAGGGGATACTCCAGCTTGTCCCGGCCATAGTCATCCTTGAAGACCAGGCGCATGGAGAGCTTGAGCGACTTCCAGTTCGCGGTGCTGCTCCCGCCTTGAATGCGGATGCCGCAGTCGATCTGGAAACCTGGCCTTCCATCCGAGTAGATCAGCTCGGCGGAGGCCGGCCGCTCCCAGGCGATCCCCTCGAGGCTGGGATTGGAGTAAATGCCGCGCTGGCGGCCGAAGAGGTCGTTCATGTCCATGACCACCGAGACCGCGGGAATGGCCTGCAGCCCCTCGAGGGTCATGCCGGCGTAAGCGGGGTCGTTGACGACCTGCGGATCCACCTCGTAGTCGGCGGAGGTGGTCTGGGTGTTCCCCCAGCTGGCCGGAAAGCCGGCAGGCCTCAACGGCTGAGCGAGCACTTGCTCGGCGAAGATGAAGGTGTGGGTGATGGCGTTCGAGGGCAAGTAGCCGTCCTTGAAAGCGGCGGTGCGCAGCGTCACGCCGGCCTTATCAGGCATGCCCGCGATCGACACCGGGATCGAGTAGAGCGTTCCGTTCGCCGGGGCGGGCTCGCTGCCGTCGAGGGTGTAGTAAATGGCGGCCTCCGGGGTGATGGTGGACAGCTCGGCGGTGAAGGGGCCGTTGTAAAAGCCGCGCCGGGCGCTGCACGTCGGATCGGCGACGAAACCTTTCAGCTCGACCGAGCTGGCGTTGGCGGCGCGGGGCGTGGGGGTGTCGAGGTAATGGAATTTGCCCGAACCCTCCAGACCGAAAGTATAGCCGCCCCGCTGCTGAGGAAACTGCGGCTTGAACTCCTGAACCGCCACCCTGGGAACTTCCGCCGTGTACAGGCCCAGATACTCGCCGTCGGCGTTGAGCTTGAAGTTGGTGTGCAGGTTGCCGCCGCCGGTGGGCTTGCGGTCCTTTCCCGAGGCGAAGATGACGAGGTACTGCTGCGGTCCCAAGGCGAGGACGGGGAAGGTCCACTTGCCGGGCTCATCGAGGTCATCGGTGAGAGACCAGCCGGCCAGGCTCACCGGCGCCGCGCCGCGGTTGAAGATTTCTATCCAATCCTCGGCATCCCCCTCTTCATCCTTCAAGCCGCCGAGGTTGGCGGCGGCGAACTCGTTGATCACCACGTCCCCCAGCGCGGCTGAAGGGTCGAGGGTGTAGCTCCAGCCGCCGCCGGGAAGAAAGGCGTTGGGCTGGGCGGCGAAGTCGCTGATGCCGTGCTCTGACTTCCAGGCCACCGGCACGGCTCCCGGTTGCGGTTGGCTAAAGCTGAAGACGTAAGGGCCCGGCCCCGAACCTGATAGGGCCGCAGCAGGCTGGCTGCCGATGAGCAAGTCGCCCGCGTCGACGCCGGCGACCTCCTCGCTGAAGGTCACCTCGATCTGGGTCAAAGCGCGGATCTGGGCTCCGGGAAGTGGCGCCACGGTGCTGGCGGCCGGCGGGGTTTGATCGGGGCCGAAGAGGTCGACCAGCTCGAGATCGAAGTTGAAATCGCTGCTCGTCAAGGAGACGTTGAAAGCATGCACGGCGAGGGTGTTCGTGCCGCTCACCAGGAAGCTTCCGGGCGGCGGCAGGGTGTGGTCTTCGTAGCCGGTGGCCTCGTGGTTGCCGAAGGCGACGTCGTTGAAGGCGACCGGGTCGCCGCTCGTTCCGGCGACGTTGATGCGCAGCACTTCCTGGCCGTTGATCCAGATGATGAAGCCGTCGTCGTAGTTGACGTTGGCCTGCAAGTTGATCACCAGGGTTGGGTCGGCGACCTGAAAATCGCGCCGCAGGAAGACCGAGGTGTAGTTGTTCTGCATGGGCGGCGCGAGCAGGCTGAGGTTGGTGGCAATGCCGGCATCGCCGAAGCCGATGGGCAGCGCGCCGCTCATCCAGGAGGCGTCGTCGAAGCCTGGCCGGCGCCAGGCCGAGGGATCGGGTGTGGAGGCTTCCGCCAGTCCGGGCAAGAACTTCCAGGTGGAGGCGCGGTTGACGAAAGTGACGGGATCGGCCCACGCCGGCGGCTCGAAAGTCGACAGGGAGGCGAGTGAAAGCAAGAAAAAATAACCGGATCGCTTCGAAAACGAACTTTTTACCCTCATTTTATCCTGCTGATTAAAATGGTCTCATACTCCCGCCGGGGATGGCTCAACGACTCACCCCTGAGGGGAGGCCATCCAATGGCCGACCCATCGGAAATTCCGGAGTAAAGACCATTTTACCAAGCGGTCCGGAGCTTGGCGAGGAGAAGGTCCCCCTTTTTCAACATTGGCGGCGCGATCCTTCCGGCCGCAGATTCGCGGCGCCGGAGCCGAAAAAGGGGAACCTATTTAGTTTCCGTTGCCGGTTGGAAACATAAACTGCAAACAGAAACTATGCAGGAATTCAGCCGAGACTAATATTGCGGGGGCCGGCGGTCCTTGCCGCCGCGGCCGCCGCCGAACCGGTCACCTCCTCCGCCTCTGCGGGGGCCCCCACCGCCGCCGCTCCTTCGTTCTTCGCGCGGGCGGGCTTCATTGACCTTGAGCGTCCGCCCACTGAAGTCCTTGCCGTTGAGGGCGTCAATGGCCGACTTGGCCTCTGCATCATTGGCCATTTCGACAAAAGCGAAACCTCGGGGCCGTCCGGACTCCCGGTCGGTGATGATGTTGACCGCGGTCACCTGCCCAAAGGCCCCAAATTCAGCTCGCAAGCCGTCTTCCGTAATGTCGTAGGGAATGTTACCAACATAGATGTTCACGGAGAACACCGCCTTTCAAAAAACCGTCTTGGACCTTGGCGCGAAGAACTAACCACCGGTAAGTTTGATATCTCAAAGGTAGAGAGAAGATTTCTGCCATGGGGGGCCGGAAGGGGGGTAAAAAGCGAGATATCAAAACCGCTGGTAGGATAGAATAATCGCTTTGAGATCCTTGAACAAAGACAAACGAGCCCTGAAGCACTGCAAATGATCCCTCCGTAGGGAAAATTCTGGGCCCATGAAAACACAAAACTCCATCATAAATGAAACCAGGAAGCTTGCAAATTAAATTATCCGGTTTCCACTATCTTTATCGGCTTTGGGCGCAGTTCGCTTTATTGAATTTACGATCAATTCTTGTTAGACCTTATCCGACAGGGGGATAAGTAAGGCAAGGAGAAACGCCCGTGCAACTGGAAGAATTTCTGGAGGCGAGCGCGCGGAATCGCCCGGACCAAACCGCCCTGATTTGCGGCGACCGGCGCTGGAGCTATGCCGAGATCGAGGGGCAGTGCAACCGGCTGGCGCACGCTCTTCTCGCCAAGGGAGTGGCGCGGGGCGATCGGGTGGCGGTCTACCTCGAAAATTCCTTCGAAGCGGTCGCCGCCATTTTCGCCATCTTGAAGGCCGGCGCCGTCTTCTTGGTCATCAACCCCACCACCAAGGCGGAGAAGCTGAGCTACATCCTCAACAACTGCCGGGCGGCGGCGCTCATCACCCACGACCAGAAGCTGGCCTCCGTTCAAGGGATTTTCCAGGAAACCCCGCACCTCAAGCTGCTCGTGGCAGCCGGCCGGGAAGGTCCGGCGCCGGTGGGGAACGCGGTTCCAACGGTCTCCCTGGAAGGGATTCTCCGGGAGTTTGCCGATCGAGTGGAGGCGCCGCCCAAGCGCTGCATCGACATCGATCTCGCGGCCCTGGTTTACACTTCCGGCTCCACCGGCAATCCCAAGGGGGTAATGCTGACCCACCTGAACATGGTCTCGGCGGCGACCTCGATCACCACGTACCTTGAAAACACCGACGCCGACATCATCCTCAATGTCCTGCCGCTCTCCTTCGACTACGGCCTCTATCAAGTGCTGATGGCGTTCAAATTCGGCGGCACCGTCGTCCTGGAGCGCTCCTTCACCTACCCGCACGCGGTCGTGGAGAAGCTCATCAAGGAGAAGGTTACCGGACTGCCGGTGGTGCCGACCATCCTGGCGATCCTGCTGCAGATGGACCTCTCGAAGAACGATTTCCCCAGCCTCCGCTACATCACCAACACCGGCGCCGCCCTGCCGGTTCCTTTCATTCGCAGGCTGCGGGGATTGTTTCCAAAGGTCAAGATCTACTCCATGTACGGGCTCACCGAGTGCAAGCGGGTCTCCTACCTGCCGCCGGACCAGATCGACCTCCGCCCGACCTCGGTCGGCAAGGGCATGCCCAACGAGGAGATTTACATTGTCGATGAGCAGGGCCGCCGGGTCGGCCCGGGGGCGGTCGGCGAGCTGGTGGTGCGGGGATCGAACGTCATGAAAGGGTACTGGGAGCTGCCGCAGGAGACGGAGAAGATGCTGAAGCCTGATCCGCTCCCTGGCGAGAAGGTCCTTTACACCGGCGACCTCTTCCGCATGGATGAAGAAGGCTGGTTTTACTTTGTCGGCCGCAAGGACGACATCATCAAGACCCGCGGCGAGAAGGTCAGCCCCAAGGAAGTGGAAAACATCCTCTACGGCCTCGAGGGGGTGGCCGAGGCCGCGGTCATTGGCATTCCGGACGACATCCTCGGCCAGGCCGTGAAGGCGGTGGTCACCTTGAAGCCCGGAGCCGGCTTGACCCCCAAGGACGTCCAGCGGTATTGCTCCCAGCATCTCGAGGACTTCATGGTTCCCAAGGTGGTCGAAATCCGCGATCTCCTGCCGAAAACCTCGACCGGGAAGATCGCCAAGAAGGAACTGAGTTGAAAAGAAAGCTAGTTATGCCATGAGCGCGGATTTTTCAGCGGCCGGGCCCTTTTCCAGGTCCTGCCTTGAACTCGATGCTGCGCGGGCGGTGGAGGCCATCGGCCAGGCGGTAAAGGAGCAGATCTTCCAGGAGCTGCGCTGCAAGGGGGCGGTGGTGGGGCTCTCCGGCGGCATCGACTCGAGCGTCGTGGCCGCCCTGCTGGTGCGGGCGCTGGGCAAGGACCGGGTGCTCGGCCTTTTCATGCCCGAGGATGAGTCGTCCGAGGACACCCTCAAGTTCAGCCGGCTGATCGCGGATCATCTGGGGATCGAGACGGTTCTGGAGAACATCACGCCGATTTTGCGGGCGGCGGGTTGCTACGAGCGGCGCGATGAAGCCATCCGCAAGGTCCTACCCGACTTCGGCCCCGGCTGGAAGTGCAAGATCGTCCTCCCCAGCATCCTGGCGGGGGAAAGCTACCGCATCTTCTCCGTGGTGGCGCAGCCGCCGGAAGGGAAGGAGGTCAAGGCCCGGCTGACCCCCGAGTCGTACCACGGCATCGTCGCCGCCACCAGCTTCAAGCAGCGGGTCCGGAAGATGTTGGAATACTACCACGCCGACCGCCTGCGCTACGCCGTCGCGGGCACCCCCAACCGCCTCGAGTACGACCAGGGCTTCTTCGTCAAGAACGGCGACGGCTCGGCGGACTTGAAGCCCATCGCCCACCTCTACAAGACGCAGGTCTACCAGCTCGCCAAGCACTTGCAAATTCCGGAGGCCATCCAGAAGCGCCCTCCCACCACCGACACCTACTCGCTGGCCCAGTCGCAGGAGGAGTTCTACTTCTCCTTGCCGTATGACCGGATGGACCTCTGCCTCTACGGGAAGAACCGCGGCATCCCCGCGGAGCAAGTATCGGAGGCTGCCGGCCTCACCGCCGAGCAGGTGGAGCGGGTTTACCGCGACATTGACGCCAAGCGGAAGGCGACCCGCCACCTCCACTTGAAGCCGCTCTTGGTGGAAGAGATTACGGAGATACAGCCTCCCCCACCGGCCTCCCGATCCAGCACGGCGGCGGATTGAGCCCCAAAAGATGAGCCACCGTCGCCGCCGTGTCGTAGGTGTTGACCGGCGTCTGGATTTTCATGCCCGCCGCGATCCCCGGCCCGGCGATGATCCACGGAATTTCCAGCTCCTCGAGGGTGGCGCCGCCGTGCCCCTTCCCCTTGCCGCCGTGGTCGGCGCTCACCAGGATGACCGTGCGCTCGAGCGCCCCCTGCTCCTTCAAGGCCTGGACCAGCTCGCCGATCAGCCGGTCGGCCTCCTCGACCGCCTTGTAATACTCCGGCGTGCCGTGGCCCCGGTCGTGGCCGGCATGGTCGACGTGATCGAGATGGATGAAGGTGAAAAGCGGTTTCTTCTCCTTGAAGTAGGCGATGGCCCTCTCCATGGTCTTCACCGGACCGTCAAGGTCTTCGAGGATGTCGCAGGCGTTTTTCTCGATCAGCCGGCCGAAGTCGTCCCAGTCGTGGAAGCAGGCGATGACCGCGCCCGGCCGCTCGGCGCGCAGCACGCCGAAGATGGTCGAAAAGATGCCCCCCGGCCCCACCGCCACCGGCGGGATGTCGAACCGGTCCGGCCTCCACTGGTTCGAGGTGACGCCGTGCTGCTCCGGCCCGGCCCCCATGATCATCGACGCCCAGTTGGGGCTCGAGTCGGTCGGCAGCACGCCGCGAGCCTGCAGGGTGAAGGCGCCGCGCTTCATCAACCGGTGCATATTGGGAGTATTGGCCTTGACGATGCCATCGGGGCTCAGGCCGTCGCACCCGACGATGATGACGTGCTCGGGGCGAAGGGCGCGGGCCGCTTCTCGCGCCTGGGTCGAATGAGGCATCTGACAGGAATTCAACAGCCAGAACGTCAAGATCATGACCATCGAACGCGGGAACATCGGCGCCGGACTCACTTCAAAAACTCCTTCCGCAGCCAGTCAAGGGCTTGCTGTATGGGCAGCGCTTCGATGCCGTTGGTGTAAAGCGGGCGCTTTCCAAAGTAAAAGATCTTGCCGGCAATCGCGGGCCGCTCATCGCTTCTCCACCTCCCCCAGGCAGGCCTCGATGATGTCAAGCGCCCTGTCCATCTCGGCCTGGGCGATGGTCAGGGGCGGCGTCAAGGTGATGATGTTTCCCATGGTGAGCTTGAAGTTGAGCCCCTTCGAGAGGGCGCTGTACATCACCTGCTCCGCCTCTTCGGCGGCGCGCTCCTTGGTCTTCTGATCGCGCACCAGCTCCAGGCCGAGGAGGAGGCCGAGGCCGCGGACGTCGCCGATCAAGGGATGCTCCGCCCTCAGATCGCGCAGGCGCCGCAGGGCGTACTCCCCCAGCGCTGCGGCCTTGTCGAGCAGCTTCTCCTCGAGGATGAAATCTATGGCCGCCAGCGCCGCCGCGCAGGCCACCGGGTTCTTCTCGTGGGTGTAGTGGCCGAGGGCGCGGTTGGCCGCGACGTTCAGGGCATCACGGGCGAGCAAGGCGGCGAGCGGGAAGATGCCGCCCCCCAGGCCCTTGCCGATCACCAGCATGTCCGGGACGACGCCGAAGTGCTCGCACGTGAACATCTTCCCCGTTCGCCCCAGGCAGTGGGGGATCTCATCGAGGATGAGGAGCGCCCCGTGGCGGTCGCAGGCCGCCCGGATGGTCGTCCAGTAGTCCCGGGTGGGGATGTAAGGCGTGCTGCGCACCGTCTCGGCGATGACCGCGCCCACATCCCCCTCCTTCTCGAGAACGTACTCGATGTAGCGGGCGCACTTCAGATTGCAGTCGCCGCCGCAGTCCCACAGGCAGCGGTAAGAGTCGGGCGGCGGCGCGTGCTCGACGCCGGGGAGGAGCGGTCCGATGCCGGAGCGGAAGATGGCCTCGCCGCCGACGGAAATCGCCTCCAGCGAGGCGCCGTGGAAGGAGTCCCACATGGCGATCACCTTGTGGCGGCCGGTGGCGGCGCGCGCGAGCTTCAAGGCCATGCCGACGGCGCTGGCGCCGCCGGGGGCGAGGAGGACCCGCTTCAAGCTGCCGGGGGCCAGCTCCGAGAGGCGCTTGGCGAGCTGAATGGCCGGGACGTTGGTGTAGCGGCGGGTGCAAAAGGACAAGGTTTCCATCTGCCGGACCATGGCCTCGATCACCCGGCGGTTGCCGAAGCCAACCTGGTGGACGTTGTTGCCGTGGAAGTCCATGATGCGGTTCCCCTGCAGGTCCTCGAGGTAAATCCCCTCGCACTTCCTGAGGACGTTCAAGCACGGCGTCGAGAGCGACTGGTGCAGGTAGTAGCGCGCATCCTCATCGAGGAGCTTGCGGGTGGCGGCATCGATGTGCTTCCTGGCCCAGGCCTTCCGCCGCGGCGAGAGGTTCAAGTCCCCCTCGGACTGGAGCCGGCCCAGATTTTCCTGGCGATGTTCACCGGATTCGGTCATTGGCAATCAACCCTGAAGTTGCAGTCCTGACGGTAAAAAGACTATTCTAATAGGACGCGCTCCTGGGGCCAGCCAAATTCATGGGTCGGGCGGGAAAATCCCGGTAACTTTTGCATATTTTTGTCCGCAGACGGCCAAAAATATGCAAAACTAAAGTCATGAGAAACACCGCGATCCTTCTCATCCACTGCCCCGACCAGCGCGGGCTGGTCGCCGCCATTGCCAACTTTCTCCTCAGCCACAACGCCAACATCCTGCACGCCGACCAGCACCAGGACGGCGAGCGCATCCTCTTCCTCATGCGCGTCGAGTGGGACTTGAGCGACTTCAACCTCGACCTTGCCGGCTTCGGCAAGGCCTTCGCCCCCATCGCCGAGCGCTACCGGATGGAGTGGCGCCTGGAGACCTCGATCGCGCGCCCCCGGCTCGCCATCTTCGTCTCCAAGTACGACCACTGCCTGGCGGACCTCCTCTACCGCCACCAGAGCGGCGAGCTGAGCTGCGAGATCCCGCTCGTCGTGAGCAACCACCCTGACGCCCGGCCGATCGCCGACTTCTACCGCATCCCTTACCACCACATTCCGGTGATTCCTGGCGGCGCTGACGAAGCGGAGCGGCGGCAGCTGGAGCTGCTCGAGCAGCATCAGGTCGACACCCTGGTGCTGGCGCGCTACATGCAGATCCTGTCGAGGGACTTCGTGGCGCGCTATCCCCAACGCATCCTCAATGTCCACCACTCCTTCCTGCCCGCCTTCAGCGGCGCCCGCCCCTACCACCGCGCCTTCGACCGCGGCGTGAAGCTGATCGGCGCGACCAGCCATTACGTCACCGAGACGCTCGACGATGGCCCCATCATCGAGCAGGACGTGGCCAGGATCTCCCATCGCGACCAGCTCGAGGATCTCCTTCAAAAAGGGCGCGACCTCGAGAAGGCGGTGCTGTCGCGCGCCGTGCGCTGGTACATCGAGCACCGCATCCTGGTTTACGCCAACAAAACGGTGATTTTCGATTGAAAGAGGTCAAAGATATCATCGTCAAGGGAGGAGGATGAAGCCTTCTCGGCCGGCAGCGCTTCGCAGCCGCTCATCCAAGCATACGAAATCCCAGCCGATCGGATTTTCCGCAGCACCCACGAGGGCGGCTCCAAGCTGCATCGAATCGGCCGCTTTCAAGGCATGAGTTCGGAGCAACCGTCTGGAGCGGATCTTAACCGCCTCAAGGTGAGAAACGACCACCACCCCAGCCCAAAACGTTTCAAATCTAGTTGCGGCTTCCGTCAAGGCTTTGTGGCTGATGGCGCCTTCCCTTTCGAGCCGGCAAAGGGCCGAATGAACCTCGAGGTCGCTCAAGATCCAGGCCAGCACCTGTGGGTCTTCAGCATATAGCCGGCGGAGGTCTGAAGTGCGCTTCTGCTCCACGAAAAGAGCCACCAAACCGGATGAATCCCAGAACTTCACCGGTCGCCGCGCTCCTCGATGAGAATTTTGACCGGGTCCACCTTGCAGGGGATGGGAGGCGTCTTGAGGACTGCTTTCGGGTCAGGCTTTTTTCCAGGGGTGACAATGCCCTCCCGGATCAACCGCTTGAGATGGGCATCCCCCTCCGTTGACTCCCCGGCCACACCCTGAAGCTTGGCGACGGGAAGAGACCGTTCCAGGACTTCAATGGTCTCACCGCCCTTTACCAATCGGAGGTAATAACTGAGCTTGTTTTTGAGCTCTGTGACGCTGACTTTTAACATAGGGCTAGTATAGCCTGATAATTCAGGCCTAACAAGCTTAATTCAGTTGAAGCCCTTTGTTGGGGGCGTGATGGAGTAGCGGCTCACTCCCGCGCCGGCTGGAGGGGGATCTTCAGCTCGGTGGGCCGGTCCGGATCGATCTGAACGGCCAGCTCCACCTCCTTGAACTCCGGCGGCAGGTCGATGCGGAGCTGGAGGGGCGCCGGCGGCAGGCCGGAGAGGATCCAGGCGGGCGGGTCGCCGCCGTGGCGCAGGGTGAAGGGCACGGAGGGGCCTTCGGTGGCCATCCAGACGCTGAACTTCGGGCTGGCAGGCGGCTGCAGTCTGGTGGACACTTCAAAGGAGATGCGCAGGTCGCCCCCCGCCGTGAGGAGCGCCGCCCTGGCCTCGCCGTTCCTGGAAACGAGCGCCGGCTGGCTCCAGGCAGCTTGAAATCCCGGAGCGATGAGCTGCGCGCGGATGACGCCCGCCGGCAAGCCGTCGATGCGCGCCCCTCCCGCGCCCGCTGACACGCGGAAGCCGCCCCAATCGGTCCACACTTCCTCCCCCCTCTCGCGGTAATCCTCGAGCTTCTCCACCCGGCGCACCTCGATCCCGGCGGCTCGATCCGCGGCCAGCCCCGGGACGGGAATCGACAAACTGCCCTCGGGAACGGGCATTTCAGCGCGTGCCGTCCGGCCCAGCTCGACCTCGAGGTCGATTTCGGAGAAGCGCTCCCAGGCGCGCCCGATCCACAGGCGGTAGCGCCCCGGCAGCAGGTTCTCGAAGAAGAAGCGCCGGCCCCTGATGTTCTCCTCCCGCGCCAGGGCCGTATGAGGCCAGGTTCGGCCGTTGACCAATAGACCGCACTCGGCGGTCGCGGCTTCCTTCAGGGCCTCCGGCACCTCCCCTTCGATCTGCCCCAGCCGCTCGGTTCTGAGGTCCATATCGCGGCGGATGGTTTTGCCGGGCTCGACGAGCACCGGAAATTGGAAGAACTCCCGGGGCGGCGGGATTTGATCGGTCCCTTCAGAAGAACGGGACTGGATGAGCGGTCCGCTGGAGCTGCGGCCGAGAGGCAGCACCAGGTAGCTCCCGGGGCGCAGCCCATCAAAGAAGTATCTTCCCTCCCAGCCAGCAGCCTTCCACTTCAGGGTGTCCAGGCCATCGTAAACCGCCACGATCTCGCCGGCGGCCGGCTGGCCATCGGCCTCGACCGCCGCGCCTTCGATGCCGCCGCTCTTCACCAGCTCGAGGCGCAGGTTATCGAACACCGTTTTCTCGTTGAAATCGAAGTCGAAGATTTCCGACCAGCCCAGCGCATCGGAGCTGGCGGAGGCGGCGGCGAATCCCCGGATCGACTCCTCGCCACGGGCGCGGTCCCCTTGCGGGAGGAGGAGCAGAAAGTTTCCGCCGGCATCGCTCCTGGTGCTGGTGGAGATGCCGGGAAGATTCGGGAAAAAGAAGCCGTTCACCCCGTGGCTGGATCCCCAGGGCGCGAAGCTATCGTGATGCTTCGGCCCCCAGCGCAAGATGACCTCGACCCCCGCCGCCGGCTCGCCGCTCTCCCGCTCCACCGCCTTGCCGGCGAGATAGGGCGGCTCGAGGGCGAAACGGATGTCGGCGCGCAGGCTTTCCCGGCCCGAGTAGTCGAAGGGCTCGGAGGCGGCGTCGCGGAGTCCGCAGGAGCAAACCACCCGGTAGCGGCCGGGCTGGGGGGGTCGGGTGTCGTACCGGAAGTTCTTTCTGTCGAGACGGACGCACCAGTGGAGGCGGCTGAGCCTGCCGTTTTCATCCAGCTCTTGCAAAAAAGCTTGATGGATGGCGCGATCGGCCTCGGGAAGGGCCGCGGGGAAGGCGATCTCCCCCTCCACCGGCGGGCTCATGGGCTTGAGCCGCACTTCCACCTCGGGAATCCGCTCCGGCTCCACTCTCACATCCTCGGTGAAGAATCCCTCCTTGGCGACCTGAAATGCCGTTCTCTCTTTTGAAAGGTTCGAGAAACGAACCTCTCCGCCGGAGTCCGTCAGCGGGATCTTATCGAGTTGATTGCCGCCGGAGACCTCCGCCCCGCTCACCGGCGCGCCGCGGGGATCAAGGACGCGCAAGAGCAGCGGCTGCTCCGGCTCGAGCGCGAAGTCGAGTTCCTTTTCTATCTTTGGCTTGTCCAGCGGAAAATCGTGCAACAGGAGCTCCACCTTTTTCAAAGCGTAGCCTGGCGCCCGGGCCAGGACCTTCATGGGAAAGGAGAACTTGCCGAAGAGGATGAGACGGAAGCCGGTGTCGTAGCAGCCTTGATCATCCGTGGGGAAGATGCGGTCATGGTTTTCCTCATCAAAATCGTTGATGTTGCGCGCCGAGTCGGCATCCACCCGCACCTCGGCGCCGGGGATGGATTCGCCGGATCCGTTGCGGACGCAGCCGAAGACCCGGAGCGCGTGGCAAAGCAAGGCGTTCAGCTCAACGGCCTCATTCTCCTTGAGCTCCACCCCGTAGCGGCCGGCCGGCAAGTACCCTTCCTTCTCAAACCGGAAGCGGTACTTCCCCGGCTCGAGGCCCTGGAAGGAGTACTCGCCGCGCTCGTTTGAAATCGCCTCGAAGCGCGGGCCGTGCGGTTCTTCTTCCGCCTCCAGATCTCCGCCGGTCTCTATCTTCTCCTCGCTCTCGATCCGCGGCGTCAAGCTGACCTTGGCGCCGGCGACGAGCTGGTCCTCGTCGTCCCAGACCAGGCCGCGGAGGGCGGTCCTGAAGGCTACCTTCGTCTCCGGAGCTGGCTTTATCGGCGCCGCCGCCGGATCGGGCTCTTTATCCGGCGGCTGGGGGCCGGTCGCGGCCACCTTCAGCGCTGCCGGCGCCAACCCTTGAGGAGAGGAAACTCGCGAGAAGCTTCCGCTCCACCAGGTATGCGCTGTCCACGGGATTCCGGTCAGGAGAAGGGCCGCCGCCACCGTTAATGTGATTTTCTTGGCCATGAATCTCTTCCGGCGCGGGCATGGGAACTGCCTTTCCTTTTTTAGGATCTCATCGAGATGATTCCCGAGAACCCCGCTTCCCGTCCAGAAAAAGTTCTTTCTGCCGCCGAATTTTCCTCACACCAGATCCCTTCCGGCCCCCGAAAAGCTCCTGCGAGGCCGGATTTTTCAATGGAAGAGCGGATTTTTCAACGGAATGGCGGCTGATCAACAGAGAGGAACGGCTTTTGCATTTTTCAGCGTCTTTTGGTCATTCAACTGGGCGCCAAAAAGGAAGATCGTCATGCGCAGTACTCACAATCTCGTTCTCATCCTCATCCTGTTGTGGATCATTCCGCCCTTGTCTCAAGCCCGGCCAGAGCGCCTGGAGCAATGGAAGAGCCGCTATCCCGGCTCAACCCTGCCCGAGAGGTTGGAGCGGGCCACTGGGAGCGCCTGCACCTTGTGTCATGGCACTTACGGCTTTGCCTGGAACGACCCCGGCAACGCGTACCGGGAGTTTCTTCACATCATGGCCCACTCCGGAAAGCCTTTCCAGGAGGCGCTCGAGATTGCCGACGTCACGGACACCGACGGCGATGGCGTCCCGAGCGGCACGGAGATCCTGATGCCCCGCCCCGATGGCGTCGGCTACCATCCCGGCCTGGTCGGAGACCAGGGCGTGGACCCGACCGGGATCACGGGCGCGGAGGCCGTCTCGGGCAGCCTGGAGACGCCACCGATGACTCGAGACCTGGCCGTCGATCCCCCCATGCTCGATTTCGGCTATATCCCTCTGGGGAAGACCGCGACGCGGCCATTGACCGTGAGGAACAACGGCACGAGCCCGGTGTACGTGGCCAGGATCGGCCTGCTGGCCACTCTGCCCCTGGGATTTTCCCTCCCCTCTCTGCCCCCGCTTCCCGCCTTCCTCGACCCTGGGGAGTCATTCACGTTTCCCGTCCAGTACCAGGCGGGGATGCCGGGCTATTTTTACCAGTCGCTGGCCTGGCTCGAGCTGGGAACCGGCGGCGCCGGGGCAGCGCGAGCCACCGTCCTCCTGCGCGGCCGCGGCGGCGCCGGAAAAGCCTTGCTTTCCAGCCCGGCTTTGAACTCCGGACCGGTGGAAGTGGGGCTGGACGCCCGGCTGGAGCTCGATCTGGACAACGTGGGAGACTCCGCCCTGCGGCTCTATAATCCCCGCCTGGAGGGGCCGGGAGCGGCATTCTTCCGGCTGGAGTGGGACGCCGCCCCGAAAAAAACCTTGGGCGCAGACTTCTCGACGACCTTTGCTTTCGTTTTCAAACCTGAAAGAGAAGGCCCGGCGGAAGCGGTCTTCAAGCTGGCCGGCGACGATCCCGAGTCCCCTGAGCTGGCGGTGAGCCTCGCGGGCGAGGGGCGCTGGCGCGTCACCCCCGGCGATTCCAACCGCGACGGCGCCCTGGACTTGAGCGACGCGGTGAAAATCCTCATCAACCTCTTCGTCAACGGAGAGGGGAAATGCCCGGAGGCGCAAGATGCCGATGACAGCGGCGCGGTCGAGGTGACCGACGCCATCTTCCTCCTCAGCTACTTGTTCCTGCAGGGCCCCGCCCCGGAAATCTGCCCCTTCGACGCCACGCCGCGCTACCTCGGCTGCCAGGAGCCGGCTCTCTGCATCCAATAAATCAACACCAGCCTCTTAAAAATCAGCGCCAAATCTGCTGAAATAATCCGGTCCGATTCTTCGCAAGGCTTGCCCATCGGGCCTATGAAGAATTATTCTCGGGAACCGCTGTTTCCAGGAGGTTTTGTATGTCGCCTTACGAGCCCGCCTCGCGGCGGCCCATCGCCGCCCCGTTCCGCCGCCTGGCGAAAATACCGGTCGAATTGTGCGTGCGCTGGAACGTCCACCCGGACGCGATCTCGTACCTCTCCATCGTCGCTGCGGCCGCGGCGGCGCTTTGCCTCTGGCAGGCGGGAAAGCATCCCTGGCTGCTGCTCCTCGCTCCGCTCTTCTGCTACGCCCGCCTCGCCTGCAACATGCTCGACGGCATGGTGGCCCTGGCCTCGGGCAAGGCAAGCCGGCGCGGCGAGATCGTCAACGAGCTCCCCGACCGCATCTCCGACGCCCTCATCTTCGCGGGCGTGGCCCACAGCGGCCTCAACGCCGTGGCGAGCGGCTACTGGGCCGCCATCCTGGCGTTGCTCACCGCTTACGTGGGGACTTTGGGTCAAGCGGTGGGCGTGCAGCGCGAGTTCAGCGGCCCGATGTCAAAGCCCTGGCGCATGGTGGCGCTGCACGCGGGCGCGTGGCTGGCCCTGGGGCTCGAGTGGCTGGGCGCCGGACCGGGCGCCCTCGGCCCCCTCACGGCCCTCGACTGGACCTGCCTGCTGATCGTCCTCGGCTGCCTGCAGACCATCTGGATCCGGCTGGCGAGGATCGGCTCGGCTTTGCGGCGCAAAGCGAAAGAAACCGAAGGGAAGTGAAGCGATGTCTTCGCCAGAGGCGCTGCGCAACCAGGTCGTCTTGACTTACCTCGCCATCGTGCTGGCCCTGCTGGCGCTGGCCGGGGCGGCCCTCCTGATCTTGAAGCCCCGGCTGGGCGAGAAGGTCCGGCCGGTGTGGCTGACTTACCGCAGCTGGCTCGTCATGGTGCCGATCGTCCTGGGATGCGTCTTCCTGGGCCGCTGGGCGATCATCGCCGGCACGGCGCTGCTTTCGATCTTCGGCTTCAAGGAGTTCGCCCGCGCGACAGGGCTTTACCGCGACTGGGGGATGACGGGGGTGGTGTATCTGGCCATCGCCGCTGTAGGGACGGCCGCCCTGGTAAATGACCCCTTCAAGCAGGCGCCGGGCTGGTTCGGCCTGTTTCTGGCCATGCCGGTGTACGCCATCAGCCTGATCCTCACCATCCCCATCCTGCGCAACCAGCCCCGCGGGCAGCTCCAGGCCGAGGCGCTCGCCATCCTGGGATTCATTTACCTGGGCTGGATGTTCGGGCACCTGGGCTTCCTCGCCAACTCGGACAATCCTTACGGCTACGTGCTTTACATTCTCTTCGCCACCGAGCTGAATGATGTCGCCGCCTTCACTTTCGGGAAGCTGCTCGGCCGGCGCCAGTTCCGCAGCAACATCAGCCCCAAGAAGACCTGGGAGGGGGCGCTGGGGGCCCTGGCGGTGTCGATGGCCCTCCCCTGGGCCTTGCAGTTCAGCTTCCCCCGCTTCGGCCCCCTCCAGCTCGTCCTCACCGGGCTCATCGTCGGGGCGGGCGGGCAAATGGGGGACCTCGCCATCAGCGTCATCAAGCGCGACATCGGCATCAAGGACACCGGCGCTGCCATCCCCGGCCACGGCGGCATCCTCGATCGCATCGACAGCTTGATCTTCGCGGCGCCGCTCTATCTTCACATGATCCACTATTTTTACGGTCTGAGGTGAGGCCTTTTCCTTATGGAAGAGTGGCGCTACGAGCCTGCAGTCGATCTCAACCAGAGCCTGACCGAGCGCTTGAAAAATTTTCCGCGCCAGCCGGACATGCTGCAGTACGGCATCCGATCGGTGCTGGCGCTGGCCATCCGCGCCTGGCTGCGGGTTTACCACCGCCTCGAGATCTCCGGCCGCGAGAACCTGCCGCGGGAGGGCTCCTTCGTCCTGGTCGCCAACCACACGAGCCACCTCGACACTTTGTGCCTGCTCGCGGCGCTGCCTCTCCAGAAGCTGCACCGCGCCTTTCCGGCCGCGGCGGCCGACTACTTCTTCGTCAAGGTGCCGCGCGTCGCCGCGGCGGTCCTGATCGTCAACGCCTTCCCCTTCCACCGCGAAATCCACGTCCGCCAGAGCCTCGGCGTGTGCGAGCGGCTCCTCGCCAATCCCGGAAACATACTGATCCTCTTTCCCGAGGGGACACGCTCGCCAGACGGGAAGCTGAGGCCCTTCAAACCGGGAATCGGCGCCTTGCTCGCCGGGACGGCCATCCCCGCCGTCCCTTGCTGGGTGGCGGGAGCTGCTCAAGCCTGGCCCAAAGGGCGCTGGCTGGCCAGGCCGCGCCAGGTGCGGGTGGTGGTCGGAAAGCCCAGGAGCTACGCCGCGCTCCCGAAGGACCGCCAGTCGTCCCTGGAGGTGGCCCGGGACCTCGAGCGGGCGGTGGCGGAGCTGTCGGGGGGGTGACCTTGATTTCACCGCGCTTCAATGAAGTCCACCAGGACCTGGGGAATGTTCTTGAAATGCTCATCGGTCGTCAGGATACGCAACCCGTGCTCCATGCCGCTTGCAGCGATCCAGAGGTCGTTGGTGGGAATGGGAGTCCCGGCGGACCAGAGGGAAATTTGTATGGAAGCGTATCGCTCCGCCGTTTCTTCAGTCATATTGACGACCAGGACTCGAGGGGAGGCGAGAAAATCGCGCAGCTCCGTTTCGTTTTGTTTCGCCTTTTTGCCTCTACGGAATCCCGCTTTCAATTCTCCCAGGGTTACCGGGGTCAAATATATCTCCTCGGCCTCCTGGACTACGCTCACGATCTCTTCCTGACCACGCTTGAACGCCGAGTAAGCGGAGGTGTCGAGCAAAATCTTCATTTGCTCCAAAGCTCGGAGTCGATTTTCCGCAGCTCTCGCAGAGCCTTTTCAAACTGCGCCGATTCCGATCTGGACCATGTCCCGGCCAGCGCGTCCAGGTCATGGTAAGCCGCCCTGGGCTTCTTCGGTTTTTGGAGGCCGGCGCCTTGTTCCAGGAGCTTGAGGGCCAGCTTGCTGTAGCTCATTCCTTCCTCCCGGGCCTTACGCCGCAGGATCCGGACCAGCTCCTTGGGGATATTCCGAAGAGTGATGGTCTTCATGTTGGCCTCCATTGCATCAAATTATGATTCAGATTGATGTAAGTTTAGATGCATAAAAGGGTGTTGTCAAACGGTGAATTTTCTCATCTTGCCGGCCGCTCCGGACCGGCGGGGATCCGTAAACGAGTGCACATGAAATGCTGGGGATGGGGGAAATTATGCCCATCCCATTCGAATTAAGATTTATTGATTCCCTAAGACGTTTACTGGCAAATATTTCGGTTGGACTTCAAAGTGGCACGTGGGTTGCAATTATGCGGTCTGGTCGGCAAATGACGAAGGCGAAACGACCATGTACCCTCTCGAAAGGCGGTGCGACATGACGACCCTGCAGTTGAATCCGGCTTCTTCCTCTCGAAGCGATCCCACCGAGCGCACCTTCACGACCTGGGACGGTGTAGAGCTCTTTTACCGCGCCTGGCTGCCGGCGGCGCCGGCCGAAAAGGCGCTCGTCCTCTTCCACCGCGGCCACGAGCACTCGGGCCGCTTTGCGGAGCTGGTGGAGCGGCTCGGCCTCGAGGACTTCGCGGTTTTTGCCTGGGACGCCCGCGGCCACGGCCGCTCCCCCGGCGAGCGCGGCCACGCCCAGGACTTCTCCTCCCTGGTTCGCGATGCCGAGGCTTTCATGCGCCATATCTCGGAGGAGTACAATATCCCCGAGGAAAACCGGGTGGTCCTCGGCCACAGCGTCGGCGCCGTGATCGCGGCCGCCTGGGCGCTCGACTACGCCTCGCCCCTCCGCGGCCTCATCCTCGGCGCCCCGGCCTTCCGCGTGAAACTTTACGTGCCGCTCGCCATCCCGCTCCTCCGGCTGCTCCGGCGCTTCAAAGAAAAGGCCTCCATCAAGAGCTACGTCAAGGCAACTATGCTGACGGGCGATCCGGAGGAGGCGGAAAAATACCGGAAGGACCCGCTCATCTCGCGCGCCATCGCGGTCAACATCCTGGTTGACCTCTATGACGTCTCGAGCCGACTCATCGAGAACGCCGCGGCCATCCACGCGCCGGTCCTCCTCCTCGCCGCCGGCTCCGACTGGGTGGTGAAGAACGGGGCGCAGCGGCGGTTCTTCGAGAGGCTCTCCTCGCCCCTCAAGGAGATGCGCGTCCTCCCGGGATTCCAGCACGCCATCTTCCACGAGCACGGCCGCCAGCTCGCCTTCGAGAAGGTCCGGGAGTTCATCCAGAAAGTCTTCGACCGCCCGGCGCCGGCCGAATCCCCGGCCAACGCCGGCCAGGATGGCTTCACCCGTGCGGAGTTCGACCGGCTGTCGCGGCCGCTGAGCCCGCTTTCCCCGCGCCGCTGGCGCTACGCGGCTCAGCGCCTCCTGATGAAGACCGCCGGCCGCTTGAGCGACGGCATCCGCCTGGGCTGGCGCGCCGGCTTCGACTCCGGCCAGACCCTCGACTACGTCTACCGCGACCAGGCGGGGGGCCTCACCCCGCTCGGCAAGCTTTTTGACCGCTGGTATCTCGACTCCATCGGCTGGAGGGGCATCCGCCAGCGCAAGCGGCATCTCCAGGAGGCGCTGCGGGAGGCCATCCTCGCGGCTCGGAAGACGCGGGGGCCGGACCGGCCGGTGCAAATCGTTGACCTCGCCGCCGGCCCCGGCCGCTACCTGCTGGAGGTCCTGCAGGAGCAGGGGGGGAGCCGGCCTCCGGTCGAGGCCTTGCTCCGTGACCGGAGCCCCGCCGCCCTGGAGGAGGGCCGGCGGCTCGCGAGCGCCCTGGGGCTGGCGAGCGCAACCTACGCCGAAGGAGACGCCTTCGATCCCGACTCCCTCGCCGCCCTCTCGCCGCCTCCCGACATCGCCATCGTCTCCGGCCTTTACGAGCTATTCCCAGAAAACGACGGGGTGGTAAAATCGCTAGCTGGCCTGTCGCGGGCCGTGCCGCCGGGCGGAACCTTGATTTACACCAACCAGCCCTGGCACCCCCAGCAAGAGCTGATCGCCCGCGTCCTCACCAACCGCGCCGGGAAACCGTGGATCATGCGCCGCCGGACGCAGGCGGAGATGGACGAGCTGGTCCGCCGGGCGGGTTTTGAAAAGCTCGGCATGAAGATCGACCGCTGGGGGATCTTCACCGTTTCGGCGGCGCGCCGGCTGCCGGCTTAACGAGCAAGATGAATGACCATGGAACGAACCGCTATTCTTGAAAAACCCATGAGCTAGCCGCGCGACGCGCTGCGCTGGGCGGCGGTCTGCGCCCTGTACTACATCTAC
>JACQVS010000039.1 GCA_016209605.1 Planctomycetota bacterium
ACCGCCGTTTGGATTTTTGGGGATATTCGCTCTAATTTGCAGTCGTGGGCAAGTGCTCATTCAATTTGCCTGGTGCCAAAGATCGTGGAACAATTGTGCCAAAAAGTGAGAAACACGACACCAAGGTATCTCTCGCTCTCGGTAATGACCCGTTGATCTTCCTCTACAGATCAAGTCCAATTCCTTTGGTTTGATAATGTGCTGATAGGATGGCGCTGGTGGTCTGTCTAGCCCTCGCGCTCGGTACCCTGGAAGCCGGTGATCCAGAAGGAGTCCCGGGCGGGATCGAGTGGAAGACCGACAATTGCTGAAAATGAGGATTCGAGATGCTAACCGCACGCTAACCGCAGGTTTACAAATGCCTCACTCTGGAAAGTCACCAGATCGCGCTGGTGAATTCTGCAAGGAGAGGAGTCACCTGGAGTTCGGGAAGGCCTGGAAGCAGCTACCCGGCGCTCCTCGAAGACAGTGGCAGGCATAGGTGATGATCGGGTAGCCCTGCCAGAGATCCTTTCAGGGCTGAGGAGAAGTCCAGTTGCGAGGCATTGGCCGTTCCTTGTTGTAAGTCGTTTAAGTAAAATGGCGAAGGATTTCTGAGATTTCGCGGCATATTTTCAGACCTGAAGGGCTTATTGAGTTGGAATGAAGACCGTCATGGAACCAAGCAGTCGCGAACAGGCTCTGGTCTCGAGGGCGCAAAGCGGAGACCGGAAGGCTTTCGAGGAGCTCCTCGAGGGGCATCGCTGCTCCCTCGAGAAGTACGCGCGCATGCGGATCGGGTCTCATCTCAGGGCAAAGGTCGAGGTAGAGGATGTGCTTCAGGAGACGTGCGCCCGTGCCTTCCAGTCGATCGGACACTTTCACTGGAAAAACGAGAAGTCCTTCCTGGTTTGGATCAAGGGCATCGCCGAGCATGTCATTCTCAAGCTTGCGGAACGACACCAGAGAGACCAAGTCCTCTACGTAGAAGAAGAGACCATCTCCCCCGAGGCTTCACCGAGCCGAGTCCTGCGGAGAGGTGAGCGGTTTGACCGCCTCCAAGCTGCCCTTGACGGCCTCCGGCCCGACCACAAGGAGGTCTCGTCCTCGCCCGTTTGAAGGGGCTACGCATCCAGGAGATCGCGGCCAGGATGAAGCGCTCCCCCAATGCCGTCAGTCACCTCCTGTCGCGCGCGTTGACGGAGCTCAAAGAGGCGTTCGGCGATACGGAAAGCCTCAACCTTCCGCCCTGGCGCCTCGATGAAGGAGCCCCTCGCCGTGACGCGTGATCGAAACGTGGACCCCGACCGCATTGCCCCGGATGGCGACGAAAACGGCGTCCTCGACGGCCTTCTCGCCGAGTACGTCGACCGCATGCAGTCGGGCGAGATCCTCCTGAAGGAAGAGATCCTCCGAGATCACCCGGACATCGGTTCCGAGCTCTTGAGGAAGCTTCAAGTTTTTCAGGACATCGGCTTTCAAGCGGATGGCGAACCTCTCGGCACCCTCGGCGACTACACGCTCCGCCGCCAGATCGGCCGCGGGGGGATGGGCGTCGTCTACGAGGCGTGGGAGAACTCGATGGACCGGCGGGTGGCGCTCAAGGTGATGCCCAAGGCTGTCGCCGTCGACACAAGGGCCGTGGCACGGTTCATCCAGGAAGCGCAGCTCGCGGGCAAGCTCAGCCACCCCAATATCGTCCACATTCACGGCATGGGCGTGAAGGAGCAGATTCCATATTACGCGATGGATTTTGTGGAGGGGGAGACGCTGGCGCAGATCGTGGCAAAAATCAAGGAGTCTGAGTCAGACGCCGAGACGCCGTTCGGCAAGAAGGATGATGTCCGCTACTTCGCAAACATCGCGGAGGTCTTTGCGGCGGTCGCCGACGGCCTCCAGCACGCGCATTCTAAGAAGATCATCCACCGCGACATCAAGCCGTCGAACTTGATCCTGGACGGGGAAGGCCGCCTCCGGATCCTCGACTTTGGCCTCGCGCACCTCGAAGGCCAGGAAAGCCTCACTCAATCCGGCGACTTCCTCGGTACCCCGCAGTACATGAGTCCCGAGCAGGCGCGTAGGAAGAAGATCCCCGTCGACCATCGAACGGACGTCTATTCATTGGGGGCGACGCTCTACGAGATGATCACGAGCCGGCCGCCGTTCCAGGGGAAGGACCACCAGGACACGCTGAGCCAGATTATCGAGCGGGACCCTTCGCTTCCGAGCCGGATCAACCCCCGCGTCCCTCGTGACCTCGAGACGATCGTGCTCAAGTGCTTGCGCAAGGATCCGGCGGACCGATATGGAACAGCGGAGGCGGTGGCGCAGGACCTGAGGCGGTTTGTGCGCGGCGAGGTCGTCGAGGCGAGGCGGGAGAGCTCGTGGGAGGTCTTCCGGTGCCGGGTGAAGCGGCATCGGGTGGGCATCGCGGTCGGCGTGCTCGCAGTATTGCTCGTCGTCGTCACCGGGCTCCAGTTCGCCGCCGTGAACCGCAGCCGGCACGCCGAGCGCTGGGCGCGGTACCAGGCGCTGGTCGAGAAAGGCCTCGACGCCCTCGAGGTCGACATCCTGGTGCGTTCGGGCGACCCCCGCGACGGGGAAACGCTGTCGCTCGGACTCGTCGACCTCGAGGAGTCTCACCAGGGTCGCGGAGGCGAGATCGGCGGCTTCACGGCGGTGGAGCGCTTTCGCGAAGCCGCGGGGACCTGCCCCGAGCATCCGGAGGCCTTCGTCCATCTGAGCCGTGCCCTTCGTGCGGTGGATCGGCGGGGAGAGTCGAGGCGTTCACTTCGTGATGCGCTCTCGAGAGACGCCGGCTTCGTGCCGGCGCTCCTCTTGGAGGCCCACGCCCTCCGCGAGGACCGGCAAGACGTCGAGGCCGACGCGCTCGTCAAAGGCCTCTCGCTCGTCATCGAAAAGGGTTGGCGGCGGCTCTGGCTCGACGCTCACCTCGCCGCGTGCAGCGGCGACTGGGAGCGGGTCGACCGGCTCTACACCGCGCTCCTCGCGATCGACGAACCCGACATCGCGGGCTTCAAGAAGGAGCTGCACTTGAAGCGAGGTCGGGTGCGCCTGAGACGCGGGCTCGCGCTCGCAGCGCTTCAGGACTTTCACCACGTCCGCGAGGCGTCCGGGGGGGCCGTCGGCCCGACGCTTCTCCTCGCAACCGCCTACTACGTGATGGACGCCCGCGATGAGGCCGCAGCGCTGCTCGACGAGGTTGTCGCTCGAAACCCAGGCGACGCGGATCTCGGCGCCATCGTCGATCTTTACCGCCGCTTCGGAGAGTGGGAGCGCGCGCGCCGCGCGGTCGGCAGCTTGCGGGGGCCCTGCGAGCGCCTCCGAGGCCAGATCAAGGTGACGGGCGACTCGACTTGCATCGTCGAGCTCGCCGAGGAAGCGCTGTCCGCCGGCTGTGAAGACCCGTTCTTCGATACGGAGCTCGCCGAGGCTCTTGTATGGATCGGGCGGCAGGAAGACGCCCTGAATCACCTGCGGCGAGCGCTCGAGAAGCATCCTCTCGAGCGGACGCTCATCCACGAGCTCCTGCGAGTGCTCTTCATCGTCTGCAACCTCGACGAACTCATCGAGCTCGCCGATAGCCTTGCCGATTCCGCGCGCTACGCGACCACCGTCGGCTTTGCGTTCCTCCACAAGGCAGACCTCGAGGCGGCGCGAGAAAGATTCGACGTCGCGCTGGAGCACTCTCCGCGCGACTTCGTCGCGTTCTTCGGACGGTCAGCCGCTCACTACGAGAGCGGCGATCGCGCGGCGGCACTCGACGATGCGCTCGAGCACGCCCGCCTCGGTCCCCACTGGGACAGCCATTGGCTGCTGCGGAGGATCTACACGGCCGAGAACCGTGATCTCTACACCGCGCGCTGGGAGAAGATCGAGGCGGCCTGCGCGGAGGCAGCGCGCAACGTTTCGACTCGCTCGTTGCCGCGCTTCCTGGGCTTTCGCGCTCTCGCCGTGCTTTATCGCGAGAAGTCCGACCCCGAGCTCGCCCTCCGACTTGCCCGAGAATCGATGGAACGGGGAGCGGAGCGCGGGCCCCACTGGCTCTCCGAGACGCGCAGTTACCTCGGCGAGGTCCACTTCGCGCGCGGCGAACACGCCGAGGCCGTACGCGCAGTTGAGTCTGCCGTGGCCCTGCCACAGTGCTGGCGTTCGACCGCCGAGGATCTCGCCCGCTACCGTCGCCAGGTCTTCCCCGCGCTTCTTTCCTGCGCGTCGGTCGACGCCTTCCTCGCCGGCGATCTCCACGAGGACGGCGGCCCGCTCGACGTCCTGTCGCGAGTGCGCTCGGCCCTGGATCCTCGATCCGTCGCCGCCCGATACCTCGAGGCCCGCCTCGCGGCCGACGCCGGACGACCCGAGGAGGCCGCCAAGGCGCTGGCCGCACTTATCGCCAGCGGCATGAGCGAAGCGGCGGCGGTGCTTCGACTCGCCGAGCTTCACGTCGTGCTGGGTCGGCGTGAACAGGCGCTCGCGCTCATCGAGAACCGTTTCACGCTCGAGACCGACCACGTGATCGCCCCCTGGACGCTCTGGATGCGGCTCTCTTCCGCCACGCCATCGCTGCCGCTTGCCGCGTTGACCGATCGGCTCGCCGCTCTCGGCGTGTCCTCCGAAGATGGAGGAAAGCCGGACGCGCGCCAGGCGACGCTCGGGGAGCTCGTCAGGGCGCTCCGAGCCCTGGCGACTGACGGAGTGCTCCGGATCGACTGCGGCAGCGGGCGAGATTTCGTCGATGCCGAAGGGCATCGGTGGCAACGAGATGCCTTTTTTACCGGCGGCTGGGGAGGAGGATTCTTTCGACCCCCGATCCATCCCGCGACCAACCGTGAGCTTTACTACACCCTTCGGAGCTTTGAGGAGAAGAATTGGGCGCGCAACGGCTACGAGATTCCCCTGCCGGCGGGGAGGTACGAGCTCGTCGTCCACTTTTGCCAGCCGACGTCGCGATTCGTCCCCTGCGGTTTCGAGATCCACGTCGAGGGCCGGCCGGTCGGCGATCGCATCGAGCCGGCGATCGATCCGGGCGTCGGCGTAACCTTCGAGGTTCGCACGGAAGTCAATGTCAACGACGGCGCTCTCGACATCGAGCTCGTGTCGATTCGGGGAACGGGCGTTGTAAACGCAATCGAAGTGCGACCGCTGGCAGCGCCGGAATCAGGGCGCTGAACCGGCTCGGCGCACGCCACCATGAATCAAAATGAAAGGAGTCGTCTCATGTCCAGGCACACGCTTCGTGTTCTCATCACGCTCGACGTCGTCGTTCTCCTCTTTGCGGTATTGGCGTCGGAAGCCGGCGCCGACGACGAGTCTCGCGCGCGGCGATACACCACATACCTTGGCGGCTGGGGCGCCGACCGCTGTAACGACGCTGCTCGCGACGCCCAGGGGAACGTCTACCTCGTCGGATCGACAGGCTCTCCCGAGTGGCCCGGATGGGGCCCGCTCAAGCTCCAGGGGGGGAACGACGCTCTCGTCATCAAGCTCTCCCCGACGCTCGACGAGATCCTCGCGCTGCGCACGCTCGGCGGACTCGGGGACGACATCGCCACGAGCGTCGACATACTCGAAGATGTGTTGTCGACAGACATTTGTCCGACAAACATGCACCGCGGTCGTGACATGCTGAGC
>JACQVS010000001.1 GCA_016209605.1 Planctomycetota bacterium
AAGGACGTTTACGGCGCCGCCGGGACCAAGTTCACCAAAGTGGCCTGCAAGTTCGATCCGGTGATCACCCAGGAAACCGTGCGCGCCTTCATCCAGTCCAACCCCGACGTCGAAACGGTGCACAGCGGCTGCAGCCAGGTGTCGCACTGGGCGGCGGGGATCCTGAAGCAGTTGGGCCGGTTGGGCACCGCCAAGGTGGCGGTGGTGGGCATTGCCAAGAGGAATTAGTCTGGAATCAAGCGTTACCGAAGATCTCAGGGGGTGTTGATCCCAGGGCCCCCTTAACAGGAAGGCATGAGTGCGACCTCTTGGCGATCATGCAAGCGGCGGCGGGACGCTCAGGCCCGCGTGTCGCCGTCCTCTTGGGGGATGGGGTCGATGGCATAAAGTTCGTCATCGATGAGGCGATCGATGGTCTCCGCCTGCGTGGGTGAGGCGGTCGTCGACCCGGCCCGCGAGGCGGGAGGTGGGCCGCGGGGCTTTCTCTGGCGTTTCCACGGGGGATCCCAGAGATCGAGATGCTGGAGGATACAAAATACTATACCGATCTTTTTCGTTGGAAAACACTGAAAAAATTTGCTTTCGCTCAACGGCGCGGTTAAAAAAATCCCATAAGCCGCTCGACGCGCGGAAGCCGATATGAGCTGGCTGGGAAAAAAGATCGTTTGCCAGCGTCTTCCCCCTTTGGCGACCCCGAGTGGACGATGAGCTGAGGTTTGCCTTCCCGGGCCTCGTCTTAGCCAATTATCTCCCATAGTTCCCTGCCGTGGGCTTTTTTACCCACTAGCCCGCGGCTCCAAGTGAAGAGACAGGAGGAATCTGCCATGAGCGACAGACTCGACCAATCCCCCTCCGGCGCGCCCAGCCGCCGCCATCGCGCCAGGAAGCGGGAGTTCTTGCTGGCGGGCGGCGATGCCGAGGCGATCAAAAAGATCGGCGCGCACATCGAGATGCACATCGGCCCGGTTGATGGGGTTTATCATGAGATCGTCTCCGATCTTGTCCACATCGACGTCCACTGCGTCAGCCCGGACCAGGATCGGCCCTTTCACACCTTGATCACGAGTGGGATGAGCGACCTGCCGATGACCCCGCCCCAGGAGGCGGCGGAGTGCCGGTACGCCGAGCTGCTCCTCCACTTGCCGGCCGACTGGTCCAACTCGCAGGAGGTTTTCGGCGATGAAGCCGTCTACTGGCCCTTCCGCGAACTCAAAGCTCTCGCCCGCCTGCCTCACCAGCACAAGTCGTGGCTATGGTATGGGCACACCGTCGGGAACGGCGATCCGCCGGAGCCTTATGCGCCCAACACCCGGCTCTGCGCCATGCTGCTGGCATCGCCGAGCCTCCTGCCCAGGGAGTTCGAGGTGCTGCGGATCAGCGAGGAGAAAGAGATCGCATTTTTCAGCTTGATTCCCTTGTACCCGGAAGAGCTGGACTTCAAGCTCCGCCGCGGGGCGGAGCCCCTCCTCGACCGCCTTTATGGCGCCGGGCTGGGCCTGGTCATCGATCCAGGGAGAAAAAACCTCTGCCTCTGAATTTAAATGGCGTACTCGGGCCGACGGATCACTTGCCGAGACAGGCTTTTACCGGAATTCGCCTTGATCTGGCGGATCGCTCAGCAGCCGAGGTTGTCGGGAGTGGGATCGCGCCCAGGTTTGCCGTAGGGCGGCGGGATTTCTCCGATCCCCCGGTAAATCACCATGAGAGCTGCAATCGGGTCGCTCAAATCCACCTCGCCGTCGTCGTTGGCATCGGCGGCATCGAGGCAGCGCGGCGCCGGCCCGCCGAGGAAGAGGCTCTCGAGAGTAAAGCGCGCATCGGAGATGTCGACCTCGCCATCGCCGTTCGAGTCGCCGCGGATGAAGACGGCGACATCGATGATGTTGATGCGGCCGTTGACGAAGATGAAGGAATCGACCATGTTCGGCGTGAAGGCGGTGCCGCCGGCGATGAGCTTGTTGGAGACGGGGCCGCCGGAGCCCCGCCCGCCATCGACGAACTGGACCTCCGTGGTCCCCACCGGCGCCTCCGGCCGGATGCGGAAATTGAGGTTGAGGACGTCGACTTCCCGGGAGGGGGGGAGGATGCTGAAGGTGTCCGTGAGGCTGATGACCGCGACGCCCACCAGGTACCCTTCCTCCATCCCCGACCTTCCCGGCAGGTTGTCGGCGTTATCGATCTCGAAGGCGGAGAATTCATAGGGGGTGCCGTCCGGTTTCTGCCACAGCTTGGTGAGGTCGTCCGCCTGGAGGATGCTCTCGTCGAAGTCCACGGAAAACGAAAAGCCCTGCGATGCCCGGTCGGAGCGGACGGTGAAGGGGATGGTCGCCGGGCTGCCCGGCGCTCCCACCCCTTCCCCTAGCTTGAAGAGGATCTCCACCGGCGGCGGAGGCGGCGGGAAGTTCGGCGGTTTGAGGTCGCAGTCGGCGCCGGTGATTTCCGAGAGCACGCTCAAGCTGCCGCTCTCGAGCGCCGGCGCGATGGATCGACCGGTGTCGTGGTCGACCAGCTCGCCCGCTTCCAAGGTCAGAGGATAGGTCCCCGCCGGGGTTCCGGGCTTCAGGCAAAAGGGGATGTTGAGGACGGTGGCGAGCTTCCCCGGAGGTAAATATCTACCCGGTGGAGGAACTATATTCAAGAGGACAGCAAAATGAATCTCCCCGCCCTTGGCTCGCACCACTATGTAGAAATAGTTGGCGAGACTATCGTCTCTCAACAGCGCCGCATCGCCGATCGATTGGTCTGGCAGTAGATCCGTCCCAACTTTGATCCTGCCGGCGTATCCGGAAATTTTCTTCGAGCTGGCGATCTCCACCGGCACCCGGACCAGACCCTTCGGCCCGCCGACGATTTCAGCGGGGCCGATCTTGAGCGCGGCCTCGGGATCGGCCAGTTTGGAGCCGTTCCCGTACGCCGCGCAGCCGGTGAACCAGGAGTCGGAGGGGGTGGGGTCGGGTCCGGCGGCAGGGAAGGGGGCTAGTGGTGGATTGCCGTCCAGGTAGAGATAATTCAAAGCGATGATGGGATCGGTGATGTCTTGCACTCCGCTGTCATCGACGTCGGCTGCGTCGGCGCACTCCGGCGGCGGGCCGCCGATGAACAACCACTTTAAGCTGAAGTACTGATCGGCCAGCGTCACCTCCTCATCGCTGTTCGAGTCGCCGCGGATAAAGTCTAATCCCGCCAGCCGTCCGGCGGCGAAAATCCATCCCGAAAGGCCCAGGAGGGCGGCGAAGCCGAGAGCACGATGATATCCCTTCCAGCCAGGTTCCATGAAAACCTCCTATCCGCTTGAGCTCTGAGCAAATTTTCCTAAAACCATGACCAAAGACGGCACCGGAGAAATCAAATGCAAATTCGGGGCCATGATTCGAGAGCGGTCACTCAAGCTCGCTTAAACCGATCCTTGCCAAGCGTTTGCAAACCAGCCTGCGGGTGGCGGACCGCGCGCCAGAAACCTTATCTGTAAAAAGCCTTGGCCGCCTTTAAAATGGCCTCTGCAGCCGCACTGCAGTCCTGCGGCACCTGGAAGCCGGTTCGCGCTCCGCTGGCCGGAGATTTGCACGGCTAATGAGGAATCGCCTCATGAAAGGACCTAAAACAGCCCCCATCCCCGATCGACCAACGGCGCTTGAATTCAGACCAGCCGCCGCGATCGCCGGGTCCGATTTACACTTTCTCCGGTCATTTTGCAGTCTGACTGCAGATTGCTCCGGCAAAAGTCCATGAAAGCGCCGGCCGCGATCTTCCCGCACCTTCGGATCACGAGCGTCCTGGGATCCTCGCCCTCCGGAGAAAGCTATCTCGCCGCGCCGCGCGGCAAGCGGAATCCCCGGTGGGTCCTCAAGCGGCTCCCGCTCCTTGGGGCCGGCCCCCTCCGGGCCCGGCTGCGCGATGACATCCTGGAGATCGCCGGCTTGAGCCATCCCACCCTGGCGCTCCCCGAGTCCTTGGGCAGGAGCCAAAACGGGGATGGCGTCTATATCCTGCGGCCGTTCATTGAAGGCTCCGGCCTGGCCTCGGCGCTGCAGGGGAAATCGCCGCGGGAGCTCATTTCATGGCTGATCGCCGCCGCCCAGCCTCTGTTCATCCTCCACCGCTTCGGCATCCTGCACCGAAACTTGAAGCCCGCCAACTTCCTGGTCCCCAAAACCGCCCTCTTCGAGCGCCGCCGCGGCGGATTCCCACGGGTCATCCTCTGCGATCCGGCCTGGTGGCCGGAGGAGCAGCCCCCGGCGCCCGCCGCTGCGGCCGACGCCCCCGAGAGCGGCGGGCGGGAAAAGGCGACCTTCGCCTCCGATCTGTATTCCCTCGGCGCCGTCTTCCACCAGCTCGTGACCGGGTGGCCGCCGCCATCCTCCGGGAACGGCCGCAGCGCGACGGTGGCGGAGCTCCGCCCGGATATTCCCAAGGACCTCGACCGCTGCCTCCGCAAGCTCCTCCATCCGGAGCCGCGGCGGCGCTACCAGGACATCCGGGTTCTGCTCGAGGACCTGGGCCGGCTGGGCAAAGCCTCTCTCGCCGGGCCCTGGAATCCGCCGCAGTGTTTCTTGAACCGCGCCGCGGAGATCGACCTGGCCGTCCGGCGGCTCGACGAGCGAGGCGGGCCGGCGCTGATCGCCGTTTTCGGAGAAACCGGGATCGGCAAGACCGCGTTTCTCAAACGCCTCGCCCTGGAGGCGCAATTTCGGGGCTTTCGGACCGCTCTGGCCAGGTGCTACCCTGAAGCTCTCGTGCCCCTGGCCCCGCTCCTCCAGCTTCTCGAGCAGCTGATTCCCCGCGGCCCGGCCGCGTTCTCGGCGCCCGCGGCCTGCCAGAAGCTGCTGCGAGAATGCACCGCCGGCGGCGAGGCCGGCGCCATGGACGGGGACCGGAAGCGCCTGCTCTTGCGCGACTTGATCGATCTTTTCAAGCTGCCGGCGGCATCCCCGCCGGCCGTTCTCTTCATCGATGAAATCCACTTCGCGGACTCGCTGACCATGGAATTTCTCGCCGAGCTGGCCCGGGAGATCGCCGCCGCCGCACCAGGATCCGCCGGCGCTTTCCAGCTCCCCGCGCTGGCGCTGGCCTGGCGGAGCGAAAGCCCCTATCAGGTCAAGCTCCGCGTTTTTATCAAGGCCCTGGAGGCCGCGGGCGCGGCCTGCTGCCGCCTGGAGCTGCCGCCCCTCGAGGAAGAAACCGTGGAGGGCTGGTTGGAGTGCATCGATTCTCTGCAGCCGGGGACCAAGGACCGGATCTCCGCGGCGGTCCGGCGGCGCGGCCTTCCCTTTGCCATCCAGGAGGCGCTGCGCCTCGGCGGCTCGCCGCTGGCGGAGGAGCCGCGGCCAGGCGCCGACACCGCCGCCATCTATTCCGGCTATCTCAAGTCCCTCGGCCCGGAGCAAGTGCGGCTGCTCACCGCCCTCGCCTTGCTCAACCGCCCGGCGGAGGTCGAGCTGCTCTCGCGAGCCCTCGGTGCCGCCGGCGCGGAGTGGCGGCGCTCTCTCGATGCCCTTCTGGAGGCCGGCACCCTGGTTGCGGAGGGGGAGGCGGTGTTTTTCAAGCACGACGCTTTCCGGTCCTGGCTCCAGGACCGGCTGGATGAATCCGAAAGAAAAGCATGGCATCGATCTCTGGCCCTGGCGCTCGAGCGCGGTGGGGAAAGCCCGGTCGAGGAAAGAGCCCGGCACTGGCTGCTCTCGGACGCGCCGAGGAGAGGAATCAAGCCGGCGCTCGCGGCGGCCCGCCGGCTGGCGCGGACCCACGAAGATCAGCGGGCGCTGTATTTTTATCAGGAGGCGTTCAACCTCCTGCCGCCGGAGCGGCGGTGCTCGCGTTTCAAGATCGCCGTCGAGATGGCGGCGGCCTGCTCGCGCCTGGGAGAGTACCGCCGCGGCATCCTTCTGCTCGAACCTTTCCTCGACGGCGCGCCGGGGGATCTGGAGAAAGGCCAAGCGCACGCGCGGCTGGGCATCCTCCGCCATCGCGCCGGCGAGATCTCCAAGGCCGAGCTGCATTTCCAGCAGGGACTCGCCCTTCTTTCCCGCGCCCGGCGCGGGCGCTGGCTGCTGGAGCGCTCCTGGATCGAGACCGAGCTGGTCGAGATGGCCAGCCACCAGGGGGACTACCCGCGCGCCGAGGCGATCTGCGCCCGGGCCTTGAAGCGGCTGGGAGGCTGCCGGAAAAGCGGCGCGGGATCCGAGATCCGCCGCCTCGAGCTGATCCTCCTCGCCAATCTGGCCCACCTGCGCCTGCGGCGCTTCCAGTTTGACGAGGCCCGGGAGCTCTTCGAAAAAAGTCTCGAGCTGGGCGAGGCCATCGGCGCGGTTCAGGAAAAGAGCTTCATCTTCAATCACCTGGGCATCCTGCACATCCAGGAGAATCGCTTCCCCGAGGCCATCGAGTGCTACCGGCAGGCGCAAAAGCTCTCGGCGCGCCTGGGAGACCACTTGATGCTCGCGGCCATCCATTCCAACCTGGCGGTTCTCCACAGCAAGACCGGCGAGCCGGAGGCCGCCGCCGCGGCCCTTCTCGCCGCGGCGCAGGAGGAAGTGCGCTGCGAGTCGGCGAGAGCGCGCCTCGTGCGCCTCCACAGCTCCGGCATGGCCGACCTCTACTTTGGGCGGTACAGCCCGGCGATCGGCCATTTGAAAGCCGCCATCGCGCTGGGCGAAGAGCTGCAGGATGCGCATATCCTCTCCTTCGATCTGGTGTATCTCGGCGAGTGCTGCCTCTACCGCGGCGCCGGCCGTTCCGCTCGAGCCGCATTCGAGAGGGCCTGGAAATTGGGCTCAAAGCGCCCGCAGCCCATCGCGGCCATGATCCGGGCGCGGCAGGCGGTTCTCTTTGCCAGGCGGAAAAATGCCGCGGCGCTAAAATCCTGTCTGGCAGAGCTGCAGTCTCTCCGGCGGGCCTCTCCAGCCCCCATCCCTTACCTCGAGGCGTGGAACCGCTTTTTTTCGGGCTGGGCGCTCCGGCTCTCGGGAGAGCGTGATGAAGCGCAAGCGGAGCTGGAGGCGGCGCGGCGTTTTTTTGCTAAGATCAAGGCCCCGGCGGGGGAGATCAGCGCCAGCCTGGAGCTCGGCGCTCTGGAGATCGAGTCGGGGAAGCTTCCCCTGGCAGCGAAACGTTTCCGCGATTTGCGCGGGCGCTTCGCGTGCGGCCAGGGCCCGCTGAAAAATCCCATGCTGTCGGCGCGTTTCCTGGCCTATCAGGCGCTGGCCGGCCTGTCTCGGAGCGCGCCGGATTTCCACCTGGCGGGATCCCTGCTCCTCGAGGCGGAAAGCTTTCTCATCGGCCACCAGATTGCCGACCTGGAAGGCCTCATCAATCGGTTGAAACGCCGGCTGCCGCCGCTTTCCCTCGCTCCACTCGCGGAACCGTCCGGCCAGCGGGCGCCGGCGGCCCCCTCCAGCCCCTCCGCCGGCGCCTTCATCGGCGCCTCCCCGAAGATCCGGCAAGTCCTCGCGATCATCCGGCAAGTGGCCCCGGCCGACCTCCCCGTCCTCATCACGGGGGAGACCGGGTCCGGGAAGGAGCTGGTGGCCAGGGCCATCCATGAGGCTAGCCCGCGCCGCTCGGAGCCTTTCCTTTCCATCAACTGCGCCGCCGTGCCGGAGAGCCTCCTCGAGGTCGAGCTGTTCGGGTGCCGGCGCGGAGCCTTCTCCGGAGCCGAAGAGGACCGCCCCGGGCTTTTCCAAAGCGCTCGCGGCGGGACCTTGCTCTTCGATGAGATCGGCGACATGCCAATCGGCATGCAAGGGAAGATTCTTCGCTCCCTCGACCAGCATGCGATCCGGCCCGTGGGCGCGGCCGAGGAGATCCCCGTATCCGCGCGCAGCCTGTTCACCACCCATCACAACCTGCGCGCCCTGGTTCGCGAGGGGCGGTTCCGGGAGGACCTCTTCTTCCGGCTGAGCGTCTTCGAGATCGACATGCCGCCGCTCCGGGAGCGGCTGGAAGATCTGCCCGCGCTTGCCGAGCACTTCCTCTCCGCCGCCGCGAGCGGGCCGGCGCGGCCCCGCTTGAACGAGGAGTGCCTCCGGGTTCTGTCGAGCCATAACTGGCCCGGCAACGTCCGCGAGCTGAAAAACCTGCTGTCGCTCCTCGCCTTGACCTCCCCTGGAGCCATCGAGGCAAGGGAGGTGAGGCGGATTCTCCAGCCGAGGAAGGACGGGAAAGTCTTCCCCGAGGACATCCTCCGCGGCCGCCCCCTGCCGGAGCTCCTGGCCCAGCTGGAGAGGGAGTACCTCTACCGGCTCCACGCCGACTGCGGCGGCGATTTGAAGGAGATGGCCGCCCGCCTGGGCATCAAGGAGCGCGCTCTCTACGGGCGCTTCCGGCGCCTGGGCATCCGCCCGCGGGAGCTGTGACCTTTTCAGCAGGATGGGTACCGGTCGCAGCTAAAAGCGGGATGGGGCGCCGCGCCACAGCTGTTCGGCCCCGGCGCCGGAGGCGGCGAGCCCGCCTTGAAGAGACCTATAGGAAATCTCGACAAAGTCTTTTGGAATTCATGACTTACAACTACAAGAATGACGGGCCTGACCGGGATTGCCAGCATGGCGTCCGTGGGAAGTGGTGAACGGCGCCTGGCTAGAGTCGCCGGTTGCCGCTGGCGACACGGCCCTGCCAGGTTTAGCCGTAGCCTCGATCTCCCCGGATTGAGGATGATCCCGGCCTGCAACCCACCTTCTTGGTCCCGGCCGCC
>JACQVS010000033.1 GCA_016209605.1 Planctomycetota bacterium
GTCGAGAAGGAATCCATCGCCGCGCGGCTAGACGAGGAGACGCGGCGCCGTTTTGAGGAGTTTTACCTCTGCCCAGGCTGCCGCCGGATTTACTGGAACGGCTCCCACGCCGCCCGCATGGACCGCTTTCTCAAAGAGGTGTTGGCAGAGCTGCCCGGGCCCGCCCCGCGGCTCAATCGATGAGGACCAGCGCATCGCCCAGCTCGTTGATATCCCCAGCGGGGCGAGGGAGGGCGGCGCCCAGGCTCTCTCCGGCGGTCCGGATCGCCTGGCAAAGCGCCTCCATCGGACCAGACGTCTTGAGGGACCGGACGAGCAGGGAACACCACTCCTCCACCGCCGCCTGGCCCAGCTTCTCCACGATCGCCCGGTCGGCGATCACCATCGCCTGGCGCTCGAAGAGCGACAGGTAGACCATCAGGCCGGTCGCTCCAGCGGTCCGGTAAATCCGGCGGTCCGTGAAGAGGGCGTGAGCCCGCAGCTCGACCTCAGCGCGCATCTGCCGCTCCGGCGTGAAAAGCCGCCGCAGCCAGCCAATGTAGCCGCCGAGAAACACTCCCGCCAGAAATCCAACGATCACGGCGGCCAGATACGCCGCCAGCTCCCACAGGCTCAAGGCCTCGCCCCAGCCGTGCGGCTCTTCCGGAATCCCGGGGAAAAGCCACCAGGTCAGGCTCAACGCCAGCAAGGCAGTCCATAGGCCAATCATGTCCTCCGGCCGGTCATAGCGTCCGGAGGCCGACGCCACCACGGGGACGATTTCAGCGGCCGTCTTCGACTCCACCTCGCGCACGGCGGCGCTGATTTGCTCTTTTTCCGCCGCGGTGAAAAGCTTCGATGCCCTTTGCATGATTTCCTCCGCTCACCAGGAGCCGCTCGCGCCGCCGCCGCCGGAGTAGCCTCCCCCGAAAGAACCGCCGGAGTAGCTCCTGCCGCCGCCCCCCTTGCTGGTGGCGATCTGGTAAAGCACGTAGCCCAGAAAGGCGAAGAGCGCCCCCCAGAAGATCCACGCCCAGCCCTTCGAGCCGCTCCGCATCACGGAGATCCCCGTGAAGATGAGAAGGCCGAGGAGGCCCGCTCCCAGGGCATAATGCCACCAGAAGAGCGGCCGGCCGGGGAGCTGAAGCCCTCGAGCCATGTGATCGAGCGCCTTCACGCCATGGAAGATGCCTTCGGAAAACTGCCCTTGCTTGAAGCGGGCGATGATCTGCTCGTCCATGATCTGCTGGCACAGGCCGTCCTTCTCCCGGCCCCAGCCGGCCCCCAGCTCGAGGCGCGCCCGGCGGTCCCCCTCGGAGACGAGGAGCAGAACGCCGGTGTTCCATTGCCGGCGGTTGATCTCTGGGATGCCGATCCTCCACTGATCGAAGAGCAGCCGGGCGAAGGTCTCGATGCGCAGGTCCTCCCCGCCGTGCTCGGCCATGGACCGAATGGTCACGACGACGATTGGCGTCACCTTTTCGCTGAGTAGCCGATCTCCGATCCGGCGGATCTCTTGCTCATCTTCCGGGGTGATCAGGTCCGCCAGATCGCGAACGAACTCCCGGTCGCCGGGGCGCTCGAGTTCGAGGTGGAGGGCGAGAACGCTGCCCGGGCCCGCCAGGCCCCCGGCGAGGACTGACCACCAGCAAACGATCAACTTGGCCGCTCGATACATGGCGGAGATTATAAAGGCCTCGAAGCGGTATGGGTAAAAAATCGCTGGCGGATTGTCAATTCTTCTCGCCGGGCTTGAGGAAGACGATCTCCCAGCGCGACTCACCGTAGTTGTTCTCGCCGCGCATGAAGAAGCGGGCGGTCTGGCCGGCGAGCTTGTCGGTCTCGCGTTTCGATTTATTGAGCCCGATGACCTGCGGGTACCAGCGGCCGCCGTTGTAGATCTTTACCGGCTTCGTCCAGTTCTCCGGCCGGTCGAGGTCGCCGTTGAAGGTGACGTAGATCCCCTCCTGCGGCCAGCCGGGCTTGTCCTTGGTGCGGTTGAGGAGGATGACGTAACGGTTCAAGTGGGTGTTCCAGTGGATCGACGGCCCCCAGAAGGCATCGGCATCCTCCCGCGCCCAGTCGACGGCCGCCGGGAAGAAGGGGGTGAGGCGCCCGCCCACCCCCGGCTCGCCCCAGCCCCCCTGGTGCCACTTCCACACCTTGCCGGCGGGGGACTTCCGGTCGGCATACCGCATCCGAGCCACCGCCACCCCCTGCTCCGAAACGTCTCCGGCGTAGGAGCCGAAGAAGAAATAGAAGTATTCCTTCCTGGCCGCGAGCATGACCGAGAAGTCGCCGTGGCCGCCGGCGAAGTAGCCGTTTTTGGCGGCGCAGTTCAAGGTGCCGGCGCGGGCCTCGAGAACGATGCCGAGGTCTTGGAAGCGGGCGCCGTTGTCGCTCGAGACCACGGCGCCGATCTTGGGAGCGGTGAGCGAGGTGCCGGGGCAGAGGCCGGCCGGCTCGTGGTGGTACCAGCCGTAAAGCGAGCCGTCGTCATCCTTCCAGGTGCACTCGATCCAGCGCCCGCCGTTCACCTGGTTGTCGTACTTGGAAGGGGCGGCCGGGCCGAGGTGGAAGAGGTCCGATCCGCTCGAGCGCTGGGGATGCCCCGCCGAGTTGAAAAGATAAAAGGTGTCTCCGTCCCAGTGGGTCGGGCTGTTGCAATCGGTGGGGGCGGGGAACTGCAGGCGCGGGGCGTCGCGCAGGATCACCGTGGGCAGCTCCCGGCCGGGGCCGTCCGGCGAAGCCGTTTGCGGCGCCGCCGCGCACTTCAGCTGGAACGGCTCGAAGAGGCCGTAACCGATGACGTCGTATTTCCCGCCGGGCGGCGGGCCGGTCTCCGGCCCCTTCTGGAACATCCCCGGCCACGCCGCGCCGCGGATCGAGCCCGCGTGGTGGGGGCCGAGGGTGTTTTTCAAGGTCCCGTAGACGATGACTACGATGGTGTTCTCCCCTGAACGCACGAGGCCGGTCACGTCGCGCTCCCACGGCGGCGAGGCGATTGTCCCAGCGGGCTTCGAGTTGACCATCACCTCGGCGACGCTGCCGTGCCAGGCGGGAAGCGAGACCAGGCACAGGCCGTCTACGGCCTCGAGATTGAACTTCTCCGTGTAGGCGACGCCGGCCGCGTAAAAGGGCTGCCCCTGCTCGCTCCAGCGGCCCGGGCGCAATCCCTTCGCGGGGACGATCACGAAGCCGCGCTCGGCGGCCTTGAGGTCGAAATCTCCCAGAATATACACTGGCTCGAGCTCGTGGAAGATAGTGAAGGGGGAGGCCTTGAGGGTGAGGGCGTTTTCGCCCACCTTGGCGAGCTGGGCGATGCCGATCTTCCCGAAGGCCTTGTCGAGCCACCAGGCGCCCTTGGCGGCCGCGACGGGGCTGCCGTTCAGGGTCATTTGATACAGATCCGGCCGCTCGACGACCGCGGCCAGGTCCTCCGGGACCTTCTCCGCGATGGTGAAGCGGTAAGTCGCCTCGAAGCCGCTCGGCTCCGGGAACTTCTTCCGGAGGAGCTCATCTTTAAACTGGACGGCGCTGTCCCAGGGATTGCGGTCGATGCCGATCCCCTGCCCGTTTTTCTGGAAAGCGAACTGGGAGGCGCGGTAGAAGTAGAGGTCCTTCCGGATCTCGCCGGCGGCGGCGATGTCGACGTAGTCGAGGACCAGGACGTTGGGCTCAAGGCGGCGAATCGCCGACGGGCCCGCGGGGGGTATGGCGGTGAACTTCTTCTCCCGTGCCGGCCCGGCCGGGCGCTCCTCCTGCGACAGGAATAGGAGCAAGCTCCCCGAGGGGGGCAGGGAGAACGCGGCGCGAACGCCCCCCTCGCGCTTTTCGACGGGGTAGGCCGAAACCGCGCCGGTCTCCAGGCTCCACTCCTCGACCCCCCGGGCGCTCGAATCGAGCGTGCCCGCCGAGCCGTGCTCGATGCTGGTGTTGGCGAGGAAGAGGATCTCGCCGTCGGCGATGCGGCGGCGGCAGTGGAAGAGGATCCCTTGATCGCCGGCGGCGCGGTGGATGGCGAAGCCGCCTTGCCGGGTCCGGGTGAGCAGCTCCTCCGGCAGCCGCTCGGCCTCGATCCGCTTCCAGCCCGGACTCCGGCTCAGCGCGGCGGGGCGCTCCGAGGGGCTGCCATCCACCCGCTCGGCCGGCGGCCCGCAAGAGAGCACCGCGCCTCCCCCCTCCAGGAACTCTTCCAGGAAGCTCAGGGTTTTCCGGTTCAGGTTTTCGGTATGGGGCGGCAGGACGGCCAGGCGATAGCTCCGCTGCCCGACGGCCAGATCCCCGCCCCTCACCGCGCCGTGGCGCGCCAGGATATCCTCGCAGCCGAGGTCATACTCCACCTGCGCCATCTCGAGCGCCAGGACGAGGCGCTGGAAGCTGGCGCCGATTTCGTTCAAACGCGCCTCCTGGCCTCCACTGGCGGTGAGGTACATCCACGCCGCGGTGGTGGGCTCGAGAACCAGCACCGGATTCACCTGCTCCCCCTGCGAGAGCGCGGCGGAGAGGCGGGCGAGATAGGTGGCGGAGACGTGGTACGCCTTCCACCAGGGCTCGTGGTAGGAGAACGACTGCGGGTGGTCGCGCTTCCGGGCGCCGCGGATGGTGATGTAGGAGAGATGCTGGTCGAAGGTGTTCACCCCGAGGACTCCCAGCCAGTCGCCGATCCGCTTCATGTCCTCGAAGCGCAGGTCCCAGCCGCCGGCGCCGTAGACCTCGCAGAGGGTGCGCTTCTTGCCGAGCTGGTTGGCGACGCTCGAAAGCTCCTTCACGGCGCGGGCGTTGCCGAACTGGGCGTGGACGTCCTCGCTGTACTGGTTCATCAGCGTGTCGATCCCCGGCCGCTGCTGCCAGGCGTACATGGCCATGTTGTCGGGGACGCGATGCCCCACCGGCCAGTCGTGCTCCCAGTAGTGGCCGGTCATCTCGAGCCGGTTCTTCTCGCCAGCCTCGAAGTACGGCCTCGCCCAGCGCTCGATGAAGAGGTCGTTCAAGAGCTGGAAGTAGTTGTGCCGCACTTTGCGGAAGTCTCCCACCGGCAGGCTCAGGCATGGGAGATGGTCGAGGAGGCTGTAACCCCAGCGCTTTTGGAACTCCTCGGGCAGGCTCTCGGTCCAGGGGAGGCCGCCGGCCGGCTGGATCTGGGGCTCGTCGGTGAAGATGCCGGGGACGAGCTTGCCGAAGTGCTCGCCGATCTCCCGCCGGTAAGCTCCAAGGGTGATCTCGAGGAACTTCTCCGTCACCCCAGGACGGAGCAGGTCGACGTAGCTCTTGCCGCCGTACCAGGGCGAGGCTCCGGCGTGGAGCTGGAGGGCGGCGAGGTAGCGCCCCTCGGGCAGCTTTTCACCGGCCCGCACGCGGGCGGTGACGTTTTCATGGCGCTCGCCGTCGATCTTGAAGATGGCCAGCAGATCGTTCGACGGGGCCGGCGTCGCCTTCTCCTCCCGCAGCGCCAGGCCGCGCCCTCGCGACTCCGGCATGGCTTCCGGCACGAAACCGCCGGCGAAGCCTGAAGGGTAGGAGTTCTCATCGTAAATCCAGATGTGCATGCCGAGCTTTTCGGCTTCCCCCAGGGCGACTTTCCAGAGGCGGAACCAGTCGCTCGAGAGGTACGGGGTCATAAGCCCCGGCCGCGGGTGGACGAAGGCCTGCTTGACGTTCTGGCCGGCGAGGTCGCGCAGGGTGTCGACGATCTGCTCCTCGGTGAGGAGGTCGTTCCAGACCCAGAGCGGGCCGGTGCTGTACTCGGCCGGCGGATCGTGGAATAGCCCCTTCACGGTCTTCGAATCAATCAGGTCCGCAGGAGCGGCGAACGATGTCCCCAGAACGGCCGAGATCGCGAGGCTGGCAAACAGCGCATTTCTCATCGGGATTCCTCCAGTGGTAAAAGAATTTTCCATCACCTTAAACTCCAGCGGCCAAAAAGACGTGACCCAGATCACGCCATGGCCAAGGACTTTTTACGGACTTTTTACTGTGGCCCTTGAACCGGGGGCGAGACACGGCGAAAATGCCGCCCATGACCGCCTCCATTTTAATGGCGCTCGCGTTTCTGGCCAATCCTGAGTCGAAGCCTGAGCTCTGGTTCTACTACTCCACCAACCTCTGGGTCGACAAAAACATCACCCGTCTCGAGGAGGTCTGGCGCCGCGCCGCCAAGGCCGGCTACCGCCGCGTCCTGCTCGCCGACTCCAAGTTCGCCCGCCTGGGGGACATGGACCGCCGCTACTTCGGCAACGTCGAGAAGGTGAAGAAGCTGGCGCGGGAGCTGGACATCGAAATCGTGCCGGCGCTCTTCTCCATCGGCTACTCCAACAACATGCTCTGGCATGATCCCAACCTGGCGGAGGGGCTGCCGGTGCGCGATGCCCTCTTCGTGGTGCAGGGCGGCGAGGCGCGCCTTGTCCCCGACCCGCCGGTGTCGTTCCGGGAGAAGTGGGACTGGAAGGATGACGCGGTTGGTCTCGAAAACGGCGCCGCCACCGTGCGAGACAACCGCGGCAACGCCCGGCTCGTCCAGAAGCTGAAGGTGGCCAGGTTCCGTTGCTATCACATCGCCGTCCAGGCAAAGACCGAGGATTTCACCGGCGAGCCGCGCGTCCAGGCGCTGGCGGAGGGGAAGCCGCTCTGCTTCACCAACCTGGGGGTGAAGCGGACCCAGGATTGGAAGGAGCACCACCTCGTCTTCAACTCTCTCGACCACGAGGAGGTGATGGTTTATTTCGGCGTCTGGGGCGAGGCCAAGGGGATCCTTTCCTGGCGGGGCTGGAAAATCGAGGAGGCGGGGCTTGTCAACGTCCTCCGGCGCGAGGGGGCGCCTTGCCTCGTCAAGGGATACGTCGAGGGGAAAGATTACCAAAAAATTGTCGATGCCCGCATGGGGAACGTCCCCTATAACGGCGAGTACGAAATCTGGCACGAGCCGCCGGCCATCAAGACCCGGCTGCCCGAAGGCACGCGGCTGCGCGTCTCCTGGTACCACCCGACCATTATTTACGATGGCCAGGTGATGTGCTGCCTCTCGGAGCCGCGCCTCCTCGATCTGCTCCGCGACGAGGCGCGGCGCATGAAGGAGGCCTGGGGAACGAAGGGCTTCATGATGTCCCACGATGAGATCCGCGCCCTCAACTGGGATGAGTCCTGCCGGAGGCGAGGCCTCGAGGCTGGCGCCATGGTAGCGGAAAACGCCCGCCGGTGCGTTGACCTGCTCGAGGGCGCGGCGGTTCACGTCTGGAGCGACATGTTCGATCCCCACCACAACGCCCGAAAGGACTACTACCTGGTGCGGGGGGACCTCTCGGGCTCCTGGAAGGGGCTGAAGAAGGAAGTGGTCATCGTCAACTGGAACTTCGACCAGCGCGAAAAATCGCTGAAATTTTTCGCCGATCGCGGCCACCGCCAGGTCATCGCCGGCTATTACGACGGCCGGCCCGAGGACATCCGCAAGTGGCTTGAGGCGGCTGCCAAGGTCCAGGGCGTGATCGGCCTCATGTACACCACCTGGCAGGATCGCTATGACGACCTCGAGGCCTTCGCCCGCCATGCCGGCCGGCCGTGAAGCCGGTCTTCTGGTTGAAATGGCCCACGCCATGGTAATGGAATAGAGAATGTGCCCATGCGCCTCAAATTAATTTCTGCGCTGCTCCTTACGGCCTGTTGTTCAGGCTGCGGAACTTTCTGGAGACAGAAGCTTTACTGGACGGATGGCCGACCTCCCCATGGCCCCGACATCCGGACGCCCAATCTGGTCTATGGCGGCCTGACCATTGATGGCTACATGCTCGGGCTGGCGGCAATCGCCCCTTTTCATGGAGAATGGATAGGCCTGGCTCTCATTCCCCCCTTTTTGGTGGACCTCCCTCTCTCCTTGGCAGCCGATACTATCCTTTTGCCCCTCACCATCTACGAGCAAATCGAAATGGCGAGTCGAGTAAAGGAGCCGGAATCTTCAGATTAGAAGAAGCGCTACTGGAGTCACCGGCATCGCCGCTATCCTCGGCATTCATGGATCGACCTCGGTTCCTGAGAGTTGAAGTTCCGCGGGGAGACCGGTATGCTCTCTCCCATGACCCTACTGAGAGCCTGGCGGGGCCGTCGCGCCGCGCTGTGGAGCCTGCTTGCCAATACTTTGCTCGCCGTGATCAAGCTGGTCGCCGGGATTCTGGGTAACTCTTACGCCCTGATCGCCGATGCCATCGAGTCGATGTGCGACATCTTCAGCTCGGTGATCGTCTGGAGCGGCCTGACCATCGCCGCCGTTCCGCCCGATGCGGAGCATCCCTACGGGCACGGCAAGGCCGAGCCCCTCGCCGCCGTGGCGGCCGCCTTGATGCTCCTCGCCGCCGCCTTGGGAATAGCCATCGAGGCTACCCGCGAAATTCTGCTGCCGCACCACGCGCCGGAGCCCTTCACCCTGCTCGTACTCCTGGGGGTGGTTGCCGCCAAGGAGACGCTTTTCCGCACGGTGTTCAAGGTCGGCGCGGAGATCGACAGCACCGCCGTGAAGACCGATGCCTGGCACCATCGCAGCGACGCCCTCACCTCCGCGGCCGCGGCCATCGGCATCGCCGTGGCCTTGCTCGGCGGAAAAGGCTATGAGTCGGCCGACGACTGGGCAGCGCTTTTTGCCACGGCCATCATCGCTACGAACGGCTGGCGCCTGCTCAAGCCGGCGGTCGATGACCTGATGGACCGCTTGCCCAATCCCGCCCTGCTCCAGAAGGCGATGCAGATTGCGGCTTCCTGCGAAGGGGTCAAGGCCGCCGAGAAGCACTGGATCCGCAAGGTCGGCTTCAACTATTATTTCGACGTGCACATCCAGGTCGACCCCGCGATGAACATCACCGAGGCGCACCGCATCAGCCACCTGGTGAAGGACCGCATTCAAGCGCAGTGCCCCGAAATCGCCGGCGTGCTGATCCACATCGAGCCGTACGTCGAGGAGAAGAGGAATTGACCGCCAAGAACGCCAAGAAAGCCAAGTTAAGACGCAAAGCGAATTAAAGAGCGTCGGATGATCGGAAAAAATCTCTAAAGGCTGCAAAGTTGTTTTGGATAAACCGGGTCCTCCTCAATCAGGCATTTTGGATAAAGGGACCTCAAGGTTCCGGGAAGCCAAGATTATGATGAGCTCCGCCCATCCCCGAATTGGGGTTGATTTCTTCGGACCGGGGTAGGATGATAGCCGCCGTGGTTATCGGAAGGTCAAAATGGAGCTATTGCGGCCTACGAGATCTGCGTCGTTGCCCCCCAGTGAGGCCTTAACGTTGAGGGTCTATGTATGAGATATCACTATCGCTATAATCCAGTGACTTTTCTGCTTAAGGTCTCTACCTTTGCAAATATCCTTTGCGCAAATATCATTGCGCAAGAACCCCTCGTTAAAACCCATTCACTGAATGTTAACGTTTCAGCATCAGGTAGTGGCTCACACAGCCACTTGATCGCGCTTCCTAGTGAGATAGAAACTGACGGGCTGTCCTTTGTTTTCGCTGAAGCCATACGAACAACGCTCGAAACAGATTCACGTGGACGCACGCTAGTCACTCTGAGCCTCGTTGGGGATGGAAAAGAGCTCTCAATTGGTCGGAGAGACGTCTTCATTAATGGGAAAGGGAACGTGTCGAACGTACTAAGAATGGGTAGCGCCATTCAATCAGCTGGTAAAGTTAAATCTTTAAAAATAGCTATTAATAACATCGACGGGGCACAGACTACGAGAATCACTGGAATTCACAACGACATGACTCTAAGGCTGCACACCATCACTGGGCAAGTTTGGCCAAATGGCCCTCATCGAATTGTAACGTTCGCAAATCTTTCGTCGCTTGTGCAAACCGGGTCTGGAACGACGAATTGGACATCATTTACCTTCGACGCACCTATACACATTGTGCGGTCCTTAAAGCTCTTGGCCGCCAGATCCTTCGGGATTCTGAGCAGTGACGTTTCCGCGGCAGCAACGACCGAGCTACAGCTCGTCGACGATCTGGATAACCCAGTTTTCACGTTGGATAATTGGTCTTCACCAGCGCAAGGGGGTGCACCGGGGCTGGGTGTGTTTTCTGCAAGCCACACGCTACATTTGGACGAAGGGATGCAGGCCGGTCTATGCGGTCGGCTTATTAAAGGAGGCCGGTATCGACTTGTTGTTGATGGTTCTGCGACAGTTTCTGTGACGCCTCCGACGATTGTTAATATCGGTTTTTTCAATGAGTTCGCCGACTGCTGCGCACAGCCTCTAAGAATATTCTCTCTCAACCCGGGAAGAGGTGGAAACGCGGGAGCTGTTACTGTCAGGATCCGAGTAGTTGGCCATACGACTGAGAGCATAGTGGAGCTAGTGGGACCGAACGGAGAACGGATACCAGGAACTCGGGTCCCTGCTGAGGACGACTGCGAGACAATCATCGCAAGATTTGAGCTTCGAGGCCGGGAGCCAGGAATCTGGGATTTGGTGGTAACAAATCACGACGGTGCTTCTGCTTCGCTTCCTCAGGCGTTTACCATTGTCTCTGATGGGACCGCCAAACTCGTTCTTGATATCATTGGGCCTGCGAACCCGAGGGTGGGGCGGGGCACTTATTACAGTGCCATCGTAAGGAACAAAGGGCTTATCGACTTTGATGAGCTAGTATTGATTCAGTTTTCTGTGCAATCAATAGGAGGAGCTAGCCAAGGAGCACAGGCAATTCAAATCCTACAAGAAAGTTTTGGGGCAATATACGGTTTGTCTGCTGGTTTAAGTCAACAAATCCCAATTGGTCCAATAGTATTCACTTCAGATGGATGTAACTGGTCTGCTAGGGCAGAGGCGTCTAAGCCAGTGAGCGAGCAGACCTGTCAAGAACTGGAGGCGCATATTTCCCAACTTATTGAGCTTATTAGGTTAGAAAAGCAGAACTTAGGTGAGATCAGGTTTGGTCCAAAGTGTTTTGACCTCGAAGGAAGATTGATCTGTGATAAACCTGCCATATTGACTAGGTTGCTTTGTCCTGAATGTATTATACGATCGAGAATCCTTGGAAACCTTAAAATGGCGAGAGAGGACCCCAACAGAGGTCTTAGAGCGGCATGCAAGGAGTGGGATAGGTGCCCAGGACCAAAGCCCCAAGAGTGCGATGATCCGGAGATCTTGCCTCCGCTGGAAGACGATCAAGGCGGAGGCGTGAATATTTGGTTTGGGCTTTCTGGAATTGAAGCAGCTGCAAACGCAAGAATCTGTCCCATCATCCCGCGCGACCCTAATTACAAGTCTCCTGCGGGTTCTACCGGCGAACCCGCGTACCATGTACGCGGATCGACCGCTGGATTGGGATACACAGTCTACTTTGAGAACAAGTCTGATGCCTCTGCAGCCGCTCAAGAGGTTCTGATTACTGACCAACTCGACCCTAACCTTGATTGGGAAACGTTTGTGTTCACCAGCATTCAGATAGGCAGGCATTTCGTCAATCCACCAGAGGGAAGCCAGTCCTTTGAATCAACCGTGGATCTACGCCCAGAGCTTCCGTGTTTGGCTGAGATTCAAGGAACGTTTAGCCAGCAAACTGGAGAGGCCCGTTGGGTCCTACGCGGTACGGATCCAGAAACAGGAGATCTTTGCGACATCCTTCCGCCGAATACTGCGGCAGTTGAGCCGCAGGGTGATGGTTTTGTTTCATTTACCTGCAGACCGAAGGAGGATCTGGTTACCGGTACCGTCATCAGGAATAGGGCAATCATTGACTTTGAGGTCGATATTCCCCCTGAACCCCTGGAGACAAACGAAGTCCTCAACACCATTGACGCAGATGCTCCTGACAGTCGGGTTCTGCCACTCGCAGAGACGCAAACAAGCACGACTTTTGAGGTCTGCTGGGAGGGCAAGGATTTGGGTGCTGGTATCAGTGACTACATGATTCTCGTGTCAGAGAATGGTGGTGACTATGAGGAGTGGCTCGGGAACACGACGAAAACGTGTGCGGTCTACCCTGGAGCCGGGGGCAGCACCTACGCCTTCTACAGTGTAGCCCATGATCTGACGGGGAATGTCGAAAGCCCGCCTCTCGATCCCGACCCTAAGATCGTGCCCGATGCCATAACCAGAGTGGTCGGGAGTGCCCAACAACCTGGCGACTGCAATCAGGATAATGAAGTAGATCAATCCGATGCGATTTGCCTTTTGACCCACGTTTTTCTCGGAGGCCCTCCAGAAGTTTTACCTTGTGGCAATGGAAAAGTATCTGATCCAGGGAATCTCAGTTTATTGGACTGGAACGGCGAATCCTTCATTGATCAATCGGATGCCATTGGCATACTGACCTGGAAGTTCCTTGGTGGGCCTCAACACGTTCTTGGCGGAAATTGTGTGCCAATTGCCGGTTGCCCTGATAAATGCGCGCAATAGAAAATATCCGCCTCCCCCCTGTGGATAACTCCACATGACAACTCCCTCAAAACCTGCTCAACGCCCTCCCCCACCCCCTCTTGACCCCCTGTTTTTGGCGTGCCATGCTACACCAAAACTGCTTCCCATAATGCACTTTATAAACAGCACTTCCATACCATGATCGCGAGCAGCCGGCGCCTCACTCCGCCGGGATGAGGTCCAGCTCGGCGGCGGAGGCGAAGGCGTTGCCGTTCACCTCGGACTTCGCTTCCAGCTTGAGGTAGCGCGCCTCGACCGGCTTCTCGAGCTTCACCTCCTGCCACTCCGCCAAGTCGGGCCACCGGCCGGAGGCGAGCGGCGGGCTCCAGCGCTCGCCGTCCTCGCTCGCGCTGAGCTCGTAAGCGGCGATGCGCCCGTTGGCCATGTCCTGCCTCGGCAGGTAGCGGAGGCCAGCGACGCGCGCAGTTTTCTGGAGATCGATGATCAGGTGGTGGGGCATGGGCGAGGGCTGCGGCTCCCAGGGCGTGTGCCAGAGAGTCTCCGGATCGCCATCGATGGCGTTGGCCGCCGGAAAGCCCTCGGCCGCGCTGTCGGCGGCGATGGCCGCGCCCAGGTGCTTGAGCCAGGGAGGCGGAGGGGGCTCCTTGAGGAGCGCCTTGATTTGATCGACGTTGACCTCGAGGCGCGGGTCGAAATCGCCGCTCTCCATGTACCGGATCAGGCCGTAGCGCAACTGCCGGGCGGCCGAGCGGGCTTCCAGGTCGTTCGACAAGTCCATGCTCGAGACCAGCAGCTTGCCGCCGCCGGCCCTGGCCTCGAAGAGGAGCCCGAGGCGGCGGTTCTCGAACCAGGTGTCGATGGGCTGGACGAGGGGCCGCAGCCCCGGCGGCAGCCCGTCGAGCACCATGGCGGCGGAGCGCGACACCAGCTCCCACCACTGCCAGTTGCTGTGGAACTCGGTCGGAAAATCGGCGAAGGCGGGATGGCGGGGATTCAAGAGCAGCCCCAGGGTGTGCGGCGGCTGGTTGCCGGTCCAGGAGGTGTTCCAGAAGACGCTCGAGAAGCCGATCTGAACGCCCGTCCGGATCCTCTCGAGGCCGGCGAGGAGGAGCACCTTGCCGCCGGCCTGGAGCCGTGACAGGGCCTCGGCGCCCAGCGTCTCGGAGATCGTGACCTCCAGAGACTCCAGACGTCCCTCGAACGCCTTCGCCGGCGGGTAAACCCAGATTTCCCAGTCGTTTTCGACCTCGGCGCCGGAGAGGCGAACCGCCAGGCGATACTTGGCCGGCGCTGGAAAAGAGGCGAGGTTCGCCTCCACCCGGCCCAGGGCAACGCCATTGTCGACGGAGATTGTCTTCGCTGGCAGCTCGCCGGAGGCAAGGGGGCGCCCGCCGCCGGCGACCATCTTCCAGCTGGCGCGGGCGCTTTCGAGCGGCTCGGGACCGAAGTGCGCGACCTCGATCTCCGCCTGGAAAGTTTCCGCGCTCGTCCACAGGCGCTTCGCCAGGCGCGCCAGCGGCACGGTGCGGCCGCAAAAGCGCCGGAACTCCGCCGCGCTGATATAGCCTTTCGAGTCCCAGAAGGGATCGAGGACGCCGACGAGAGCCGTCCCCTGCCCCGGGAAGTCGTTGAGCTGGAGGAGCTGGAAGCCGGCGAGCCCCGGCGTGCGCAGCGCCGACTCGACCTCCTCCTTGTAGCAGGCGGCCTGCAACTTCCCGGAGGCCATCAGGAAGTCGCGGGCCTGGTTGCCCATGTGGTGGGCCTTCAGGAAGTCGCGGAAGATCTCGAAGTTCTTCGCCTTGAGGACGCCCTTGTACTTGGGGATCTCCTCGAAGTTGGGATAGACGCACCACTCGCCGATCTCGTGGTTGACGAGAGGCCGGCCGGCCCGGGCGACGTGGTCGCGGTAGTCGGTCACCGTCTCCGGCGGGCGGGCATTGATGCGCGAGCGGAGGCCGGCTCCCCAGGCCTGGATGCGCGCGTCGGGGAGGTTGTGGTACTGGTTTTCGGGGATGGCGGGCCAGCCGGCGCCGCTCGTGTAGAGGCGCCGTGGATCCATCGCCTTCCAGTACTCCACCCACTTCTTGAGGAAGACGGCGCCGTTTCCCGGCCCCGCCGGCTCGTTGCCGTAAGCCATCAGCGCGAAGGAGGGATGGTTGCCGTAGGCCTTGACGATGCGCTCCCCCTCCTCGTAGAGCCAGCGGTCGACGGGCCGGCCCTCGCCGATCGAGGCGCCTTGATTGGCCCAGGAGGCGCACTCCACCTGGAAGTAAAACCCCAGCTCATCCGCCGCCGCGAAGGCCGCCTCGGGCGGGCACCAGGAGTGGAAGCGCATGTGGTTGAGGCCGTGCTCCTTCGCGATGCCGATGATCCGCTTCCAGTTCGTGTGGTCGGTTGGAGGGTAGCCGGTGAGCGGGAAAACGCAGCACTCGACGGTGCCGCGCAGGAAGATCTTGCGGCCGTTCACGGTGAACTGCGTCCCGGCCGCCTTGAAGTCGCGGAGGCCGAAGGACGTTTCCTTCAAATCGGAGCCGCCTTCCTTTTCCACCGTCAAGCGAACCGCCAGGCGGATCACCGCCGGCTGGAACTCATCCCAGAGCGGCGCCCCCTCGCCGAGGGCGTAGTCGACCTCCGTCCGGCCGCCGCCGGCCTCCCACGAGACCGGCGCCTTCTGCTCGGGAGCCTGATACTCGCCCGAGCGCCCCGAGAGCGCCAGCTCGCCCCGACCGGGCTTGCCGGTTTGATGGCCGATAACGATCTGGACCCTGGCCCGCTTGCGGTCGGGATCAGGGAAGACCTGGACATCGTCGATCCACACCGGCTCTCCGGCCGCGAGGCGCAGGCGGCCGGCGATGCCGTTCCAGCTCGACTGGGTCTGATCGGAGACGCTGTGGGAATTGACCCCGACGGGGACGATCATGCGGTTGTCGACTCGCAGGGTCAAGCGGCGGGTTCCGGGCGACAGGGGGTCGCTCAGGTCGTAGACGTGCGGCGTCGAGAGGCTGTCCTGGCGGCCGATCTCCCGGCCGTCGGCCCAGAGCCGCGTCTCCCAGTGGGGGCGTTCGAGAAAAAGCGTCACGCGCCGGCCGCGCCAGCTCTCCGGAACCATCACCTCCTTTTGATACCACGCCGCGCCGGCGTAGTGCTTCTCCGGCTGCAGCCAGAAGGGAACCTTCACCTGCCCGGGGCGGCGGTAGGGCTCGTAGCGGGGATCGGTGAACCAGGAGCGGTCGGCAATGTCGCCGATCCACGGCGTTTCGGCCGAGACCTCGTTCCCGAATCCCTGCTCCTGCAGCGAGCCGGGGAGGCGGAGGCGGCCTTCCAGTTTGCGGTTGAAAAATTGTTCCTGGATCCCCTCATCCCGGGGATCGAGCTGGAAGGCCCAGTCGCCGTCGAGGTCGATGGACGGTTCCGCTCCGGAAGTCAA
>JACQVS010000034.1 GCA_016209605.1 Planctomycetota bacterium
TCCTAACTTGGCGTCCTTGGCGCCTTGGCGGTTTTACTTCCTTTTCTTTTCTTTCATCGCTTGATCTCGTACTCGTAAAATCCTTGTCCCATCTTCCTCCCCAGCATTCCCGCCGCTACCAGGCGCCTCAGCAGCGGATCGGGGCGGTACCTCGGGTCGCCGAGGTCGCGCTGCAGCGTTTCCAGGATGTTCAGGCAGACGTCGAGGCCGATCAAGTCGGCCAGTTGCAGCGGGCCCATGGGATGGTTCATGCCGAGGCGCATCACCGTGTCGATGTCAACCCGGCTGGCGATGCCCTCCCGCAGGCAGCCGATGGCCTCGTTGACCATGGGCATGAGGACGCGGTTCGAGATGAAGCCGGGGTAGTCTTCCACCGAGACCGGCGTCTTCCCCAGCTTCTTCGCCACCTCGACCACCAGCTGGTGGACCGCCGCGCTGGTCATCTGCCCCTTGATGACCTCGACGAGCTGCATGGCCGGCACCGGGTTGAAGAAGTGCATGCCGGCGACTCGCTCGGGGCGCTTCGTCGCCGCGGCCAGGCGGGTGATGGAGATCGAGGAGGTGTTCGAGGTGACGGCGGCGGCCTCCGGAAACTGGGCATCGAGCCTGGCCAGGACTTCGCTTTTCACGTTTCTGTCTTCATAAACCGCCTCGACGATGAAGCCCACGCCGGAGAGGCCTTCCAGACTGGCAGCCGGCTGGACGAGCTTCAGGATCCGCTCGCTTTCGTCTGGAGACAGCTTCCCCTTCTTCACCTGACGGCCGAGGCCGCTCGCCATGGTCTTGAGGCCGCGGTCGAGGGCGTCGCGGCTGGCATCGGCGAGGGCAACCTCGCAGCCGGCGGCCGCGAAAACTTGCGCGATGCCGCTCCCCATGGTCCCCGCCCCCACCACCAGGACTTTCCCTTCTAACACCATGGTTCTCTCCTGGAAACCTCGATTTATTTTCCGCGCCGCCGTTCACATCGCCCGGCGGTACGCTCCTCCGACCTCGAAGAGCGCCTGGGTGATCTGGCCCAGGCTGGCGCGGCGCGCCGCGTCCATGAGCACCGCGAAAGTGTTGCCTCCGCTTCGCACCGCCTCCTTGAGGCGCCGAAGCTCCCGCTCCGCCTCGTCGCGGTGGCGGGCCTGGAACTCCCGCAGGCGCTGGATCTGCAGCTTCTTCTCCTCCCCGGTGGCGCGCACCACCGGCAGCTCGGCGCCGCGGCCGGCGGCCCCTTTTTCATCGAGGAAGGTGTTCACGCCGACAACGGGTATGGCGCCGGAGTGCTTGCCTTCCTCGTAAAGGCGCGACTCCTCCTGGATCTTGTCGCGAAGGTAGCCCGACTCCATGGCGCCCGGAACGCCGCCGCGCGCCGAGATGCGCTCGAACTCCTGCAAGACCGCCTCCTCCACCAGATCGGTCAGCTCTTCGATGATGAACGACCCTTGCAGGGGATTGTCGTTCCGCGCCAGCCCCAGCTCCTCTTGGATCACGAGCTGGATGGCCAGCGCCCGCCGCACCGACTCCTCCGTCGGCGTGGTCACCGCTTCATCGTAGGCGTTGGTGTGGAGGGAGTTACACTGGTCGTAATAAGCCATCAGGGCTTGCAGGGTGGTGCGGATGTCGTTGAAGGCCACCTCGCGGGAGTGCAGCGATCTTCCGGAAGTCTGGATGTGGTATTTGAGCTTCTGGCTGCGCTCGCCGGCGCCGTAGCCGTCGCGCACCACGATCGCCCAGAGGCGCCGCGCCACCCGCCCGAGCACCGCGTACTCCGGATCGAGCCCCATGGAAAAGAAAAAGGAGAAGCTGGGAGCGAACTCATCGATCTCCATGCCGCGCGAGCGGTAGTACTCGACGTAAGTGAGCCCGTTTGCCAGCGTGAAGGCGAGCTGGGTGATGGGATTGGCGCCGGCCTCGGCGATGTGGTAGCCGCTGATCGACACCGAGTAGAAATTGCGGACGCGGTTCTGGATGAAGTACTCCTGCACATCGCCCATCATCTTGAGCGCGAAAGCGGTCGACAGGATGCAGGTGTTCTGCGCCTGGTCCTCCTTCAAGATGTCGGCCTGCACGGTGCCGCGCACCGCTTGCAGGGTGCGGGCCTGGATGGCCTCGCGCTCTCCTGGATTCGGCGATCGCCCCTCGCGCTTCTCGAACAGCTCCTCCTGCTGGTCGATGGCGGCGTTGAAGAACATCGCCAGGATTGCCGGCGCCGGGCCGTTGATGGTCATGGAGACGCTGGTCGAGGGGTCGGCGAGGTTGAATCCATGGAAGAGTCGCTTCATGTCATCGAGCGTGGCGATGCTGACGCCGCTCTCGCCGATCTTGCCGAAGATGTCCGGCCGCTCATCGGGGTCCTGTCCGTAAAGAGTGACGCTGTCAAAGGCCGTCGACAGCCGCCGCGCCGCCAGCCCCTGGCAGAGGAGGTGGAAGCGGCGGTTGGTGCGCTCCGGCGGCCCCTCGCCGGCGAACTGCCGCGTCGGCTGCTCGTCCTCCCGCCGCAGCGGGAAGACCCCGGCGGTGAAGGGGAAGCGGCCCGGCAGGTTTTCGAGGCGCAGGAAGCGAAGCAGCTCGCCTCGGTCCTTCCACTTCGGCAGGGCGACGCGCGGCAGGACGGCGCCGGAAAGGGTCCTCCAGCTTAGCGGCGCCTTGATCTCGCGGCCGCGCACCTCGTAGAGCAGCTCCCCGCGGGCGTAATCCTGCTTCAGTTTTTCCCATTCCGATAGCAGCCGCCGGCTCTCCGGCGACACGCTCGATTCCAGCCGCTCGGCCAGCGCGCCGGCCGCGGCGCCCGCCTCCTGGCTCGACGGCCCTCGCTGCTCCCGAAGCAGCTCGGCGGTGCGCCGGGCCGCCTCCGCCGCCCGCACCTTTTCCGCCTCCGCCTCGGTGGCTTTCCGGTAGTCGCGCACCCGCCTGGCCGCTTCCGCCAGATAGTTCTCGCGCGGGGCGGGGATGATCTTGATCCCGGCGGCCGGCGAGCTCTCCGGAGGCAGAAGCTGGCCGGCCCGCAGCGGCGCCTCCTTTCCCAGGCGCTCCTCCAGGAGGCCTGCCAGCCGGCGGTAGAGCCGTTCGACGCCCGGATCGGCGAAAGCGCTGGCGCAGGTGCCGATCACCCGCTCCAGCGCATCCTCCTTGCCGAGGCGGCGAAGCTGGCGAGCCACCGCGCTCACGGCATCCTCGGCGGCGCGCTTGTCGAATTTGTTCACCGCCACCAGGTCTGCGAAGTCGAGCATGTCGATCTTCTCGAGCTGCGTCGGCGCCCCGAACTCCGGGGTCATGGCGTAAATGCTGGTGCCGGCGACGTCGAGGATGCCGGAGGCCCCTTGAGCGCTGCCGGCGGTCTCGATGAAGAGGAGCGCGAAGCCGGCCTGCTTGAAGACCTCCACCGCCTCGCGCACCGCCGGGGAGAGCTCGCTGCTGGAGTCACGGGTGGCGAAGCTGCGGAAGAAGACCTGCGGCCGGTAGATCGAGTTCATGCGCAGGCGGTCTCCCAGAAGCGCCCCGCCGCCCCGGCGCTTGGAGGGGTCGACGGAGAGGATGGCGATGGGCAGCTCGGGGAAGTCCCGGCCGAAGCGGAAGATCAGCTCATCGACGAGGGAGCTCTTGCCGGCGCCGCCGGGGCCGGTGATGCCGACCACGTGAAACGCTCCGGCGCCCTTCCAGCGGAACTTGAAGCCGGCGGGAAAAGATGGCGAATCCGGGAGGAGTCCGGCCTCGGCGGCGGTGAGGAGGCGCGCCAGGTAGAGATCCTCGCCGCCCGGCGGCGGCCGATCGAACCGCGACAGGCTGCCCGCCACCTTCTCCGCCGCCTCGAGGACGACGCGCCCCATGCCTTTGAGGCCCAATTTCCGGCCATCTTCGGGCGTGAAGATCTTGGCGACGCCGATCCCCTCCAGAAACTCTACTTCGGAGGGCAGGATGACCCCGCCGCCGCCGCCGAAGATGAGGATATGCCGGCCGCAGGCGCGGTCGAGCTCCTGGCGCAGGTACGGGAAGAACTCGTTGTGGCCGCCCTGGTACGAGCTCACCGCAACGGCGTGGGCATCCTCCTGAACGGCAGCGGCGGCGATCTCGGCGACGGAGCGATTGTGCCCGAGGTGCACCACCTCGGCTCCGCCCTCCTGGAGCAGCCGGCGGATCAGGTTGATGGCCGCATCGTGGCCGTCAAAAAGGGCGGTGGCGGTGATGATGCGGACCTTGGTCCGGATCAGGCCGCCGGCTGCCGCCTCTGTTTTTGCGGAGGGATAGCTTTCGGAAACGGTTTTCGGGGTCATGGCTCACGATTTCAAAAGGATCTGATCACGAATGGCCGCGGCTCGGGCGGCGGCTCACTTCAAGATCTTCTCCTCCACCTTGGTGCCGTTGTGCGTGAACAGCTTGTGCCGCTTCTCGACCACGGTCTCGAGGTGCACCGGCCGCTGCCAGATCTTGAAGAGGTTTCCCAAGGTCTCCCGCGCCGCGTCCATCTTGAGCGGCACCCCTTCAAAGCGGTGGATCAGGTACAGCTCGCCGCGGTTCTTGTAGTTGGCGTTTTCAAGATAAATGAACGGCTGGCCGAAGTTGGACAGGTTGAAGAGCAGCTTCTCCTTGATGGCCTTGAAGCTGCGGCTCTCGATCTCGTACTCGTTGGTTTGCTTGTTGAAGGCGAAGGTGAAAAGCTGGTGGTCGCGGCAAAAATCCTCCGTCAAAAATTCATCGATGAAGGTGACGTCGTTGTAGATCTTGCGGACTTCGAAGACCCTCTTCCGGCCCAGCCCCAGCTTGCGGTCCCAGGAGGCCTTTTTGGCGTAATCATCGCACTCCTCCCACTCCGGGCCGAAGCGCCCCTTGTTCCAGCGCTCCTCGATGTCCCGGAAAAGCTCGAGGCCGACCTTGTAGGGGTTGAGCGCTCCCGGCTGCTGGCCCATGGTGGCGGCGTGATGATCGGCGTAGTCGACGATCTCTGCAGCGGTACAGGCCTTTTCGGTCATGATCTTGGAATGCCAGTAGGAGGCCCAGCCCTCGTTCATGATCTTGGTCATGGCTTGCGGGGCGAAGTAGTAGGCTTCCTCGCGCATCATGGAGAGGATGTCGCGCTGCCAGCGCTCGATCGGCGCGTGCTCGATGAGGAAGGAGAGGAGGTCCTTCTCCGGATCGGGAGGGAACTTGTCCTGCTCCTCCAGCTTCTGCTGGATGCGCTGCCGCTCGGCTTCGATGTACTCGGGGGGGTTGATGAACTCCTCCATGTACGACTTCGACCTCAAGCGGGTCGGCTTGGCATCCTCGCGATCCGACTCGCGCTCCTCCTCGGTGCGCTGCTTTTTGCGGATGATGAACTGCGAGTGGGTGTCGATCAGATTTTCGAGGGACAGGCAAGTGTCGATGAACTCCTCCACCTTGGTGAGGCCGTGACGGTCGATGTAGCGGCGGATGCGCACGCCATGGTTCGCCATCTCGTCCATCATCTTGCGATTGGTCTTGGAGAACCAGTAGTTGCACTTGAAGAAGTCGGAGTGGGCGTAGACGTGCGCCATCACCAGCTTCTGGTCCACAACGTGATTGCACTTGAGCAGGTAGGAGTAGCACGGGTCGTTGTTGATCACCAGCTCGTAAACCTTCTGCAGGCCGTAGGAGTAGGTCTTGGAGATCTCCTCGTACAGCATGCCGAAGCGCCAGTGCGGGTAGCGGGTCGGAAATCCCCCGTAAGCCACCACCATGTTCATCTGGTCGTAATCGAGCAGCTCGAAGATGACCTCGAAGGGATCCAGGCCGAATTCCCGGGCGTAGCCGCGAATCTGGCCGGTCATTTCCTGGAGCTCGGGGGTGAGTGCGGTGCTCATGCCGACTTCTTTCGCATCCTTGTCCATGGCTTCTTCGCGGGTCATTTGCCTTTTCCCAGAAAGGTCTTGATCGAACGATAAATGTCATCGCGGCTGTTGATCTCCGAAACCACCAGCCGCTCCTCGCTCGAGAACTCCTCCATCAAGTCCTTGAGGAACTGGCCGCTGCCGTAAGCGCTCTTCACCTGGCCGTAGCAAAAGAGGTTCGACCAGGGGATGAGGAACTCCTTGAGGATCTTCATGCACAGCGCCGTGTCATCGCCGCCCCAGTTGTCGCCATCCGAAAAGTGGATGGGGTAGATGTTCCAGGTGTTGGGATCGTAGTCCTTCTGGACGACGTCGCGGCAGAGGGTGAAAGCGGAGGAGATCTTGGTGCCGCCCGACTCGCGCAGGTGGAAGAAGGTGTGCCGGTCGACCTCGCGCGCCACCGCATCGTGGACGATGTAGCGGGTGTCGAGGTCGCGGTACTGGGACTTGAGCCAGGTGTCGATCCAGAAGGACTCGATGCGGACGATGTCCTTCTGCTCGTTCCCCATCGATCCCGAGACGTCCATCATGTAAATGATGACCGCGCTCGAGTCCGGCACCGCCTTGCTCTTCGAGGCGCGGAAGCGCTTGTCCTCCTGAATCGGCAGGATCACCGGATCTTCCGGATTGTAGAGCCCGGCCATGATCTGGCGCTTGAGCGCCTGCTTGAAGGTGCGCTTGAAGTGGCGCAGCGACTCCGGGCCGGTGCGGTGGATGCCGGTGTAGCGGTCGGTGAAGGTGTCGATGTTGCGCTGGCCCTTGGGCAGGATGTTGGGCAGCTCCAGCTCCTCGCCGAGGATCTTCGCCAGCTCCTCCAGAGTGACATCGACCTCGAGGAGATGCTCCCCCGGCATCGAGCCGGCCCCTTGCCCTTCTCCGGGCTGCGGCAGGACATTGCCGATCGGCGTCCCTTCTTCGCCCGGGCCCTGGCCCACTCCCCCCGTCTCCTGGAGGCCGTAGCGGAAGCGCGGGATCTCGATCTGCGGCAGCGGGATCGACACGAAGTTTTTCCCCTGCTTGCCGAGGATCTCGCCGCGGGTGATGAAGCGCTTCAAGTTCTGGCGGATCCTGCCGCGGATGATCTGGCGGAAGCGGTTGGTGTCGGGATAGACGCGTTTCATGGCTTGATCACCGCATCATGGGCATCATACCTTCTTGACATCGCCGCGCGCGAAGATCGAGGCCACGTAGTTGAGCACGTCGGTCGCGCAGATGTCGCAGTAGCCGTAGTTCTTGATGAGGCGGTTCTTGACCACATCGATCTTCTCCTGGGTTTCCTTGTCAACCACGGAGGAGACCAGGCTGGTCAGCTTGATGGTGTCCTTCTGGTCTTCGAAGATCTTCAGCTCCAGGGCCTTCTGCAGGCGGGCGTTGGTCTTGTAGTCGAACTGCTTGCCCTCGACGGCCAGGGCGCCGATGTAGTTCATAATCTCGCGGCGGAAGTCGTCCTTGCGGCTCTCGGGGATCTCGATCTTCTCCTCGATGGACCGCATCAAGCGCTCATCCGGCTCCTCGTCCTGGCCGGTGTACTTGTTGCGCACCCTTTCCTTCTGCGTGTAGGCCTTGATGTTGTCGACGTAATTGGCGCACAGCTTGGCGATGGCTTCTTCATCGGCGGAAATGGCCCGCTGGACCTCGTTCTTGACGATGTCCTCGTACTCTTCCTTGACCACCGCCAGCAGCTCGCGGTAGCGGCGGCGCTGGTCGTCGTTGGTGATCAGCGAGTGATGCTTGAGCCCCGATTCGAGCTCGTTCAGGACCATGAAGGGATTGATGCAGGTCTGGTACTCGTCGTTGACCAGGGCGTTGGAGATCTTGTCCTGAATGTAGCGCGGCGAGATGCCATCGAGCCCCTCGCGCTTGGCCTCGTTGCGCAGCTCCTTGGAGTTCTCCTCGGTGAAACCGGGCATGGTCTTGCCGTCGTAAAGCTTGAGCTTCTGCATCAAGCTGAGCTGGGCCTTCTTGGGCTCTTCCAGGCGGGTGAGGATCGCCCACATCGACGCCGTTTCGATGGTGTGAGGCGCGATATGCTTGCCGCGGATGCGCTCGCTGTTGTAGTCCTTCTGGTAAATCTGGATCTCGTGCTTGAGCGTGGTGATGTACGGGATGTCGACCTTGACGGTGCGGTCGCGGAAGGCCTCCATCAGCTCGTTGTTTTGCAGCTTGCGGTATTCCGGCTCGTTGGTGTGGCCGATGATGACGAGATCGATGTCGGTCTGGGAGAACTTCTTGGGCTTGATGGAGTGCTCCTGGCTGGCGCCCAGCAGATCGTAGAGGAAGGCCACGTCGAGCTTGAGCACCTCGATGAACTCGATGAGGCCGCGGTTGGCGATCTGGAACTCGCCGTCGAAGTTGAAGGCGCGCGGGTCGGAGTCGCTGCCGTAAAGGGCGATCTTGCGGTAGTTGATGTCGCCGGTCAGCTCGGTGGAGTCCTGGTTCTTTTCATCCTTGGGCTGGAAGGTGCCGATGCCCACCCGGCCCTTCTCCAAGAGTTGCAGCCGGTAGACCTCGACGTGCTCGATCACCCGGCTCCAGTCCCCCTGGTACTTCTTGAGCAGGGTCTGGAAGTGGTGCCGGCAGAAGGGGCACAGGGAGCCCTCGATGACGATGGGATAACCGCCATCCCTCGACTTGTTGAGGTCATCGAGGATCTCCTTGCGCGAAGTTTCGGGGATCAGCCGCAGAGGCTCCTCGTGCATCGGGCAGTCGTAAACGCCGCGGTCCTCGCCGTCGGGGATCTTCCAGCGGAAGGTGAAGAGAGCCCCATCGGGATTGTGGGAGTAGTGCTCGATGCCTTTCTTGAGCAGGCGCACGATGGTGGACTTAGCGCTCCCCACCGGCCCATGGAGGAGGAGCACGCGCCGCTCGGTGCCGTAGCTGTAGGCGGCGCTCTTGAGATGGCCGATCAGGCGCATGAGCGGGCGGTCCAGTCCGTAAACGGCATCGCGCCCGCCGCCGATCGGGTCATCGAAAAACTTGTAATGGATGATCTTTTCCTTGTGGAGCTTGTATTCCACCGTGCCAAAGGAATGGATCATGTCGAAGAGGCGCTGGTACGCGTTCCGGCAGACCCGCGGCTCTTCCATGACCAGGTTCAAGTAGTCGTTGAACGCTCCGGTCCAGTTCAGTTCCCGGAAACGATCCAGATTGATCGCCCTTTCGATGAGGTTGTAGATGTGGCTCACATCAACCATGTACTAGGCCTCCATTGCGCTGGATTATTTTTCATTTAGATGTTACCGGAACCTGTTATTTTAAAATTTACAAGAACATGCTCCTGGTATCGAACCCCCAGCGGAAAATCTTGAATCCGCCAGGGGTTCCCAATGGATTATAGGACCTATTGTAAGGTTTCGGCAGAAATAAGCGAGTTTTTGCCCCGCCCGGATTTGGCGCCGCCGGCAAAAGACCCATCAACCGCGAGAGCGGCGGCCAGCCTCTTTATGCGCTTCTATCAAATCATCTTCGCAGGCTGCGGAGAAGTCTTGGCGTCCAAAGACGGCTCTCTCATTCGCCTTGCGTCTTATCTTGGCGTGCTTGGCCCTTCGGTCTTCGCGCTCTCGCGCTCGCCTTCGGGCGGCCCTCCCAGCGGCCAGCTTGTGCTGGCGCCCGCTGGTCCGGGCATTCGCTCCTGCGCCATTGCTCGGAGCTCACCTTGGCGGTTCAA
>JACQVS010000040.1 GCA_016209605.1 Planctomycetota bacterium
GGTTTACATTTTATAAATTTCAATTTTTACCTTGACAGGGTCCAGGAAAGGGATTAAGTGTGGGAATCTGAATAGCGAAATGGTTCGCCCCGAAAAGTGTTTGAAAAGGGATTCGCAAGAACAAGTTCCGGAAATGCGCCGGTAGCACTCGAGCGGGTGAAATCCGTTTTGGCAACGTATTCGGAACTGCCATAAAGTGCCGCAGTTTCCGATCCCTAGGTGAAGAGAAGTCCAGATGGGCTGGGTGCCCTCTGGAACTCGTGGTCAGAAAAGAAGTGGTGAGCGTCGTTCCCTGAAGGATCTGGTCGTTCCGGGCTGCCTTTGCAAGTCTTTTTGATGGACCGCAATGGCGGTTTGGTGGCGGTTTGTCTTCCGGGTGGCGCTTACAAAGAGAGAAGGAAGAGATCACATGAGGAAGTGCTACAAGTGCGGAACCTCCTGGGTTGGCGCCGGGGATCCGCGCCCGCGTCAAGTGTGCGAAGGTTGTGGGGCCTACCTGCACTCTTGCATCAATTGCCATCAATTCGATGCCCACATCACCAATTCCTGCAAGCTTTCCCACACCACCTTCGTGGGGAGCCGGCACGCTGCCAACTACTGCGATGAGTTCCGCATGATCAACTACGCGCTCCGCTCCATTGAGGCGCGGACCCAGCGCGCCCGCTCGGTGTGGGAACAGTTGTTCCAGAAGTGACTCGAAATCGCGCCTAGAAATTCACGGGGGGGAATGAATCATAATGCGGGCTTCGCCCGCAACCGAGCTATCCGCAACTTCTCCGCAGCCTGCGGAGAAGTTGCGGAGGAAGAATATTCTCCTCCGTGAATTCATTGGACCCTGGTCACGGACCCCTCTCTTTCCCCCCCTCTCCCCAACGCCTGGTGATGTGGTTCAAGCGGGCTTCTTTGAAAAAAATATCCTTGATATCCCGCAGCGTGTAGCCGCTCTGGTTGAGCCGCTGGATGAGCTTGATCACCGCAATGGTCTGGGGAGGGTACAGCCGATGGCCGCTCTCCCGGATCTTGATCTCCCGCACCAATCCCATGGTGGTATAACGGTAGAGGATCTGGTGGGTGATCCCCGTGCCCTGAAGGACTTCTTTGGTTTTGAGGAAACGGTTTTTTTCTGCCAAGGGCGTTATGCTGGAATACGGCAAAAGTAAAAGAAAAGATATTGGATTATAGAACATAAATTATAATTCGCCTATTGCATATTTTGCGAGCTGTCCTCAGCTCGCAAAATATGCAATAGTTCAGATAATAATTTTCATCATGAACCTGCCAAAACACTGGGAATACTTCGAGGAGACCACCTCGACCAACGACACCCTGCACCGGGTGGCGCAGGCAGGGGCTCCGCAGGGAACGGTCCATATCGCCAGCGCTCAGACGCGCGGGCGCGGCCGGGTCGGACGGAGCTGGTGGAGCCCTCCCGGGTCCGGCTTGTGGATGAGCCTCCTCCTCCGCCCCCGGCTGGAGCCCGCCGGCGCCGCGGGGATTTCCCTGGTGGCCGGGCGGGCCCTGAAGGCGGCGTTGCAGCCCCTCACCCCGCTGCCGATCGAACTCTACTGGCCCAACGATCTCATGATTCGTGGAAAAAAACTGGCCGGCATCCTGGGCGAGCTGCGGGGCCAGGGAGAGAAGTACTGGATTGCCCTGGGAATAGGCGTTAATCTGGATCTGCGCCACGCCCCCCCGCCGGCCGGGCTCGAGGGCCGGACGATCTCCCTCGCCGAGGCCGGCGTTCCCGCGGCCGATCGCGAGCTCGTGGCGCTCGCCCAGCGCTGCACCGGCGCCTTCTGGCCCTTGTACGGGCGCTTCGAGGCGGGCGAATCCGTCGCCGCGCTGGTGGGAGAGGAGCTGGCCCATGTCGGCTGCCGCGTCTCCATCCGCTCCAACCCGGAGAAGGAGTGGCAGGAGTGGCGCGGCGTGGTGGCCGGCCTGGGCTCTCGCGGCGAGCTGCTGGTCCGGGATGAAAGCGGGGCGTTGCAGAGCGTTTCGGCTGGCGAGGTGGTTTATGAGGAAGGATGAGCGCAGTCGCAGTCTGGAGTCAGGCAAGCCCTCGGACGCCCGGGAGCGGCAGACGCCCTCGGGAATCCCCATCCCTCTCTTTCTGGGAGAGCCGGACTTTCTGGGAGAGACGGGGGCGGGGCGGCCCGGGGAGCTCCCATTCACCCGGGGCATTTATCCCGACATGTACCGCGGCAAGCTGTGGACCATGCGCCAGTACTCCGGCTTCGGGACCGCCCGTGAGACCAACCAGCGCTTCCGCTACCTTCTGGCGCAGGGGCAGACCGGCTTGAGCGTGGCCTTCGATCTGCCGACTCAGATCGGCTACGACTCCGATGACCCGGCTGCCGCCGGCGAGGTGGGGAAGGTGGGCGTCCCCATCTGCTCCATCGAGGACATGGAGCAGCTTTTCGCCGGCATTCCCCTGGAGGAGGTCAGCGTCTCCATGACCATCAATGCCTCGGCGGCGGTTCTGCTGGCTTTCCTGATCGCCCTGGCGAAGCGCCGAGGCATGGCTCCCAGCCGGCTGCGCGGCACGCTGCAAAACGACCTCCTCAAGGAGTTCGTGGCTCGACACACTCAAAGGTTCCCGCTCACGCCGTCCCTGCGGCTGGTGATGGATGTCCTCGAGCACTCGGTTCGCCATCTCCCCCACTGGCATCCCATCAGCATCAGCGGCTACCATATTCGCGAGGCCGGCTCGACCGCTGTGGAAGAGGTGGCCTTGACGCTGTCGCACGCCGTGGCGTACCTGGAGGCGGCCCGCGCTCGCCAGCTCCCTCTCGCCGCCGTCGCTCGCAAGTTTTCCTTCTTTTTCGCGGCGCAAATGCACCTTTTCGAGGAAGTGGCGAAGTTCCGGGCGGCGCGCCGCCTGTGGGCCCACCTGGTGCGCGATCGCTTTCAGATCGAGGATCCGGAGGCCGCCAAGCTCCGGTTCCACACCCAGACCGCCGGGGCAGCCTTGACCTACCAGGAGCCGGAAAACAACGCCGTGCGGGTGGCGCTCCAGGCCCTGGCGGCGGTCCTGGGCGGCACCCAGTCCCTGCACACCAACGCCCTTGACGAAGCCCTCGGGCTGCCGACGGAAAAAACCGTCCGCTTGGCCTTGCGCACCCAGCAGATCATCGCCTTTGAGAGCGGCGCCGCCGACAGCGCCGACCCCCTGGGCGGCGCGCCGCTCATCGAGCACTTGACCTCGGCCATCGAAGAGCGGGCCAAAGCGCTGATGGCCGAACTCGAGGCCCGGGGAGGAGCCCTGCGAGCCATCCAGGAAGGCCTCCCCCAACGCTGGATCGCCGCCTCCGCCTACCGCCTCGAAAAACAGGCCGAGAGGGGGGAGAGGATCGTCGTGGGAGTGAACCGATTCGGGTCGGCGGGCGAAGCGCCCCAGCAGGAGGTCTTCCAGCTCGATGAGAAGCTCGAGCCGGCCCGGGTCGAGGAAGTGGCCCGGCGCAAGCGCGAGCGCCCCGGCGGCGCCGCCCAGGCGGCGCTCCAGCGGCTCAAGGAAGCCGCCCGAAGTACCGAAAATCTTATGGAGACTCTCATTGCCGGCGTGGAAGCGGGCGCCACCTTGGGGGAGATGATGGGATCGCTGGCGGAGGTCTTTGGAGAGCATCAAGGAGATTGGTAATTTCTTGATGGACGAAAAAAGTTCCGAAAAAGCGGCTCGCGCCGGCGGCAGCAACCAGCCACCCCTGCGGATCCTTCTGGCCAAGCCCGGCCTCGACGGGCACGACCGCGGCCTCAAGGTCATCATCCAGGCGCTCATCGATGCCGGCATGGAGGTGATTTACACCGGTATGCGCATCCCCTCCCAGGCCGTGATCCTCGCCGCCGAGCAGGAGGATGCCGACGCCGTCGGCGTCTCCAACCATTCCGGCGCTTTCCGGGAGCTTTTCCGCGAGGTGGCGGCGGGGCTTCAAGCCGCTGAAGCCGCGGGACGGCGCCGGCGGATCCTCTTCTGCGGCGGCATCATCCCGCCGGGGGACATTCCCACCTTGAAGAGCTGGGGCTACCGCGGGGTCTTCCCGCCGGGGACGAGCCTCGAAGCGATCATCGATTTTCTCAAAGCCGAGGCCGCCGCGCTGGAAAAGGAAGGCCGCCCATGAGCCGGACGGACGAAAACAGGCAGACGCCCCCCATCCGCCTTTCCCTGGATCACATCGCGCTCGCGGTCAAGGACCTGACGGGGACCCTCGAGCAGCTGGCGAAGGTCTTCACGGCGCCGCCTGCACCTGCCGAGGAAGTGCCGGAGGAAGGGGTGCGCCTGGCCTTCGTCGACGCCGGCGGAACGCGCCTCGAGGTGCTGGAGAGCGTCCGGCCGGACAGCGCCATCGCGCGGTTTCTCGAGCGCCGGCCGCCGGGGCTGCACCACTTGTCTTTCGAGGTGGAAGGCCTGCCGATCGAAGAGTGGTACGAGGAGCTTCGCCGCCGCGGAGCGCGCGTCCTCGGCGACGGGCCCCGCCGCGGCGCCGGCGGGAAGCTCGTTTTTTTCGTGCATCCGGACTCCACCGGCGGCATCCTGGTCGAGTTTTCTCAAGCACGAAAGGAGCCGGCTCAGTGACCAGCGGACGATCTTCACCGAAAGACCCCAAGGCCCGAATCGAGGCGCTGCGCGAGGAAAGCCGCGGCGGCGGCGGGCCGGAGCGCGTGGAAGCGCAGCACGCCAAGGGCAAGCTCACGGCGCGCGAGCGCCTCGAACTGCTCCTTGACCCGGCCTCCTTTGAAGAGATCGATGCCTTCGTCCGCCACCGCTGCCACGACTTCGGCATGGAGAAGCAACGCTCCCCCGGCGACGGCGTGGTCACCGGCCACGGCCGCATCCATGGCCGCCGCGTCTTCGCCTTCAGCCAGGACTTCACCATCCTCGGCGGCAGCCTGTCAGAAACCAACGCCCGCAAGATCACCAAGATCATGGACCTGGCGCTCAAGATCGGCTGTCCCATCATCGGCCTCAACGACTCCGGCGGGGCGCGCATTCAGGAGGGGGTCGCCAGCCTGGGCGGGTACGCCGAGATCTTCCTCCGAAACACCCTGGCCTCCGGCGTGGTGCCGCAGATCTCCGCCGTTCTCGGCCCGTGCGCCGGCGGCGCGGTTTATTCCCCAGCCATCACCGACTTCATCTTCATGGTCGAGCGCACCAGCTACATGTACGTCACCGGGCCGAACGTCGTCAAGACCGTGACCGGCGAGGAAGTGGATCATGAGACTTTGGGAGGCGCGGCCGCCCACAACCAGAAGAGCGGCGTCGCCCACTTCCTCGCCTCCGACGACGCCGCGTGCCTGGAGAAGATCCGGCGGCTGCTCGCTTACCTGCCGGACAACAACCTCGCCGATCCCCCCCGCGCGCCGAGCAGCGATCCGGCTGACCGATCCGTGCCGGAGCTGGACGCCATCGTCCCGCCCGACCCTGGGAAGTCGTATGACATGAAGGAAGTCGTCCACAGGGTGGTCGACGGCGGCGAGTTCTTCGAGGTTCACGAGCACTTCGCGATGAACATCCTGGTCGGCTTCGCCCGCCTCGACGGCCGGACAATCGGCATCGTCGCCAACCAGCCCGCCGTCCTCGCCGGCACCCTGGACATCGACTCCAGCCTCAAGGCGGCCCGCTTCATCCGCTTCTGCGACTGCTTCAACATTCCCATCATCACCTTCGAGGATGTGCCGGGCTTCCTGCCGGGCATCGACCAGGAGCACCGCGGCATCATCCGCAACGGCGCCAAGCTGCTCTACGCCTACTGTGAAGCGACGGTGCCCAAGATCACCTTCATCACCCGCAAGGCCTACGGCGGCGCCTATGACGTCATGTCCTCGAAGCACATCCGGGGCGACCTCAACTACGCCTGGCCCACCGCCGAGATCGCCGTCATGGGACCCAAGGGGGCGGTGGAGATCATCTTCAAGAAGAAGATCGCCTCGGCCGGGGACCCGGCCGCCGAGGAGGAGAAGCTGGTGGAGGAGTACCGCGAGAAGTTCGCCAACCCGCTGGTGGCGGCGGAGAGGGGCTATATCGACGACGTCATCCTGCCGCGAGAGACGCGCTCGCGCCTGGCGGCGGCGCTGGCGCTCCTCAGCAACAAGCGGGAGAGCAATCCACCCAAGAAGCATGGCAACATCCCGTTATAAGAGCGTCTCACAAAATGCCTTCGGGGCGCCTTGCGGCGGCGGCTGCGGGCACCGGCCGCAGGCTGGTCGTGCTGTGTCGCTAGGCCTCGGCGATACTCCGTCCCGTATCGCCTCCGGCCTCGCTCCCGGGCACCGCTCCGCGCAGCGGAGTGGTCGCCGGCCGCCGGCGCTCGCAATTCGCCTCCAAATTCATTTTATTCGGCGCTCTAAGAGCCCGTATAAAGGAGCCTCATGACCGCCCCGAAGAAGAGAAAAGCGAGCGCGGCCGCGGAGGCGGAGAAGCCGCGGACGATCCGAGCCATTCTCATCCCCAACCGCGGCGAGATCGCCTTGCGCATCGTGCGCACGGCGCGGGCGCTGGGGCTGCGGGTTGTGGTGGCGCACTCGGAGGCGGACGCGGACAGCCTGGCGGTCCGCCTCGCCGATGGAGCCGTCCTCCTCGGCCCCACGCCGGCGCCGGAAAGCTACCTCTCGATCGATCGCATCCTCGAGGCGGCCCGGCGGGCCGGCGCCGACGCCATCCATCCGGGCTACGGCTTCCTCTCCGAGCGCGAACCCTTCGCCCGGGCGGTGGAGGAAAGCGGCCTCAAGTTCATCGGCCCGTCGCCGGAGAACATCCGCTTCATGGGCGACAAGGTGGCGGCGCGGCGGGCGCTGCACGAGGCCGGCATCCCCATCGTCCCCGGCGAGCGGGATCGGATCAGCGCCCCCGAGCGGCTCGAGAAGCTCGCCCGGAAGATCGGCCTGCCCCTCCTCCTCAAGGCGGCGGCGGGGGGCGGCGGGAAAGGCATCCGGCTGGTGCGCGACCTCGAGTCGCTCGAGTCGGCCTTCCGCCTCGCCAGCTCGGAAGCGCTGAACGCGTTCGGCGATCCGTCCGTCTACGCTGAACGCTACCTCGAGAAGGCGCGGCACGTGGAGGTGCAGGTGGTGGGCGACGGCCGCGGCGGCGCCCGCCTCTTTCCGGAGCGCGACTGCTCGACGCAAAGGCGGCACCAGAAGCTCCTCGAGGAGACGCCGTGCCCGGCCTTGAGCGCCCGGCAGCGGGAGGAGCTGCTCCGGCACGCCCTGAAGATCGTCCAGCTTTCGCGTTACCGCGGCGCCGGCACTCTCGAGTTCCTCTTCGACGGCAGGGAGTTCTACTTTCTCGAGATGAACACTCGGCTCCAGGTCGAGCACCCCATTACCGAGATGCTCTGCGGCGTCGATCTGGTGGCCGAGCAGATCGCCGTTACCGAGGGGAAGGCGTTCGGCGGCCGCAAGCTGGAGCAGGCCTTCCAGTATGGCCGCGGCGCCGCCATGGAGTTCCGCATCAACGCCGAGGATCCGGAGCTCGACTTCCTCCCGTCCACGGGGACGCTGGCGCGCGTCCGTCTCCCCAGCGGCCCGGGCATCCGCGTCGATTCCGCCGCCTTCGAAGGCTGGCAGATCACTCCTTACTACGACTCGCTGATCGCCAAGGTGATCGCCTGGGGCGAGGACCGAGCCCAGGCCTGCCGGCGGCTCAGGGCGGCTTGCGAGGAGACCGTGATCGCCGGCGTGGCGACCACCTTGCCCGTGGCGCTGGCGCTACTGGGCGATGTGGATTTCCTCGCGGCCCGCAACCACTGCCAGTTCCTCGAGGAGCGGCTCAAGAGGCCCGGGTATCTGACGCCGCCGCCGGACGAGGCGCTGGCCGGCGCTCTGGCCATCGCGGCGGCGTACCTGCATCAGCAAAAGGGCCGCCTGGCGGCCTTGCCGCCGGCCGCCGGCGCGGCCAGGGAGGCGCCGGCAGAGGATCTGTCGCCGTGGGGCCGCCTGGGCCGGGCCTTCAGCTTACGAGGAGGGGCTTGATGAAAGTGCGCGTGGAGCTGGCCGAGGGGCGCAGCCTCCCGGTGGTCCTGCCCAATCTGGCGCCGGGGCCGCCGGCGGAAGTGGAAGTCGGAGCCGGCCGGCTCACCGCCGCCCTGATCTTGGCGAACGGCCAGGAGCTTATTCTCGACGTGAACGGCCGGCGCTACGTTTTCCTGGTGGAAAAAAACGAGGGCGGCACCATCCGGCTTCTTCATCAAAACCGGCGCTACCTGCTGCAGGTGGAGAGCGAGATCGACGAGCTGCGCCGCCAGGCCGCGCCCTTCAAGGGCGGCAGCCAACCGGTGATCCTTTACAGCATGCTCCCCGGCGTCGTCCGCCAGGTCTACCTCCAGCCCGGCAGCGAGGTCGAGCCCGGCACGGCCATCTTGACCCTCGAGGCCATGAAGATGGAAAATGAGATCCGGTCCGAAGTCGCCGGCCGCCTGGAGGAGGTCCACGTCAAGCCCGGCCAAGTGGTGGCCGCGCGGGAGCCGCTGGCGACGATCATTCCAGAAAACTAAACACCATCCAGAATATCGGCAGGTCATCGAACGTATCCTCCGGCACCTCGATCTCTGGGATCCCCGTGAAAACGTCAGAGAAAGCCCAGCTTCCCACTTCCCTCCTCGCGGGCTGGGTCGACAACCGCCTCACCCATGCAGGCGGAGACCATCGATCGCCCCATCGATGACGAACTCTACGCCATCTACCCCATCCCCCAAAAGGACGACGACACGCGGGCCTGATCGTCCCGCCGCCGCTTGCTTGACCGCCAAGAGGTCGGCACCCGTGCCCCCCTGGTAGGGCGGCCCTGGGACCACCACCCCCTGATATCTTCGGTAACGCTTGATTCAACCTTTCCGGCAATAAACAGGCGCTGCTCCTTTTCGACTCGGATCATAGCTCGCGTCATTTCACATGCTTGCAGCGCCTATCGACAGGCGGCATCAAAATCCGCCAAGCGTTACTTCCTTTTATCTACCTGAAGCAACATAGCCGGGGATTGACGAGTTGCACCAGGCGCTCTTATAAATCGTCATTCACCTCCGATCCCCGCCCCATCACGGCATCGGGAAAGGCTTGTCTTTTCTTTTTGCCGGCGGACAGGACGATATTAAGATTTAGTGGTCACGTATATTCATCATCCCTGCTTGGAGAAATTTGCCATGATTCAAGACCTCGGTCGTCCTCTAACTGTCCTCATTCTTCTGGTGGTCTGCTGGCTCATTCCATTTTCCCTCGAGGCGTCGAATTTCCGCCGCGGCGATATCAATGCCGATGGCGAACTCGACGTCAGCGATCCGATCGTCTTGCTCAATTATCTCTTCATAGGCGCCCTCGAAATAAAGTGCATCGATGCCGCCGACGCCAATGACGATGGGGCCGCCGATATCAGCGATGCCATCGGATTGCTCCAGTACCTTTTCTTATCTGGATCCCCCCCGCGGGAACCTTTTACGGCTTGCGGAACGGATCCGACTCCCGATTCTCTCGACTGCGAAGATTTTCCTCCCTGTCCCCCGATCCTGAGCCACCAGGCCTGGATAGCCCGGTACAACGGGCCGGATTACAGCCACAACGCCGCCGAGATCGTCGCAATCGACGATTCGGGCAACATCTACGTGACCGGAACCGCCAGCGGCGAATACGCCACCATCAAGTACGACGCCAATGGCAACCGGCTATGGGAGGCGAGATACAGGAGCTCAAGCTCTTTCGATAACGCGGCAAAAAGCCTGGCGGTCGATGGCGACGGCAACGTGTACCTTGCAGGTTCAGTCCACAGCGCTGACACCGCAGCCGATTTCAACACCTTGAAATACGACGCTCGCGGTAGCCTGCTTTGGAGAGCAAGGTATAACGGTCCCGGAAACGGCCTCGATGCGGCCGAGGGCCTGATCCTGGACGGCGCCGGCAACGTCACCGTCACGGGATATTCCCTTGGCGCCGGCACCGACTTTGACTACACCACCATCCGCTACGATACGAACGGCAACCAGCTCTGGACCGAACGCTACAACGGTCCCGACAATCTGAGCGACCATGCTTTGGGCATCGCCGCCGACGCCGCTGGGAACGTCTACGTGACCGGCTGGTCTCCGGAGCGTTATATTGGCAACTCCGATTTCCTGACCATCAAATATACACCGTGAATTATTCTTTTCTTCGTGCTCTTCGTGACTTCGTGGTTAATTTTTTCTTGGGAAATTCACTGGCTTATGATGTCTGTTCCTGCGGGGCGCGAGCCTTGATCACGGCCGACTTGGCCCGCACCGCCTGGGAGCCGCTGCCGCTTCCCGATTCGCTCGCCGAGGCGGCCCAGAGGCGCACCAGGTGGCGGCGAAAGGTCTCGTAGAGGGTGGGTTCCTCGGCCTTGCGCGCCACTTCCAGGAAGGGGAGCATGTTGTTGCCTTCGCGCGGCTGCCAGGGGAAAACGATGGCCGATTCTTCGAAGATCACCGCCCGCAGGGCCGGGATTTCGTTGTAGTAGCGGACGCGGATCTTGGCCTCATCCGGCCGGTTCTCGTTGAGGGCTTCAATCGCTTCCAGGGTCACGCGCACCCGGCGCATGTAGTTCGAGGGGGTGATGTTCATTTCGGCGAGCAGGCTTTGAAAAACCGTCGCCTTGCGGCCCTCGGGGTCCGGAGCCAGCGACTCCGGCTTGAGGAGGAGCAGGTAAACCGGCACGTGGCGCACCGCATCGAGGGCGTCATAAAGCAGACCGCCGGCCGGGCCGGGCCCCTTTCCGAACAGCTCGTAACCGGTGACGTCGATGCTGCCGACACGGGCAGTTCCGCGGACCTGCGAGGAAAGTCTCTCGCGCAGCGGCTTGGAGGGATTCAAGCAGTCCACCACCGAGAGCGCTTGAAAACCGCAGCGGTTGAGAGCGCGGAAGCCGCGGGCGCGAGGGAGATAAGCAGTATAGGCCAGGCCGCTCAGGAGCAGAATGCCGCTCAGGACCATGGCCAGGATGGCATACGCCCCCACCGTGGCGATCGCCTGCGGATGGTTGCGGATCAAGGCGCCGTCGAAAATCCCGAAGAGGGTGAAAAGGGCGGCCGAGGCCCCGCCCCAGAGGCGAATCCAGAGAAGAGCCTGCTTGTCCTCGGCGCTGGTGACGTGGAAGCTCACCTGCCCCACCTGGTCCAGCACCGCCCCCTGCAAGCGCCCCAGGAGCTTCTCAGGCCAGCGCACAAAACGGAACGGAACGACGACCGTGACCAGAAGGTAGGCAAGAACGACAAAGAAAGCGAGCGCGGCGTACATGCGAATTCCCTCAGGCAAAGTTACCAAACCTGAACCCAGATCTTCTTAGCCGATTCAGTGCAACTGCCATACCCGGAAGCCACCCTCCCGCAGGAGCTGACGAAACTGCCGGTCTGCCAGCCACTAGCGCCGGCGCCGCGGCGCGGGGGCCGGCGGATATTTCCGGTAACTCTCCAGGGGAATCTTACCGGGCCGTCCATTTTTTACCCGCGGTGATCGATGTACGCCTGGGCTCAATTCCCCACCACCGGCGTGTTCATGTCGGTCTGGATCTCGGCTGCGGTGAGCGCGCGGTTGTAGATCCTCACCTCATCGATGCGGCCGGGGAAGAATTCATCACCATAGGTGTTGCCGCCGAGGCGCAGCGGCGTGCTGGAGGGATTGATTCCCCCCGCCTGGGCGGCGCTCCCCTTCTCCACGCCGTTGACGTAGAGCCGCAGCCGGCTGCCGTCGTAAGTGGCGGCGAGGTGCGACCAGGCGTTGGCGGGCAGCGCAGAGCCGACCATGATGTACCGGACGCTGCCGCCGGTGGTGATCCCCGCCGCCGGCTTGTTGGTGTGGGAGTTGGCGTGCAGGAAGTACGTGTCTACCTCCTTCTGGAGGACGCACTTCCAGCCCGAGAGCGCCGCCGTCGGGTACACCCAGGCCTCCAGGGTCATGGCCGCCGACAGATCGAGGGAATTGGAGTCGTTCACCACCACCACATCGTTGATCCCATCGAAAAGGAGGGCGTTGCCGAACTTGCCCAGATTGGTCCAGGCCGCGCCGGAAATGGAACCGCCATTGCCGTTGCTGGAGGCGTCCGAAACCGACGTTCCAGTTCCCTCATCAAAGGAGTAAGCCGCCACCAGGCTGGGATTCTGCGACTGGCGGATGAAGTCAGCGCTCGCCACCGCGCTTGGATCGTAGCCGGCCTTGAAGGCCCGCGCCTTCACCGTAGCGGTCGAGGTTAGCGTGAACGGCGCCGTGTAAAACGCCGACGATTCTGTGGGCGTGGCGCCGTTGAGGGTGTAGTAGATCGAGGCACCGCTCGTCGCCGTCGACAACGTCACCCCCACAGAACTCGAGAACGTCCCGCCATTGGGGCTGATCACCGGCGTCGCCGCGACTTGCGTCGCCGTCACCGTCACCTCGTCGAAAGAGGAGAGCAGGCCGTCACCGGCCGTCAAGCGGAGCACATACGCGCCGATGGCCGGGAAGGCGACATGGGTGCGCGCCTGGTCGGCGTCGTCGAGGGGCCAGGTTGGCGCCGCCGGCCCGCTCACCAAGGTCCACAGCACCGACAGCGCTCCCGGCGGGTTGGGGCGGCCATCGTCGCTCGCCACTCCAGCGATCTCCGTGGTGACGCCGACCGGCACGATCAAGTCCGCGCCGGCGTTGACAAGCGGCGCCTGGTTCGGCTGCGAGGTGGTCACCGTCACTCCGGCTGCCGTGGCGGTGTTCCCGGCCGCATCGCGGGCGATGGCGGAGAGGACATGGGTTCCATCCAGCGACGCCGCCGTATCCCTTGGTTCCGTCAGCGGGGCTGGTGATGTTGACCACCGGCGGGGTGTTGTTGGCCGAGATGAGGAGCTGAGCCTGCGCGGTGGCCCCTTGATTGTCAGCCACCGTGAGAGTCACCGTGAAGCTGGTCGGGACGCCGGCCGGGGCGTCGAAGGTGTGCGCTGGATCGGCGAGGCTGCTCGCGGGAGCGCCATCCCCGAAGTCCCAGGAGTAGATGAGCGGGAAGCCTTCCGGATCGGAGGAGCCGCTGCCCTGGAACTGGACAGCGAGGGGGCCGGGGCCGAACTTGACGCTGGAGGTCGCCACGGCGATGGGGGCCTGGTTGCCGGTCCCTTGATAGGAGATCTTCAGGACCTGGGAAGACCAGTCGATGTGGTACAGCGCCCCTGTGATGGGGTGCGTCGCCAGCGCGACCTCGATGCCGCCGGTGTCGAAGTCCTGCACCGCCACCGGATCGTTGTTCTGGTCGAAGGTGAAGCACTTGATCCAGCGCCCGCCGTATTCGCCGTGGAAGTAGGTGTTCCGGTACTGGGCCGGGAAGTCTGCGCCGGTGTACCAGACGCCTCCCACCGAGCAGTTGCCGCCGAACTGCGGCCCGGATACCGGCGAGCCGACGGCGCCGACGTCGATCACGGCCGCGTTGCCGTCGACGAAAATGCCGGTGCGCGACGGCCCGGAGCCATGCCGCCAGTCGATCGCCGGCCGGGTGTGAATAAAAGTCGGGATGCTTGAGGGAATCGACTGCGAGGTGTTGCAGGGGTTGGGAAAGACCGGATCGGGATTCAAGGTCTCCTGCTGGATGAGATCGCGGAAGTAGAAGTACTGCTGGGTGCAGCCGCCCGTTCCGTAAAGCGGGTTCGGGGCGTCGAGGTTGGAGGTGTTCCTGCTCCAGTATCCGCTGTGCGCTTCCAGGCCCTCGAAGGCCGGCCAGCCGAAGTTCTGGCCCTTGGCCACGCAGACGTCCAGCTCTTCCCAGGTGCTCCAGCCGACATCGCCGATATATAAGGCGCCAGGGTCGCCGTCCGCGGGATTGTGGCTGCCGGTGCCGGGCCGGCTGGTCATGCGGAAAGGATTGCGCAGGCCGAGCGCCCACACCCGCGACCGCGCCGACCGCGGTTTACCCGCATCATAAAAAGGATTGCTGGGCAGGCCATCGCCGGTGTTGGGATCGACGCGCAGGATCTTGCCGCACAGGCAGTCGACCAGCTGCGCGCGGTAGGAGCCGACATTCTCCTTGGGCCGGATGATGCCGTCAGCCAGCCCCTGGCTGACATACCCGCCGGCCACCTGGCCGCCGGTGTCGACCTCTTGATAGCTCGCCGAGTCGCCGGTGGAGATGAGCAGCGTGCCATCGGCGCCAAAAACCAGCGAGCCGACGCCGTGGGACTGGTGCAGGATGGGGATCCCCTGGTCGATGCTTTCTCCAACGAGCACGAGACGGCTGGCGGGATCGACGCTGTGGAAGTTGTCGGCTGGTCTCGCCGTGTAGCGCGTCAGCCGGCCGATGGTGGCGTTGAAGTACTCGTTGGCCGCGGGGTTGTAGCTTCCGGTCCCGTAATAGAGCAGATGATGCCGGTCGACGACGTAGAGGAGGTAAATGTACCCGTTGGAGAGGAAGTTGGGGTGAAGCGCGAATCCGAGGAGGCCGAAGTCGCGCCAGCCCCCCACCTCCTCGCTGAGGTCGACGAGCGGCGCGGGGTCGCGCGCGCCGTTTTCGACGATCCAGACTTTGCCGCCCCGCTCCCACACCAGCATCCGGCCATCGGAGGCGAAGGTGATCCCCACCGCCTCGTTCCAGGTGCCGCCGATCGGACTTTCGACAAAGCCGGGGGGGAACGCCAGCGCCGTTGAAAAAGGAATGAGGAGAAAAGAAAAAGCCACTGCCAACCGTTTCACCGGTTTGAACATGATCGTCTCCCAATAGACAAAAGGTGCTTGAAAATGAACCGGCAAGCGGCCCTACGCCCTGGAGAAAACAGTGGCGGACTGCCTTGCCAAAGGTTGTACGGACAGCTTGGTAAAACAATAATTGTACCGCTTGGCATGCGGCGTAAAAAGGGATTAAATGTCCGGTAGGAAGACTGTAAACCTCTGGAAACTTGGGGGGGAAACCTCGCCGGCTCCCCCCCGGTCTTTCCCGGCGGAGGCCGTCTTTAATAATTCTGGACGGTTTGCTTGTCAAAAGCTCTTGGTCTGGCGGCGCGCCTGCTCCGGATCGACGCTCGCGGGGCCCTGGCGGGGCTGGTACCAGAGCGAGCGCCAGTAGGCGCGGTCGAGGGCGTAGGGGTCGAGAGGCCGGGCCGGATCGAGGTCTCTCGACAGGATGCCGTAGTTCTGCATTTCGCGGATGTAAGCCGGATGAGGCCGGAAGCCGGGCATGTCGAATCGCTTCCTGCGATCGAGCTCGCCTTTGGTGTCGCGGATCGAGGCCAGGAGCTTCTCGTAGTCGGCATCCGCCGCGCTCTCAAACATGGCCGCGCCGGCCGCCTTCTCTTGCGCCGCGGCGCCGCAGAGGCCGTAGCCGCCGGCGGCCGGGGCGAGCGGCGCGAGGAGGAGGAGCGACTTCTCGGGCCGGCTCAAGTTGTAGATGATATGGCGCGAGTAGCGGATCCTCGGATCGTTGTAGAGGATCGCCCAGGGCGGCATTTCCATGTGATCGGAAGGGCTCTCGGGAAGGCGCATGGCCCCCTGATGGCAGCCGCCGCAGCGCCGCCCCATGGCCTCCCTGGCGGCCTTGACGCTCTCGAAGGCGGTGTCGGAGCGGTCGATCTGGTTCTCGGCGTAGCCGCCGATCATCCCGGTCCCCAGCGCCGCGTAAGTGCCGGGGTAGGCCGCCCCGGTCTCGATCCACAGCCGCACCAGCTTGCGCTCGCGCTCGGACAGCCGGACGCCATAATGAGCTCCCTCGATCTTCTTCATCAGCGGGCTCCCGGAGCTGCCCAGGGCGCGCGGCGCGTAATTGCTCTGCGGCAGGTTGCGGCCGTCGGCGAACTGGCGGCGGACGGTGAGCATGTAGTAGCTGTGTGAGAACATCGGTCCATGGTCGCCGGTGAGGAGAACGCCGCCCGCCCTCGGCCCGCCCGCTCCGGTCTTCTCGTAGTCGTGGCAGGGGACGCAATGGCGGTCGAGGATGGGCTGGAGATCGCGCGGGAAGTCCAGGACCTCGGGCGCATCGGCAATCGGCTCGATCCGGCTGGGCGGGCGCCGCAGCGCCATCAAGTGGCCCGACGGCAGCGGGGCGCGAGTGCGCTGCTCATGGCAGCCCAGGCAGCTCGTCACCTCGCCGGGCTGGACGGTGACGAAGCTTTGCATGCGCTTCACCGACAAATCGCTTCCATCGAGGGCGACGAAAAAGAGGCTGCGGAGAGCCGGCACTTCCATGTAAGCCGAGCCGTCCTCCTCCACCGGCACCGTCCCGAGGATGCGCTCGAGGGTGAAGGTGCCCCCGTAACTGAGGGGCTCCATGCCGCCGGTGAAGTTGATGGGCTTGGGGAGGGTCTCGAGGATGAGCAGCTTCGTGATCTCGCCCCGCTGGACGCCGGCCATGTTGCGGCCTTCGTAGACGTTGGCGAGGACGAGCTTGCCGGTCTCCTCTTCGGGCTGGACCCGCGAGGGGATGACGTGCTCGCGGTCGCGGCGGCAGAGCGGCACGGGCTCGTGGCAGTGCAAGCCGGCGCGCCGATCCTCCTCGGGGAGCCGGTAGAGGATCTCCACCGCGCCGCGCCCGTCAAGGAGGTCGATCTCGGGCCCGCGGGCGGCGAGGAAATACTCCTCGGAAAGCGGCCAGGGATCGCGGAAGTTCTCGGCGGGATGGACCGCGCGGGCCGAGTGCCGGTCGTCCGGCCCCGCCCGGGGATCGACCACCGTCACCTTGCCGGCGTGCTCCCGGAGGCCGTGACCGGGAGAGAAGATGGAGACGATCTTCTGGCTCCCCGGGATCGGCCGCGCATCGATCATGGTGATGCCGGGATGGAGGTTGCCGTAGAAAACCATCTGGTTGGTGCCGTCGGGATTCACCGTCCAGAGATGATGGTAGTGGACCTGGGAGCGATCGACGTACTCCCAGCGGGTGTAGAGGATGCGGCCGTCGGGCAAGACCGCGGGGGTGTTGTCGTGCTCATTGTTGCTCGAGATGAGGCGGAGGTTCTTCCCCTCGCCGTCGCAGCGGTAAAGGATCGCCACCTTGGTGAGCCAGCAGTTGACCCAGCGGTTGGCCCGGCTCGAGCAGAAGACGATATCGCCGTCGGGCAGGTAGGCCGGCTCGAGGTCATCGTAAGGGCCATCGGTGAGCTGTTTCAAACCGCTGCCGTCGGCCTCGATCTCGTAAAGGTTGTAGCTCGTTGAGCCGCCTTTCCGGTAGGAAAAGAGGATCTTCCTGCCGTCATGGCGGACCTGGGGATCGCGCACGCCGCCCTTGGAATCGTCAAGAAGCACGGTCAACCGGCCGGTCCGGAGACCGAGGCGGCAGAGCCGGCCGCCCTCGCCGTAGGTGACGCGCTGCGGCCCCTCGGCGTAATAGCCGAAGTTGGCGTACCAGTGACCGTCCTTGCCGGGCTGCCGGACGGCGAAGACGATGTCCTCCACCCCGGCAAGGGGGCCGGCCAGCGCCGCGGGCAGGAGCTTCGCCTCTGAGGGCGGAGGGGTTTCACCCCGCGCCCCAGCAACTTCGAAATTGAAGAAAACGATGGCCACGACTCCGGCCAGGGCCCCGGCCCACGGATAGTGCCTTTCCATGCTCGATCCTCCCGCTTCTGGAGAAAGGTGAAACTACACGGGCAAGATTATGCCACGGCAGCAGCGCCTCAGGACGTGATCAAAGTCACAAAGCGGATGCAGAGAGAAGCGGTCAATTCACCGCCCTCCTGCCGGCGTAGATCCCCCAGGCGGTGAAGAAGAAGCCCAGGAAGCCGTAAACCGCCTTGGCGACGTGGATGATGGGGGCTCCGAAGAGGAGGAACTTCGGCCCCTCCTCGGGTCGCATGTCGGCGCCGGCGAGAGACCACCAGAGCGTGATGGGCGAGAGGTAGTAAAAGGAGAAGATCCCATCTTTCCAGTTGAAGAAATGGAAAATCATCGGCAGGAGCGCCGTGATCACGAAGATGAAAAAAACCGTGAGCACGCTGTAGCGCGGCGTGAAGCCGCAGCCCGAGAGGAAAAATCCCAGGGTGCTGAAGGCGAAGACGTAAAACGGCAAGGTCAAGAGCGTCTCCCGGACGCGGGCCAGCGCTTCGCCCGGAATTCCGGAACCCGCCGCCGCCCGGCAAACCGCCGCCAGGATCATGGACGCCGCCGCGGTCAGGAGCAGGACGTACACCAGACCGGATGAGGCGCCCGGCGCAAAGGGGTACTGGAAGAGCGCCAGCAATCGGACTCTCGAACCGCCTCCGCCCGGCCTGGACAAGGCCGGCGTCTCCGTGGGGTAAGCGAGGGCGGCCAGGAACAGAATCAGGGCGGCGACCGCCACCATGCCGAGGACGTGCTCCTCCCGGGCCAGGTGGACGAACCAGGGGAACTCCACCGCCTGGCGGACCAGGTAAAAGACCAAGAACAGCAGGGTCAAAATCCGCAGAGAGGTGGATCGATTGGCCAGGAAGGGCCGGATGCGGTTGGCCGCCAGCAGGAAAAGATAAGCGAAGAGGAAACCGCCCATGATGAAAAAGCCGCCGAGGCTCCAGAACTTCTCGAAAGAATTCGCCTCCAGGACCGCCTTGCCGGTTTCCACCGGTTGATAAGAGTACTTCTCGATGATTTGACCGATCAGGGTGCTCCCCTCGCTTTGCTTGGCGAGCTTGTCAAGCTCGCCGTACTCGTAAAAGGAATAGCCGGAAAACGCCAGCACGACCGTGTAAACCGCCAGGGTGCTGCGGATGTTGGCCTGGAACCAGGAGGAAAAGTACACTCCGATCATGGCGATGATCACGGTCAAGCCGATCAAGAAGCCGTAGGCGGCGAGGATTTCGATCAGCTTCACGCCGCCCAGCAGGGTGCTCACCGCGAGGAGAGGGATGGTGGCGACGACGCTGATCAGGCAGTAAATCGAGGTGGCCAGGAACTTCCCCCAGACGATCTCCACCGCCTGGAGATCGGTGGTGATGAGCAAGTCCAGGGAGCGGTTGACGCGCTCCTCGCTGAAAGCGGTGGCACTGAAGGCGGGGAAGACGATCAGCACGATCATGTACTGGATGATGAAAAAGAGATCGAAGACGTCGCGGCCCAGCTGCACGGAGGTGAGCTGGCTCTCGCGGCCGTTCCAGATCTTGAAGAGGATTCCGAAGGCGATGGCGGCGAGGCAAATGAAGTGGCTGATGAAAAAGCGATTCTTGCGGAAATCGGCGCGCAGCTCCTTCAAGAGGATCGGCCAGCCGAGATTGCCGAATGCCCGCGCCGCGATGGCCCGCAGCCAGGGCACGGAGGCGCTCAGGAACCGGGAGCGGGCCCGTGGACCTGCCGGGCTACTGAACTTCGCCACGGGTCACCTCCAGGAAGAGATGCTCGAGGTTGGGCACGTCATGGCTGATGGTGAGGATGGGGACCTGCCGGTCGACCAGCAGCTTGACGATCTCGTAAAAGCGCTCCGGCCGGCCGGTGTACTCGAACTCCACCTCCTTACCGTTCGAGGAGAGCCGCCTCACTTCCGGATGGGAGGACAGCAAGTCCGCGGCCCGCGGGCACTCGGCGTGAAAGGCCATGCGGATCCGATGCGCCGGCTGGGCGCGGCTGGCGATGGCCTCGATCCGGCCGCACTCGACCATGCGGCCGCGCTCGATGATCCCCACCGAGGTGCAGATGTCGGAGAGCTCCGTCAGGATGTGGCTCGAGATGAGGATGGTCTTCCCCATGGCGCGCAGCTCCTTCAAGAGCTCGCGCAGCTCGATGCGCGCGCGCGGGTCCATGGCCGAGGCCGGCTCGTCGAGGATGAGCACCTTGGGATCGTGGATGAGGGTCTTCGCCAGGCAGAGCCGCTGGCGCATGCCCTTGGAAAGCGTGGAGACCATGCGCCGGCTCAAGCCTTCGAGGTCGGTGAGCTCGAGCACCCCTTCGAGGATGGAGCGCCGCTTCGGCCGCTCGATACGGAAGGCGCCGGCGAAGAAGTCGAGGTACTCCCAGACGGTGAGCCCCTCGTAAACCCCGAATTCGTCCGGCATGTAGCCGATCACCCGGCGGACGGGCTGCGGCTCCTCGACCACGTTCCAGCCGGCGATCCACGCCTCGCCGCCGCTCGGCTCGAGCAGCGTCGAGAGGATCTTCAAGGTGGTGGTCTTGCCCGCGCCGTTGGGGCCGATGAAGCCGAAGATCTCCCCTTCGTGAACGTGGAAGCTGATACCATCGAGAGCCGCGATTCCGGCGTAGGACTTGCGCAGGTCCTTGACTTCGATGATGGGCCGGGGCGTCGTCTGGGGCGGCTCCTGAAGCTCGCTCAAGTCCATGGGCAATTCCTCCTCAACGGTAGACGACCAGCAAATCGGCCCGGTGCTTGAGGCTCGCCCCGGGCTCCACCTCAAAATCGGCATCGCGGCGGTCGAGGACGGCGATGCAGGCGATGTTTCCATAGGCGTTGAGGGACGCCTCGCCGCGGATGATGGCGAGGACGACCTCGGCGAGGAGCGGATCGTCCGCGAACGCGCCCTCCTCCTGCACTCCCGCCTGCTGCCGGGGCCGCGACGATCCCTGCCGCAGGTCGACCGGCCGGAGCGCCTCCCCCTCCAGCACCGCCCTGCCGCCGGGAGGAATACCCCCCACCTGGTAGCAAGCTCCCACGGTATCGAAGGCCAGCCCGCGGAGAATGGAAAACGGCGTCCCGTTGCTGATTTGCAGGGCTTTGGTCACTCCGGCCGTGGGATCGCCAGATCGGGCGATCTCCAGCGCCCCTTTCATGGGAACAAGATCCATGGCGGCGAACACCCCCGTCTGCCAGAGGTCAAGGTGGAAGCCGGCAATGGTCCTGGGGCGCTGGGAATCCTTCGAGGAAGCGGTCATCTGAACGCCCACCGCCTCCTGGTCGTTCGAGAAGACCGGCCGCAGCCAGCGGCTGCCAGGGGCGCGGATCTGGAAGCGCGCGTCGTTGCTGGAAAACACCCCGAGGTAGGCCTCCTTCTCGGCGAACGGGGCGCCCTCCCTCCAGTGGAGGATGGAGACCGCGCGCATTTGATTCAGCACCCCGCGCGTCAAGTGCCCGGTGAGGAAGATCAGGCCGACGTACATGACGACGATCGCCGGCTCGAGCCACACCACCCAGGGCAGGCGGTTGATCCGTTTCAGGAAAAAGTACAGGCCGGGGCCGATGATGAGGAGGTAGATCAGCACCAGGATGGCGAGGAACCACAGTCCGAGCTCGGGACTCAAGCCGCTCTTCAGGAACCGCACCAGCCTTTCATTCTGGAACTCGCCCACCTGGCTGCTCCACCGAGCCTGCCGCTGGCGGATGTGGTGGCCGGCTGGCTGGAGGATCTCCCACCACAAGGCGCGGCGGAATTCCAGGCTGGTCTCGCCCGAGATGGATTGATCGTCGATGGTCAGGACGCCCACTTTCCCCCGGCCGAAAGGCAGCTCCAGGTAAAGCCGCCGGCCGGATGATCGGGCCGAGCCCGCTTGAAACTTGTCGAGCGAAAAAATTTCCAGGCCGGCGGCGTTTGCTGGGAGGTCCGCCGGATCGAGGCGCAGGTAGCTCAGCCTGGGGCGCTCCCCCTCCCACCATTTGCGTAATTCCTGCCTGAGGACGTTTCCGGTCATTGTGGCGAGCCCCGCTGGCTCGAACTTCTCCTCGGTCTTCATCTCCCGGAAGGAGTCGGGGGGCAGGAGCAGCTTGGCGAGGCGCGTGGAAAAAATCTCGCCTCCAGGGGAGGGGACCAGGATTGTCCAGCCGCCCAAAAACACCCAGTCGCGGATCGCCTCGAGCTGTTTACCATCCATCTCCCGCTCATCGAAGTTCCTCAAGATGAGCAAGTCCATCGACTGGTAGCCCAGGGGATCATCGGGCAGCCAGCGCTCCTCTATCGCCTCGAGCTTGCGGCCGCTCACCTGCGACTGGCGCGAGTCCCCCTGCATCGAGTCCCCCCAGGGCGAGCCGCCGTTATGGAGATGCTCGCCGCTCACGAGCCCCAGAGGCGAAAGCTCCGCATCCTCCCGGCCGCAGTAAAACTGCCAGCGCTTGTGATACTGTTCCGTCCCCGCCGCGCGCACCCGGACCACGGCGGTTTGCAGGGAGAGGTCATTCGAGGAGCTGGCATGGTAGCGCAGATAAATCCACAGCCGCTTCTTCGAGCCGGCGGGGACCTCTACCGCGGCCTGCGTCTGGAACTCCGGCTCCGCCCGCGCCTGCGGCTCCTTGCTCAAGAGCGCGCCCTCCACCTGCACTCGCATGGCTTCCTTCTGATGGTTCGCCAGCTCCAGGTAAACCGGCAGCCAGCCGGCCACGGCTGCCGACATGCCCTCCTGGATGCCGCGGTGGAACCAGCCGGAGACCTCGAGCGGCGGCGGGGGGCCGGAGTCATCCCGTCGCTTCAGCGGCGGGTGATCTTCCTGGGCGAAGAACGGGCGTGGGGTGAAGGCAGACAGCCCCAGAATTAAAAAGGTCAGAAGCTCGCGTAGCCGGAGTTGACTATCCTTCCAGCAAGCGCCGGCCCTCCAAAGCATCGGTGACAATGGTTTTTGAAACATGCTCCAAGTTGCTGCCGCTGGGAATGCCGCGGGCAATGCGGGTGATTTTCAGTCCAGGGAAATCCGCCTTCAGTTTTTCCATCAGAAAAAGAGCCGTTCCATCCCCTTCAAAGTTGGGATTGGTGGCGAGGATGATTTCCTGCGCTGGCCGGCCGGACTGGAATTGCTGGCGGATCCTCTCTAACAGGCCGTTGATGGTCAAGTCCTCGGGCGCGATGCCTTCCAGGGGCGCAAAAGCTCCCATCAAGACGTGGTAGCGGCCCTTGTAGCTGCCGGTGCGCTCGATGGCATAGAGGTCCTTCGGTTGCTCCACCACGCAAATGACCGATTCATCGCGAAGCGGATCGAGGCACACGGAGCAGAGGTCGGTTTCCGAGATGTTGAAGCAGATCCGGCAATTCTTGACGTTCTTCTTGACGTCGCGGATGGCATATGCCAGCTTCATGGCCTCGTCCTTCGAGGCCCGAAGGATATAGTAGGCCAGGCGCTCCGCCGTCTTCCGGCCGATGCCTGGCAGCCGCTCGAATTCGGCAATCAAATTTTGCAACGTCTGGGTATAGAACTCCATCCTCGATCTCTTTCAAGGGCGGCCGGGAAAATACCAAAAGCGCCCGCTGGAAGCAAGGCTCAGAAGAAGAGCCCCGAGAGCGCCTCGCCGAAGCCGCCGGTGACCTTGTTGATCTCGCGATTTTTCACCGCCCTCGACTTCTCCACCCCCTGAGAGATGGCCGCGAGGATCATGTCCTCAAGAAGCTCGATGTCCTTCGGGTCCGTGGAAACGGCCTTGGGCGAGATGGTCACCTTCAAGACCTCCTGCTGGCCGTTGACCAGGGCTTTCACCATCCCGCCGGCGGCGCTGCCCTCCACCACGCACTCCTTGAGCTCTTCCTGGACGCGGTCGATTTCTTTACGGATCTTTCCGGCGTTGCGGAGAAGATCGCCCATGTTGTTGATGTTCATAAGTGCTCCGTAAAAGCTGCAAGCTGGAAGTGGGTCGGTCGTGTTCTCCTGTCTTCATCAATTAAATACGCTGCAAGGCGAGCAACCAAGTGATTTTTTACACAATCCTGCCGCGGAAGAGCTCGACCGACTTCTTGACCAGCGGATTTTCCCGGAGCGGCGGCTCGCCGTCTTTTTTCATTCCGGCGCCGTCTCCGAGATTGTCAGCGGCCTTGTGCAGCTCGGGGCGCACCCGCCAGGGGGCTCCGGAGACTTCCCGGATGAGCTCCTCCAGCATCTGAACGCGCCGTGCCCCGCTCATTTGCCGATAAGGGAACTCACTGTTGAAGGCGAGCTGGATGACTCCGTGCTCGCGCTCGGCTATGGTGGTGCTCTTGAGGAAGGCTTGCAGCTCCGGCGACCGCTCCCGGAACTCGATGAGGATCTGATCCCACAGCGAGCGCAGGTGGGCGAAATTGAACTCGGGTTCTGGCCCGGGCGATGCCGCTTTTTCTAACGCTGGGGCAGCCGGTGGCGTTCTTACCGGCTCAGGCCGTCCCGCTTCCAGACGCGCCGTCTCCAGCCGGGGCGGCTCCGATGCCGGGGCTTCAACTCCGGGCAGCTCTGGCCGCGGAGCTTCCGGATGGGGGGGCTCGGACGTCCGCCGCTCGGTCACCATGGGTCGGACCGGGGTTTCGGACCCACTGCGGGGAGCCGGTTTTGCCCCGCTGGCGGCCCCCCCGCCGGCCCCGCCGCTCGCGGCCCCCTCCCGCGGCGCGGCGGGAGGAGCGGCCACAGCTCCCGCCTCGAGCTGCCGCAGAAGCTGGATCGCCTCTTCCAGGCTGGCCGGATCTTCCAGGCGCGCCAGCTTCACCAGGGCGATTTCCAGGGCCAGCTGGGGGTGCGGAGAGCCTTTCAAGCGCGACGCGGTGTCATGGAGGATCTGCAGCGAGCCGACGATGCGGTCGAGCGCCGCGGCCTCCTGCCCGCCGCCGGCCGGCGGGGCGCTCGCTCTCGCCGCACCGCCCTGAAGCGGCTTCTCCTTCAGCAGCTTTTCTTTCAGCACGGCTCGGAACTTGTCCATCAGCTGTTCGAGGATCACCGCCGGATCGTTGCCGCTCCGGAAAAATTCTTCCAGCAGCTCCAGGACCGCCGCCGAGCGGCTCTCCTGGATGGCGGCGACCAGAGCCTCCAGGCGCTCCTCGGGCAGGCGGCCCGTGATCCTCTCGAGGTCATCCAGGCGCAGGGCCCCGAAGGAGAAGCTGATGAGCTGGTCGAGCAGGGTCTGGGCATCGCGAAGCCCCCCTTTCCCGTAGAGGGCGATCTTCTCGAGTAGGCCGGGCTCCGGGGTGACCTTTTCGTTCTCGCAGATTTGCCTCAGGCGCTGGACGATCCCCGCCTCGCCGATGGGATGGAAGTCGAAGCGCTGGCAGCGCGACAGCACCGTTTCCGGGATCTTGTGCGGCTCGGTGGTGGCGAAGATGAACTTGACGTGCGCCGGGGGCTCCTCAAGCACCTTGAGGAGGGCGTTGAAGGCCTCGCGGGTGAGCATGTGCACTTCGTCGACGATGTAGATCTTGTAGCGGCACTTCGTCGGCGTGAACTTGACGTTTTCAATGAGGTCGCGGATGTCTTCAATGCCGCGATGGGAAGCGCCGTCCATCTCCACCACATCGATGTCCTCGCCGGCGTGAACTGCCCGGCAGACTTCACAGTTGGTGCACGGGATCCCCCAATCGCTCTCGGGACGGGAGCGGTCAGCGGCGGCCGGGCAGTTGAGGGCGCGGGCGAAAATCCTTGCCATGGACGTCTTGCCGACGCCGCGCGGCCCGCAAAAGAGGTAGGCGTGGGCGAGGCGGTCCTGCAGGATGGCGTTGCGCAGGGTGGCGGCAATGGCCTCCTGCCCGACGACCTCATCAAAGCGCATCGGGCGGTAGCGGCGGGCGATGACTTGGTATTCCATGGTTAATTGTCAGACCTGAATTCTCGTCCACTCTGGAATTAAAAATCAAAAAACCGGAGCGAACACATAACACCGCTCCAGGTGGGCTGCTTCGGTTAGGACCTGACCCTTTGCCCGGGGATCTTATTGCTCGCTCCGGAAATCTTCCCCCGTGCGGAATCAACCGCCGTCTCGGATCCCTGTAAAGGCGGTTCACGCAAAGGGTTTCATATCCAGCGCGGAGGATTTTAACATGGCGGTTTACAAAAAACCACAAGTTGTGCCGTCACCCTAAAAAAAACGGAGAGGGCCGCGACCTTGCAATGCCGCGGCCCTTCCCCTTCAGCTGGCGGAGAGGGGGGGATTCGAACCCCCGATAGAGTTTTAGCCCTATACACGCTTTCCAAGCGTGCTCCTTCAGCCGCTCGGACACCTCTCCACAGGTCAAAATATAAAATATCGCCTCCGCCGCGTTAAAAATGGCGGAGAGGAAGGGATTTGAACCCCTGGTACCCTTGCGGGTACACTGGTTTTCGAAACCAGCCCATTCAGCCGGACTCTGGCACCTCTCCGCGGCTTTCTGCGGCCATTCCCGGGCTTTCAGGGCCATTCAGGTCAAAGTAAAAAAAGGTACACCGCCCCCTTAAAAAAGCAAGCGATTCTTCAGCTTCTTGACGATCAGCGGGTATCTTTCAGGCGACCGAAATCATTCAATTCGGGGAAGCGCGGAGAAAAAATCAGACCAGAAGACAAACCCACCACCCTGGGAAGGCGTCAAGATGCAACCCACGAAAGGTTGTTGGTTACTTGTTTTTCTTATGCCGGGCCAGAAACTCCTCAAGGGCCTGATCGACCACCGCCGTGACCGTCATGCGGCGCGAGGCCGCATAATTCTTGATCCGCCGGTAGGTCTGCACGCTCAGCCGAAGAGTGGTCCGCTCTCGCTTGACCTTTGCCATGGCGTCATATTGTCATACGCTCGGAAGATGTCAAGTTTTATTCCAACTCCCTGCTCCTCTGCGAGTACTGCCATGCGTTCACCTTGGACTCCTCAAGATTGAAAGAAATCCTTTCATCGGGCTCGCCTTCCGGAGGAAGACCATCCCGACCCTGGCGGATTTTCAACTGGGTCTGAAGGAGCTGTCGAGCGTCCCCGAGGTCCGCCTCGAAGTGCGGTCCGGGATTGACGGCCTGGGAAGGAACGGGGCCAGCCGCCGCCATTCCGCAATTACGGGTGCGCCGGGATCCACCGCCGGCGGCGGCAAGGAGCCGCCGGTAGAGGAACTCCTCGCCGCGCGGGCCGTGGTGCAGGCACGCCGCGGTGACCGCCTTGCCCAGGCCTGGCTCCGCCGCTGGGGCCGATCCACCAGGCCCTTCCCCATTCACCCTTCAACGAGAACCAGTTGCAAGATAATACTCGGTGATATATACTCTTTGTGAGTGGATCCTACGGGACCAAGATACCTGACGTTCATCGAGCTTCCCGCTTTCACCAGAGCGCTCATGAAGATGGAACTCTCAGACGAATGGCTCGCCGAGCTCGAGGAGGATATCCTTCTTCGGCGTGGCAGGATTGACCGCCCGCGGGGACTTGGAGGCTTTGAAAAGATTCGCCAGCCGAATCCAGCGCGAGGCAAGGGGAGGCGCGGAGGGCTGCGGGTGTATTTCCTCCGGCTCCAGGACCTTGGGGCCGCGGTCCTCGCGTTGATCTCAGATAAAGACATCGAGGAGAACATCTCCTCGGAAGACCAAAAGGTTCTTCGCCGCCTGGCCGAAGAGCTCAAGAAGGAGCTTAGCTATGAGCAAGAATCCGCTCGTCGCCGCCGTGGAAGAAGGGGTTGAGGCCCTGCGTTCTGGACGCCGCCTTCGCTCTCACGCGGTCAGCATCCAGCCGCCGCCGAAGTACAGCGCAGTGCGGATCGCCATTATAAGGAAAGAGAAAGTCGGAGTGAGCCAGGTTCGGTTCGCCCGCTTTCTCGGAGTCTCGCCTTCGACCGTGCGCGCCTGGGAGCAGCGCCAGCGCGTGCCGTCCCTCATGGCCCGCCGCCTCCTGCAGGTCGCCGATGAGCGGCCGGAGGCCCTCCGTGAACTCGTTGAGGCTGGAGCATGATTCAAAGCCCCCCGCCAGGATGGCCGACGATGAACTCGTCGACATCACCTCGACCGTTTGGTACTGCAAGAGGGTTGGGTAAGCCGGCCGGGTAGGGAACGCCATGAGCCAGGAAGCCATGAGATCGGATTCATGCCCGCCAATCCCCAGGACTACGCCGGAAGCGCCGGTGCTGTTCGATGTCGAGGCGGTCTACGCCTTGCTCTCTTGCAGCGGCCGCCACATCCGCCGGTTGGCCGATTCAGGTCGCGTGCCGCGGGGCTCTCCAATAGGACCAGCAACTTTCACCTCTCGGCCATGAAGGCTTTCTGACGCTGGATTCATCGCTTCAGGCGCTCGCCGGAGAACCCCCTCGCGTACCTCGAAGGCGTCAATCCGGAAGTGGATGTCCACCATCGCCGTCGCGCCCTCGGCCCGGAGGAGATCCACCGGCTGGTCGAGGGCACAAGGTCCGCCCCCGCCTTCCGGAGGCTCTCCGGCCCCGACTGCGCCGTGCTTTACCTCACGGCAGCCTTCACCGGCCTTCGGGCCGCGGAGCTGGTGAGCTTCGGGTCCGGAAATCTCGACCTTGAAGCCCAGCCGCCTACAGTGACCGTCGCGGCCGGTTACTCGAAGCACCGCCGCCGCGATATCCTGCCGCTTCACCCGGAGCTGGCCGAGGAGCTGAAGCGCTGGCTCTCAAGGCGCCAGGAGCCAGCCGGAAGGCTCTGGCCGGGCAACTGGAGCAACGAGGCGGGCGGCATGATCCGGAAGGACCTTGAGCGTGCCGGGATCCCCTTTGAGACCGAGGCCGGTGTCGCCGACTTCCACGCTCTGCGCCATAGCTACCTCACGAACCTTGCCCGCTCCGGCGCCCACCCCAAGGCGATCCAGGCGCTGGCGCGACATTCCACCGTGGAATTGAGTCTCGGCCGCTACGCCCACTTCGGGGTTCTCGACATGGCGGCAGCGCTCCAGGGCATGCCTATGCCCAAGGGGAAGCCAGAGAACACCGAGGAAGCGAAGCTTGCCGCGGGTGCAGAGGGGATGCGTCTCACTTTGCCCAACAAAGTCCATGCAGGCCAGCATGCAGGAAATCTCGGCTTTTCGGGTCAATCGCTGTCCACCGCTAGCCATCGGCCGGCTTGCGCGCCCGGCGCCGAGCCTCTCCAGAAGAGCGGTGAAGGCTTCGAGTTACCCGCGCCTGAGAGTGAAAATGGCGGAGAGGGAGGGATTCGAACCCCCGGTGGCCTTTTGGACCACAGCGGTTTTCAAGACCGCTCGACTCCATCCCGAAGTCATGAATCCAAGCGGTCTTGTGAATATGCCCCATCGCTGCTTACAGGCCCGCTTACAGGAAAAAAGGGAAAATCGCCTGAAAACCGCGATCCCGACCTGGCAAAAGTCCTCGCCGCCTGGCCGGCGCTCCCGGAGCCCATCCGCCGGGCGATCCTGGCCCTGGTCGAAGCCGCCGCCCCTCAAGCCAAGAAAGAGGGACCCCGATAAAGTCGAAATGAGCTCGGAGACGGTCGCGATGGCGGCGCTGGGGAAACCTGGCGCCGCCTTTTTCCAAAGAGAGAGAGAGAGAGAGAGAGAGAGGGAAAGATGCCTACCATGAAAGACCTGCGCGAAACGGTGATCGGTCACTACCGCAGGAATCAACTCCGTTCGCTCAAGCGCGCCAAGGAGGCTCTCAAAAAACTTGCGAGATTCTTCGGCGCGAAGTGTGATCTCGCCTCGATTGATTATCTCGCGCTCACTCGATTCATTGACTGGGACATGAAGGAGCACGCTCCAGCGACGGCGCTCTACTCGCTCTCGATTCTCAGGAAAGGCCTGAAGGAACTCGAGCGGGCCGGGCTCCTGCACTGCCCGGTCTTCCCCAAGATCCGGATCCGGAACGCTCGCAAGGTCTTCTTCGAGGAGGAGGAGTTGCGCGCCATGCAACCTCATCTCCCCGCTTACCTGCGGTCGCTGGTGCTTTTCCTCGCCCTGACCGGCTGGCGCCGGGGCGAGGCGACGGCCCTGAGATGGAGCGACATCGACTTCACCCAAGGAATCATCCGTATCAACGACTCGAAGAACGGCGAGGGGCGCATTTTCCCCTTCCGTGATTTCCCCAAGCTGCGCGCGCTCCTCGAGGAACAACGCCAGCGAACGACCGAATTGGAGAAGAAGCTCAAGAAGGCGATTCCTTGGGTCTTCTGGTCCCAGCCGGAGATCCGCCCTTATCAGTGGGGGGAACGGCTTCGGGACTTCCGGAAGTCTTGGATCGAGGCCTTGCGACTCGCGGGCCTTCGGGACAAGAAGCCGCATGACCTCCGGCGGACCGCCGTCCGGAACCTGACGCGCGCCGGAATCCCGCGCGCGATCGCCATGAAGCTGATCGGTCACAAGACGGAGAGCATTTACACGCGCTACGACATCGTTTCGGAGCCTGATCTGCAAAACGCTACCGCGCAGCTCGGCCGGTATCTGGAAAGAAAGACAGCGCCGGTTGCCAACAACTCCCCCGGTCCCTGCATCGTCGAGCACCGAGCGACCGGAGGCGATGAATCCGCTTGGTTTCCTGGGGGATATTGTCAGTAGATGATGACGGTTTTGGGCCCGCTGGAAGCAAAAGACGGTAACCGAGCGGTTTTTTGGTTGCTTCCAGGCGGAATCGAGCCGTTTTTAGGCCAAGTTGGTGAAATAGGATCCGAGCCGGCCATGGCCATCCCGGGGCCGGAGGCCGCGCCCTGAACCTCGCGCTATTTCCCACCGCGCCGGTCGGGATTCTCCGCCCCGCCCGAATTGACATCGGCGAGGAGCCGCCGCAGTCCCATGGTTCGCGACAAGGTGAAATTGGATCTCGGCTTATGATAAAATGTCACCATGTCGGAACCTGACGCTGAAGTCAATTTAGATCAACCGCTGACGCCCGAACAGATTGAGGCGCTGGCCCTCCTTGCAGCGGGGCTCTCGCAGAAAGAAATCGCCGCCCGGTTGCAGATCCGGGAAGAGACCATCTGTCGGTGGAAAAACCGTCCGGCGTTCGCTGAAGAACACCGGCGCTTGATCGAGGGAATCAAAGTTGAGTCGCGCGAACGAATCCATGTTTTGGCGCGCGAGGCGATCGATGCGCTGAAGAAGCTCCTCGTAGATGAAGACCCGCGAGTGCGGCTCGAGGCGGCGAAGACGGTCCTCCAGGGGGCGCGGATTCTCGGACCGGCGACGCAGGTAAAAGTCGAGATTGACGCCCATGACGCGCTCAGGAGCATGTCGAGCGAGGATTTGCGGCGGGCGGTGGAGCAGCTCGCGCTCCAGCGCACCGGCTCTCGGATCCAAGGGACCCCATGAGCGGCGATCGGGCCGCCATGCTCGCCGCCGTCGCCTGAGACGCCCTCTGTCCGACATACCTTAAGAGGGCTAATCGATGTATTCGACAAGAAGCCAGGATAGCTCCATCGCGCTGCCGGCACGCGGATTGCCATCACCCACGTTGAAACACGTTCCCGAACTGTTCACGGTGATGAAGTGTTCGCCGGCTGGAATCTCAAAGGCAAAAACTTTACTCGTTCCTTTTGTACGAGTTTGCAGACTAACTAATATCTCACCATCAAGAAAAAGATCGAAAGTTAGGTCTTGCGGCTGTGAAGAAAGTACGGAGTAGTCAAACTCAAAGCTGAGATCGGCTTCCCGGTTAGTTTGGAAGCTAATCTTGTCGGAGTCAATCGTTCCTTGCCTAATTGCTAAAAGTGAGTGGTCCAGTCCTAAAAAATTTGCCTGTCCCGATTTCACTTCATATCTTTCAGCTTCTTGAACGGTGCAGGGGGAGGAAAAAACGATATTAAGTATGGACTTTCCCTTTATGAAAAATGGAACATCTGACTGACTTGACTGGAGATCTTGAATTGCCACCCGGATTGTGGTGTTCTCTTCAGAAAGGGCGGTTACCTGGTTTTCAAGATTGGCAAGCCTTGAAAGCAATTCCGGTGAATCCGCGATGGCCACCGGTTCCGGCCCGCCCCTGAACAGGTGCAGCAACAAAAAAACAGCATCCGCAATGTCAAGTTGGCCATCGCCGTTGGTGTCGCCGTTTTGGGCGGCCAGATTGCCGCCAGCGCCACGCTGCGCAGTCACAGGAATACCCACCAGGAAGATGCCGATCATGATGCAGGCGAGCAGAGTTGTGGAAAGGCCCAGGATCTTCTTCATAACAATTCTCCTTCTTTGAACGGACTCAGAAAAGCTACCTGTCCATTGATCGATGATAAGCCGAAAGAGGCTCCGATGGGAAGGGCAATAAGCCGTTTTGGTTCCAGCTTGTTTCAAGATTGGAGTTGGTTTTGATCTCTTTCCAACTTCAGGGGTTTGGTTACAATATTGGCTTGGGATTGTTGAAGAGAAACCGCAAGTAAAAAAAGCCCCGGGATTGGGGCTCTTCAAAGAAAGAAATTATTATGGCAAAAAGAATACCCCCTGCCGCCAGTAAAGTCAATCCTCCCATCCAGCCTTCACCGTCAAGTTCTTCGGACCGGCCGTTTAGAGTGGAATACAAAGCGGATGAAGCATTCGAAAAGCTTGCTTCCGAAATGATCGACGAGCCCGCGAGTGATGATTTTGACGTAGTGGGGGCTCTACGCGCCATCCTAGAAGGCCGGGGAGGTCCGAGGCGGTTATTCGTAGCGTTACAGAGGGTTAAAAAAGAACCGTGGGGGGAACGCGGTCCAGTCGCCGACCTCTTGATAGAAATCCTCAGTGAGTACTTCTACTACCAAACAGCGGAGGAGTTTCGCCGGAATTGGGATCTCATCCACGGTTGGATCGCAGGCAATGCCGTGTTGTACCAACCTGGGCTAATCAACAGGCTTGCCGAGGCCATCAAGAGAGCCAAAAAAGCCGAGAGAGCAGCCGAGGCCCGGCCGGCGGCGAGAGAGGGCGGGAGCGGGACGACAGCGGAGCCGGGGGGCAAGCTGAAACCTCCGAAGCCGCCGGCCGGTATGGTACGTATCGATGACATTAATTCCCTCGACCCTGCGCCAAAGGCACTGAGCCGTACAAGCGTATGGCGTAAGCGCAAAGGCCGCGGCCTCAATTATTTCCGCGACTTGGGCGCGTGGTACGGACCGCAGCGGACCGTGGAAGATCTCAAAAAAAACACCCGCTCGAAGATGTGAAACGGGCCGCCGTTTCATTTTTTTCTCTCCCCCTACTCTCGCCTTTCCCCTCTGAACACGCCCATTGAAACAGGGCTGCCGGTTTCACTCTCGTTTCATAGCCCCCTGGAGCACGGACTTCCACCCCATCATACTGCGCGGGCATGATCAACAACGCGCAGACCCGCTCATCACCACCGCGAGCCTACAGTACTCGCGAGGTGGCCGATGCTCTCGGTGTCCATGAGACTACAATCCGCCTCGAGGTCATGCGGGGGCGGCTACACGCCATCCGCATCGGCCGCCTGCTACGGATACCTTCGGCCGCTCTCATCGATTATCTCGAGCGAGAGCACGTCGAGCAGAGGGCACCGTTACGCCCAAGAAAGTAATGACGACAAAATGCCGCCGGCGATCCTGACGAGGGAGAGCGGCGGCGGGAAACAAAGAAGGGAATGATCAATTTACCTCAAGAATCAACAAATTCAACTCTTACCGCAACCGGCCCGGCTGGGCTTAACGGCAACCTGGCCATCGCCGTCATTCGTGCTTTCGAACGACCTTTAAAGGAAACACCCAGGACAGAAATTGCAACAAGCGTTGAAATTGCCTGCCGGAATTTAAGGCGCAATTTTTTTTGTGGTGCACTTCGGGATTACAGCTTCACACAAATCAAGGAAGAACTACTCCACCACATCGAGATGGAATCGCCCTGGGAGGCCGATTCAGAGGTTTCGGAATTCGTTGAGTTTTATCTTTCTGCCGAGGATGAGCAAGTCCTTGATGAGATCGAGACCGCCGGCGAAGAGAAGGAAAGCCACCTTCAAGCACTCTCCGCCGCCGATGTCATGAAGCTCGAGGGTGAGGAAATTGACTGGACTATTCAAGGCATACTTGCCTTTGGGAGCATGGGCATTATCTCTGGATATGCTGGGCTCGGGAAGACTTGGCTTGCATTCGAGTTGGCCATCGAAGCTGCCCGAGGGGGAAGCTGGCTCGGCAAGTTCCCCTGTCGGAAGGTCCGGGTTCTATATATCGACGAGGAAAGTTCCCAGCAACTCCTCCGGCACCGTCTGGGCAAGCTCTTGGCCGGGAAGGGAATTCCTGGCGAAGGGCTCGACCTTCACTTCATAATCCAGGCCGGCTTCAATCTATCCGACCCGGCGAAGTTGGCCGCCTTCAGGCAGCTATTCAGCAATCTCAAGCCAGACTTGGTTATCGTTGATTCTTTGATTCGGATCCATCAGGCCGATGAGAACGATGCCAAACAGATGGCAGGAATTTTTCGCACGCTTCGGGAGCTGATGAGGGAGCACGGCTTCACCGTTCTCCTCATCGACCACCATCGGAAACTCCAGCCGTTCGGCGAATCGCTATCCCAGCTCCGGGGAAGTACGGAGAAGGCGGCGGCGGTCGATATGGTCATCCTCTTGTTGAAGAAGAATGGGCAACTTGAGATCGAACACGCCAAAAGCAGGTACGCGGAGCCCGTCCCGGCCTTCATCGTTGAGCTGAAGGACCCCGTCCCTGGGCAAACCACCGTTACCCATGCTGGGGGAGCCGCCGAGGCTGCTGCCGAGGCCGCCTTGGCGTCCGGCCGATCGTTCGTCCTGAAGGCCCTGGAAGGTGGGTCCTGGATTGCCCGGAAGGCGCTCATCGAACAGGGGAAGGATAAAGGGGTTCCCCAGAAGGCCCTCGATGCCGCCTTTAAAGCACTGGCGGAGGAGAATTCACTGGTCCGAGAGGATCGCAGGCCGGAACAGGGGCCCGGGGGCCGCGCCGCCTATTACCGCCTGGCCATGTCTCCAAATAATTCGTTTCACGTTTCCACCCCTTATATAGAAGGAAACGGAAACGAATTCGAAGGGGGGGTCAAAGAGGGGGGTGCGCCATGAACGCCCCCGCCATTAACAGCCCCCTCGCCACCCCTGGCCGCTGCGCCACCTGCGGCCGGCCCCTCCACCGCGACCCGGAATCCTGGGTCCTGGACTTCCGCCGGGGTGACCCCCGCCGGCCGCAAGGGAGCCGATGGGCGCTGTGCTCCTGGTGCTGGACCAAGGCCGCCAGGGACTTCCATGTTGGCCGTCTTCGCCGGTCTTCGGCGAGGGAGACAGCATGAGCACCCAAAAGGACCGCGACGATACAGCGGCGCTCCTGGCCTTGATCTCCTGGACCCGGCGGGTCCTCCGGGCGCTTCGCCAGGACCGCCGAGGCGATCCCCACGTCGCCCGCGTCCTGCGGGCCATCCTGGAGGCCCTGATCCGCTGCCCGGACGGTCGGGACCGCTGCCTTGAGTGCTTTGGCTTGTGGGAACGGCTGGAAATGCCGGCCTGGCGGCTGGGCGGTGTCCAAACACTTGAAACGCCGCTGCCGGCGACCTCCGGGAGGATGACGCCATGACGCCGGCAGATCCGGCCTTGGCGGTGAAGCGGCTGGCGGAGCCCCCGGCGCTCCTCGACGTGGAGGACGTCGCCCGGCTGCTTACCTGCTCGACGCGCCATGTCCGGCGCTTGGCCGATTCGGGCCGCATGCCGCGGCCATTGAAGATCGGCGCTCTTGTCCGTTGGCGGCGGGGGGAAATCGACGCTTGGATTGCCGCCGGCTGCCCGGCGCGGCTGGAAGTGAAAAAATCTTTACGAAAACCCGTTGACAGATAAACCACTATGTGGGATGATTATCACGTATGGCAAGCAAACAGAAAACCAGAACCTGGGACAGTCTGGGCGAGGCACTGAAGGTTTTGATCCGCGAGACCGACAACTTTTACCGCCTTGAGAAGGAAACGGGCGTCCAGCGCGGCAGCATGATGCGCTTGGTCCGAGGGGAACGTTCTCTCCAGCTCCCCTTCGCCGACAAGCTGGCGCAGTACTTCAAGCTCAAGGTCATCAAGGAGGATTGAACCATGGCAAGCATCTTCCGACAGGGTTTCACCAGGAAGGACCCCGTCACTGGAAAGGTGGTAAAGCTCCACTCCAAGAAATGGTACGTGGAATACGTTGACGCCAGCGGCATCTGTCGCCGAGTTGCGGGCTATGTTGACAAGGAGGCCACGCGCCAGCTTGCTAGCCGGCTTGAGAAACAAGCGGCCCTGGAAGCCTCCGGTGTCATAGACCACTTCGCCGAGCACCGCCAACGGCCACTTGCCGAACACCTGGAAGACTTCCGCAAGCATCTTGAAGCCAAGAACAACACCCCGAAACATGTTCATCTGGTTACGGGGCGGATCGCCGGGGCGCTCTCCGGCTGCGACGCGAAGCTCCTCCAGGACCTCGACGCCTCGAAGCTCGCCGCCTGGCTCGCCGACCAGCGCACGAAGGGCCTCTCCCACAGGACGAGCAACTTCTACCTCTCGGCCATGAAGACCTTCGGCCGCTGGCTCCAGCGCTTTCAGCGCCTGCTTGATAATCCCTTCTTGCATCTGGAGGGGGTGAATCCCGAGGTGGACGTTCGCCGCCGCCGGCGCGCCCTTGACCCAGAGGAAGTCCACCGCTTGATCGAAGCGACGAAGCTCGCCCTCCCATTCCGGGGGCTCTCGGGCAAGGACCGCGCCATGCTGTATCTTACCGCCTCAATGACCGGCCTTCGCGCCGCGGAACTGGCGAGCCTCGGAGCCGGAAATCTCGATTTCGAAGCCGAACCGCCAACCGTGACCGTCGAGGCCGGCTACTCGAAGCACCGCCGCCGCGATATCCTGCCGCTCCACCCCGAGCTGGCCGAGGAGCTGAAGCGCTGGCTCCCCTCGCGCCAGGAGGCCGCCGGGAGGCTCTGGCCGGGGAACTGGAGCCGCGAGGCGGGCGGCATGATCCGGATGGACCTCGAACGCGCCGGAATTCCCTACGAGACCGAGGCCGGCCTCGCCGACTTCCACGCCCTCCGGCACAGCTACCTCACGAACCTTGCCCGCTCTGGCGCCCATCCCAAGGCGATCCAGGCGCTGGCGCGACATTCCACCGTGGAATTAAGCCTCGGCCGGTACGCCCACTTCGGGATTCTCGATATGTCGGCAGCGCTTGAAGGCATGCCCATGCCCAAGGGGAAGCCCGAGAGCACGGAGAAGGCGCGGCTTGCCGCCGGCGCGGAAGGAAGCGCCCCAATTTTGGCTTCAAATCCGCTTACAGGCCCGCTTACAGGAAATGCCGACTTTTCGGGTCAATCGCTGTCCACCGCTGGCCATCGGCCAGCTCGCGACGCCGGCGCGGAGCCTTTCCAGAAAAGCGGTGAAGGCTTCGAGTTACCCGCGGCCCCGAGTGAAAATGGCGGAGAGGGAGGGATTCGAACCCCCGGTGGCCTTTTGGACCACAGCGGTTTTCAAGACCGCCACAATCGGCCGCTCTGTCACCTCTCCGCGCGCTTTGAGTCTTCATTAAATTTCCGCGCCTTATTTTTTCAACCCGCCGCCGCCGTTTTGTTGCTCCGCCCGCCGGCTGCGGAAGAACCGCTGCAGGAGATCGCCGCACTCGGCGGCTCGAATGCCGGCGATCACCTCCGGCCTGTGGTTGTTGCGGGGATCGACCAGAACCGGGTGGACGGACCGGAAGGCGCCCGCCTTGGAATCGTCGGCGCCGTAAATGACGCGCGGGATCCGCGCCTGGATGATGGCTCCGGCGCACATCAAGCAAGGCTCCAGGGTAACCACGAGGGTGACCTCGCTTAGCCGCCACGCATCGTAGTGCGCCGCCCCTTGCGTGATAACCAGCAGCTCAGCGTGGGCGGTGGGATCGCGGAGCAACTCCCTCTGGTTGTGGGCCCGGGCGATGACCTTGCCGGTGGTATTTTCAAAGAGCAACGCGCCGACGGGGACCTCCCCCTCCTCGAGGGCCATCTCCGCCTGCTTGAGGGCGAGGAGCATATAATCCTCGGGCCGGCGCACATCATCAAAGAGCACGGGCGACTGGATCTCCATTATCTCGAATTTTTACTGAAAGGCTGCAGTTTAACAGAGGATTGAAAGACAGGCAAATTTTTCAATCCCCCTTCTCCCGGCGGGAAGGGACCTCCCCGGTGATCAGCCGGGCGCTGCGGTTCCAGGTGAAGTAGTTCCAGGCCCACTGGATGAGGACGAGGAGGCGATTCTCGAAGCCGATCAGTTGGACGAGGTGGACGAAAAGCCAGAGCAGCCAGGCAAAGAAGCCGCTAAATTCGAGCTTGCCGATCTCCGCCACCGCGGCGGCGCGGCCAATGGTCGCCAGGTTCCCCCAGTCGCGGTAGGCGAAAGGGGCCGGCGTCCAGCCTTCGAGGCGCGCCTTGAGGAGCCTGGCCGCATATTGGCCCTGCTGGATGGCCACGGGGGCGAGGCCTGGGAGCGGTCGGCCATCGGCCCCAGCGCAATGAGCGAGATCGCCGATCACAAAAATTTCCGGATGGCTCCGGAGATGCAGCCAGGGAGTGACCAGCACCCGGCCCTGGGGATCGGCGGCGGCGCCGGTCCGCCGGGCCAGCGCTTCGCCCAGCGGCGAGGCCTTGACCCCGGCCGCCCACAAGATGGTCTTTGACCGGATGCTCTCCGCCGTGCCGGCGCTTATGCATTCGACCTCGCCGCCGCTTAACCGGGTGACTTTCACGTCCGGGCGTACCCCGACGCCGAGCCGGGCCAGGGCCTTCTCCGCCTGGCGCGACAGGCAAGGGCTGAAGGCTTGGAGGATGCGATCCCCGCCTTCAAGGAGGATGATCCGCGACTCCGCCGGATCGATGGCGCGGAAATCCTTCCGCAAGGTGTCGCGGGCCAGCTCGGCGAGCGCGCCCGCCAGCTCGACGCCGGTCGGGCCGCCGCCCACGACCGTGAAGGTCAGCCATGGCGCCCGCTTCGCCGGATCGGCCTCGCGCTCCGCCGCCTCGAAGGCGAAGAGGAGGCGCCGGCGGATCTCGGTGGCATCTTCAACGCCTTTGAGCGCGGGGGCGAACGGCCGCCAGTCGTCATGGCCGAAGTAGTGGTTCTGCATGCCCGCCGCGACGATGAGCGAGTCGTAGGAGATCTCGCCATCGCCCAGGATCACAGCGCGCCGGCCGGGTTCGAAATCGACCGCCTCGGCGAGCAGCACCTGCACGTTCCTCTGGCGCTTGAGGATCTCGCGGAGCGGCGAAGCGATGTCGGCCGGCGACAGGGCTCCGGTCGCCACCTGATAAAGGAGCGGCTGGAAGAGGTGGAAGTTGCGGCGGTCGATGAGCGTCACCTGGAAAGCGGTGTCAGCAAGCTCCTTGGCGGCGTAAAGGCCTCCAAAGCCGCCGCCGATGATCACCACGCGATGAGGAAATCCTCGCTGCGTTTCCATGTGCTTGACTCCTCTGCAGCTCAACCCACCAGAATCGTTTTACCCTCATAGTAAGAGATGATCCGCTTCTCGAAAGTTCGCCGGACCAATCCCACCCGCAGGCGGAAGCGGACAAAGTAGCCGCCGTGCTCGCGCATGTTCTCCGCGGCGTGACCGGCCAAAGGCACCAGCCAGCCGGCGAGGGAAAGCAGCGAGGCCAGCATCTCATTGGCCATGCTCTCATGCGCGGTCAAGGGCATGGGGGCCGTGAAAATGGCGGTGAAACCGTGGGTGGAGCCGCCGTAGAGCACCACGCGGCGCGCCAGCTCATGCTGCTCGTACTTCTGGGTGCGCGACTCCCATTTACCTTCAGGATGGAGCTCGAAGTAGCGGTCGACCAGCTCCGCCTCGATGGTGACGCCCTTCACCGGGCGATGGGTGTCGACCTGGAGCGTCGTTTCAAAAGGCTCGCAGGCGCGCGCGGCCTTGGGAACCGCCAGCTCGATTCGCTTGAACCACCAGTCGAAGCAAGCCGAGACGCATGACGAGGCGCCAGCCCAGAGAGCGAAAGCCGTCTCGATCCACACCAAGACAGGCGACAGCCCCACCGCCGCCCGCCAGCTGGGGACGGCGCTGAGGGCGAGGCCGGAGGCGGCGAGAAGACCCCAGAGGACGAGCGGAGGAAAAGCGCGGCTCCGGTAAAAGGCCGGCGGAGACCTTAAATCGTGCCTCATCGCTCCATTCCCTTCCGCCACTCCAGCCAGCCGCCGAGGAGGAGGGCGGTGGCCTGGCCCAGAGTGTAAAAGCGGCCGCCCTTCCCCAGGGGAATCGACCAGCGGCGGCCGCAGCACGCCAGCTCGCTCCTCGACAGGCCCCAGGTTTCCTCGCCCAGAAGAAATGCCAGTCGGCGTGAAAAAGAGCGCGGCAGCGACCACGGCGGCTCGCCCCCCTCCACGGCGAGGGCGATGATTTCGAGATCGCGCTCTTTCATGGCCTCGGCCCAGGAAGACACCGTTTCAAAGCGCCGCGCGGCCAGGCGCTCGGGCCGCTGGGCCAGCTCCGGCCGCCAGGACATGAGCCGCCGCAGCACTTTGTAGCTCGTGGGCTCGATGGAGTTGCCGATCAAGTGGACCTCGGCGCCGAAGCCGGCGGCCAGGTGGAGCGTTTCCGCGAGGTCGCGGGGGTCCTTGATGGTGTCGAAGGCGAGGACGCAGTTCACGGGAAGGGCGGCTCGAGCTTTCAAGGGCAGAGTTGGCTCACCGCCGCCTTGAAGCCCTTGAGCAAGTTCGAGGAAGCGGTCTCGCCGGCGCCGTAGCGCCTGGTCAGGGAGTAGGTTCTGTCCTTTTCCAGGCGGTAAATTTCGACTTCCCGCTTCTCGGCATCGATGATCCAGTACTCCTTCACACCGGCTTTGGCGTACACCTCGAACTTGACGTTGCGGTCCGCGTGCCAGCTGGTGGGGGAAAGAATCTCCACCAGGAGGTCGGGAGCGCCTTTGACGTACTTCTCCTTGATGATCTTGAGGCGCTTCCGGCCGATGAAGATGATGTCCGGCTGCACCGGCTCCGCCAGGCCCGGGAGGATGACATCGATGGGGGCGGGAAAAACTTCACCCAGATTTCTGGCGGTGACGAATTGGTGCAAGCTCGATGATAAAATCATCTGGGTTCTTTGATGAGGGGTTCTGGGAGCGGGCGTCATGTACAATCTTCCTTGAATCACTTCATACCGCCAGCCGTCCTCGGGCAAGCGGCAGTAGTCCTTGTAGGTCCACCGGCGCGGGGCGGGCAGCTTGACGGGAATCGCAGGGGGCTGAAGCGTTCTGATCGTCATATCATGGTTTCCTTGCTCAAGGTTGATATTCCTGTACTATTGTAACCCTTTCCGCCGGGTTCTGGTCAAGAATCCTTGAACAGCGCCAGGAGGAGGAGCGCCAGGATGACGAGGGCAATGACGATCAGGATGATCCACAGCGGCACGGTATCGCTCCTTGCTCTACTTTCCTCATGTTCCACCTCCGGCCCTCAGGGGGCTGTGGATCACGCCGGCTTCGAATCCACCGCCGCCTCCCTGGCGGCGTCCCAGTAAAACATCTTCCCCTCGCGGTAGGACCGAACCGAGAGACCGATGGTCACCATCACCTTGTAGGCCAGCTCGGCGTCGCAGTTGGGGCGCTTGCGCGAGCGCACGCACTCGAAGAAGTTGTCGACGTGGAGCTGGTCCCCCTCGTTGGCGGTCTTGTCGATGAGGACGCGGTCCTGGCCCCACTTCTTGCGGAAGCTGTCCTGAAAAGGCTCCTCGGGGATGATTTCGATGCGGTCCCGCTCCTCTCCCTCCCAGTCGTCCCCCATCACCAGGGTCGCCTCCTCGCCGCGGATGAGGGGCAGGGAGCCGCGCCGGTTGGCCATGGTCGACGGGATGATCATGGAGTACTCGCCGGGATAGTCGGCGGCGGTCAGGAAGGTGTCGGGCACCTCGCGGCCGTCCTTGTGCGCCCAGATGCCGCCCATGCCGGCGACGCGGGACGGGAAGTCGTTCCGGATGGCGAGGTGGAAGGGGGCGACGTTGTGGTAGTGGAGGTCGGTGGCGATGCCGCCCGAGTAGTCCCAGTACTTGCGGAAGCGGAAGAAGCGCTCGGCGCTGAAGGGGATCCTGGGCGCCGAGCCCAGCCACTCCTCCCAGTCGATGTGATCTTCGCCCCGGCCCTCGGGCCCGGCCTTGGGATCGATCTTGTAGTTCCAGGTGCCGCCCGGCTCGTTGCGGTTGTAGGCGCTCTGGCAGCAGACGATCTTCCCCAGCATGCCCTTCTCCAGGGCCGCCTTCACCTTCCACCACTTGCTCCAGGAGGTCGACTGCACGCCGACCTGGAAGACGCTCTTCGAGGCCTGGACGGCGCGGTGAACCTCCTTCGCCTCCTCGACCGTCAAGGTCATGGGCTTTTCGCAGTAAACGTCGAGTCCCTTGGCGAGGGCCGCGAGCGACATGGGGGCGTGCCAGTGGTCGGGGGTGGCGATGAAGACCGCATCCAGGCCGGGGCGGTCAAGCAGCTCGCGGAAGTTGCCGTAGAGCCGGGCCTCGCGCGCCAGGGCGCCGGCGGCGCGCTGGCGTTTTTCGTACGCGTCCGAGATCCCCACCACCGCCGCGTCCGGGCGCTTGAGCACCATTTGCAGGAGATGGGTGCCGCGCCCGCCGACGCCGATCATGCCGGCCTCGATGCGGTCGTTGGCGCCGAGGACCCGGGCGTGGGCCGGAAGGGCGGCGAAGCTCATGGCCCAGCCGCCGGCCAGTCCGCCCGCGGTCAAGGATTTGAGGAAATCGCGCCGGCCGGTTGTCGTTTTATTTTCCATGGGAACTCGCTTTCCTGGTATATCAAATTTGAGATTAAAGGCTTTCCAGAAACTCCGCCATCTCCCCCTGGGCGTGGTGGTCGCCGGCGGCGCCGGCGGCCTCGATGCCTTGGAACAGCACGGTCTTGGCTTCCTCGGCCCGTCCCACCTGCGCCAGCACCCGCGCCTTCTGGAAGTAGGCCGCGACGTAGCGGGGGTCGAGGCTCAAGGCGTGGTTGAAGCGGCTCAAGGAATCCTCTACTCTCCCCTGCTTGGCCAGCGCCATGGCCAGGCCGAAGTTCAGGAACACATCGTCCGGCTCCCTGGCCAGAAGGGCCTCCAGCTGCTCTAGCGTGGGCATGTTTCACGGCCTCTCTCTTTCCGTGGAAGAAAAGTGTATGGGGAACATTTATAGATAACTGGCGGACTTTATGCGCGCCCGGGAAGACACTACCCGAGTTTCCATTTTCAAGCCGTATTTGCGAATCAGATACCGAAGCTTGTCGCGGGAAATGTCGAGCGCCTTTGCGGCGTTGGTCTGGTTGCCGTTGGTTCGCTCGAGAGCCTGAACAAGCGCCTTGATTTCGATTTGCTCCAGGGACAAGTTCTCCGGAATGTGATCGGCTGAAGGATTGCAAAGTTTTATTTCAGTGGCAGGTTTTATTTCAGTGGGAGGCAGTCTACCATCGTTGAGAATCAACTGGCTCGCCTCGATCAAGGGACCTTCCTCGAGGATGATGACTCTTTCAATGGCGTTCTTCAATTCACGAACATTGCCAGGCCAAGGATGCATGCAGAGCTTGCGCAACGCTTCCGGGGTGACGTCATCGAATCGCTTCCTGAACCTTTTGTTGAAGTGATCGATGAAATACCGCACCAGGAGCGGGATGTCCTCGGTTCGTTCCCGCAGAGGGGGAACGATGACCGGCACCACCTTCAAGCGATAATACAAGTCCTCGCGGAATCGGCCCTCGGATACCGCCCTTTCGAGGTTGACATTGGTCGCGGCAAGGACTCGCACGTCCACGGTAATGTCCCTGGTGCCGCCCACGCGCTTGAAGGTCTGTTCCTCGAGGAAGCGGAGAATCTTGGCCTGGAGACCCAGATTGAGCTCGGCGATCTCGTCCAGGAAGACAGTGCCATTATTACCAACCTCGAAAAGGCCCCGCTTCGTAGACTTGGCATCGGTGAAGGCGCCGCTTTCGTAGCCGAATAGTTCGGATTCGAGAAGGGACTCAGGAATGGCGGAGCAGTTTATGGGGACGAAAGGGAAGGAGGCTCTCCGGCTGGTATAGTGAAGGGCCTTGGCGACCAGCTCCTTTCCCGAGCCGGATTCACCCTGGATCAATACCGTTGTCGACGGAGCCTGGACGATTTTTTTCAGCGCTTCCCGCAGTCCGGCAATGGCCGGGCCTTGACCGATGATCGCATCGAGGCCATATCTCATCATGTTTTCAGAGGTGATTCTAGCCATTTCTTGGCGCAAATTTCTCGTCTCAAAAGCCTTCCCGAGAGTGACCAGAAGTTGATCCTTGGAAACAGGCTTGGGGAGGTAATCGAAGGCACCACGCTTCATGGCTTCTACCGCGCTGGCGATTGAGGAGTAGGCGGTCATGACGATCACCGGCGTGGCAGGGTGGGTATTCAAAACGGCGGGAATGAGATCGAGACCGTTCCCATCCGGGAGGCGCTGGGCGAGAAGTACAGTGTCGAATTCGTTCAGCTCGATCAATCGAGCGGCTTCCCTGAGGGAGCCGGCTTCCATACAGCCGATCTTCTCCGCACTGAGGCTGTTACCGAGCTGCTCGCGGAAATGGCTGTCTTGATCGACAATGAGGATTTGACCAGAAATCATGATCTCAGACTTTCGTAAGGCTTCGATCCCTTCATCAAATTGGGTTATATTACCCCTTTTGGGTGAATTCAACAAAATTGAAGAGTGATTCATTTTGGCACAACCAAATTGAACGCCATTCAAAGCAAGATCTTATGCAATTGAAAAATCCGAGCTGGATCTGGCACTTGAATTGCGTTTTGAATTTGGTGTTTTGAAAATCGTCCTTTGCAGGCCAGGCTTTGACCCGCCTGTTAATTTTTATGAACCCCCAACCCGATAGGAGGCGCTCATGCTTAAATTTGGAGATCTGAAACCAGGCGATCCTGCCCCTGAAGTTGGCACTTACCGATGTACTGCCGCAGGCTGTACGCAGTCCTTCATGGCGACCGTCAAGGGAGCCCCACTCCCCCCGGCCCACCATCCCGGAGCAGCTTGGCGGCTGAAGGCCGGAAAATTCCAAGCGCAAACACCTGCAGCCGCTCCTCCCCAAGGCGCCAAAGCACCTGTTGGCGGAGTGAAGGCCTCGGCCTCATCGCCTTCCAGTCAACTACCTCCATCAGGACCCCCAACCTCGGCAAGCACTCCCTCGACAAGCGCCCCGCAACCAGCTGCAACCAAGACCGCTTCGCAGCCACCCCAACCGACGAAATGAACCAGGGGATCATGGATTCCTTAGAGCCTGTTTCGGTAGGTCATCCGTCGGCTCGAGGCCGCGACCACCCGCTTCGCGGGGGGTGCCCGAGCGCGCTAGACAAGGCGCGCCGACGTAGGCGATACAGTCGGAGAGTATCGGCGAGGGTGAGCTCCGAGCAATTGCGCAGGAGCGAGCGCCCGGACCGGCGGGCGCCAGCATAGCTGGCCGCAGGGAGGGCTGCCCGAAGGCGAGTGCAGAGCACTCGACCGAAGGGGCGCAACGCAGTCTGGGGCGCTTGCAGCCGGCCGAAGCCAGGAGGGCTACTGAAACACGCGCTCAAAGCCTTTTTCCTCTCCTGAACCTCTCACGGCTGGCTTCCGGAAGGCGCCGCCGAGCGTCTCACGCGCACTATCGCTCGCCGCCGCGAGTGAGTGCGCAGAATGCCGGTCATCCTCACCGCCGAACAGTGCGCCGCCCTTCTCCACGCCGGTCACGCCCCCTACAAGGCCCGCTGCCGCGGCCGGCTAGAGCCCGCGGCCGGTCTCGTGCTTGGAACCCGAGAACATGTCCAGTCTGGTACCTCAGCCGAGATCTCGCACGGCCCGCCACGCTGGTGAAACCGTGCACTGCAAAAGACCCGGCAGCCCCGCTGCCCCGGTCCACGCCTTCCCCGCGCCCTCGCCCACCGCTGAACCCAGACCGCGCTATCCCCATCGGGCCGGAGTGTCTGTGTGCGGTTTGTGACTTCGGACACACCCAGTAAAAAAGATCGAATTTTTTGTGGATAAAAAAAACCACGAGGGAGTAAAAAGATTTCACTTTCATACCTTCCAAACGAGGAGAGCGGGAGGATGGACCTGAGCCGTTGGTTCGTTCTCTTCTGAAGGGGAGTACCTGGCTGGGGAGGTTCTAAAATGTTCTGCTTTTCCTCTTTATCAATTCGGGGTCTCACAATGCACCATTCCTGGCTGAGCGATTTGACAAAATTTTGCGAAAGAAAGAGACTCGGCTACCCGTCAAGTATGGTGACTGGTAGAACGTGTATTTTTTACGTCGCGGCGCTTTTCATGTTTGTCCTGCTGACGACTATTGATGATAGTAACGGCGCGACCTCGGATGTGTTGCGGGTGACCATCAAGCCGGATGGTACGGCGGGTCCAATGGAGATTGCAAGCGTGGCCGAGTTCCCAATGGAGTTTCCATTTGTCCCGATTCAGTCCACTGCATCAATGTCCACCCTTGGAGACGCTCAATCTTTAGTATGTCCAAATGGTCCAATCCCCGCGCCAGAACCAGGATGTCCATCCGCCCCTTCAGGTTGCCCGGCGATGGTCACGGGCCTTGGGGTTGGTCGCGTCATCAGCGACGATGGTTCCCGGATAGTAATGCACGGCGCTCCTTGTGATTGGGCCAGCTGTGCAGACCCCACACTTTGCCCCGATCCCAACGAAGATTGTTGCAACAACCCACCTCCGGCCTGTCCGAATCCGATCCAGCAGGTTTACCTCCGCGACATGAGCCGGGCTTCAATGGAAGAATTTCCCGCCACTTTCTTAGTCAGTAAGGTTAATAGAGTGCCTGAAGGATGCTTTGCAGGCAATGGCTGTTCTCGCCGGGCGAGCATCAGTGGAAATGGAAATGTAATAGCTTTTAGTTCGTTTGCCACAGACTTCCGCTCAACTGGGTGCGACGACGATTGTTTTGAAGATGTGTTTTATGTTAGCGTCAATAACATCATTCCTCCCTTCTGCCAAGTTCCCACTCGCGTCTCTGTAGTTCGTTGCGGTCCGATCGTTCCCAACGGGCATTCATTCCAGCCCATGCTTTCGACGAACGGGGCTTTCATTGGCTATGCATCACACTCCAATAATCTTCTTTTCGGAAATCCTCCTTGCCCAGATACAAACGTAAAAAGGGACATCTTTATTCACAACACCTCTACCTTTCTCGCCAGCATCTTCAGCGTCGATAGCGCTGGAGCTCAGGCGAACGACCACTCGTTCAATCCGGATGTTAGCGGTGATGGGAAAATTGCCGTCTACGAGTCGGTAGCGAATAACCTCCTTGGACCGGATGGGGACAAGAACTACTTGCAAGACATTTTCCAGACCCCGAGCCCCCAGGGCCCTTTTATTCGAGGGGATTCAAATAACGACGCGGTGGTCGATATGTCGGATGCTGTCTGGACATTGAACTGGATATCAGGTCAGGGGCCGCCACCACCATGCTACGACGCGGCCGATGAAAATGATGATGGAAAAATTGATCAAACTGATGCTATTAATACACTTGTTTTTCTTTTCCAAGGTGGACAGCCACCATCTTGTCCATTTAGTTGTACTCCGACATCCTCATGTTGCGGGAAAGACCCGAGTGGAGATGCTCTGCCATGTGGTGTTACCTTATCAGGCTGCAATGAGTTTGCGGCGGACGGGACGTGCTCAAGGTGCCCACCTTCCCCTTGAGGGAAACAGGAAATCCCCATGAACAGACCATTAATAACCTTCGCCGTCTTGTTGTTACCCACAATCTCCGTTGCTGACGTTTGCTTTCCGGCCTACCAAGAATTTAAGACGGACCATTTCTACTTCACATTTTCTTCGAATCAAGGGGCTGTTGGTGATGTAGTCGAAGTTGACATTTCAGTGACTCTCCTTGATGCCAAACTGGATCTGGAGATCTCAAACCCGATCCTGGTAGGAATATTTATTGTTGGGTGTTATGACAGGAGCGCTCTTGAACTTCTTGACAGCCAAAGGTATTCGGATTTTTATGAATCCCTGGTTTTTTTTACCTATTTCTATCCCCCGGGAGGGGAGGCGGGAAGGCCGCCATGGGACAATGAGGGAGTATTTTCCCTTGCTTGTGCGATTCGCCGGGAAGCAGATAAGAAATTCCTTTTACCGGGGCAATCATTTCCTCTTGCAACGGTGTATTTCCGGATTCTCAGCGATGACAAGCCGATAGGTCAGGTTCGCCCCTGTGAAAATAAGCTTGTTGGAAGATCTTGCGAAACCAGCCAGCTATATTATCAGCTAGATGAACCTCCAAGGGAATTTCATACCTTGTCATCGCTTCACGTACCCGGCACGATTAACATCGTTCCTGGTGAGCCTACGCACCCTGACCTTCCGCCTCTCCCTCCGGATGCCAAGATTTATTCAGAGGTTCCCACGGCTGACAACGCCAAAGTCAACTTTGAATTAGTAGGGCCGTTGTTTGTGGAACCTGGCGGGACGAATGTTGCTATGGATTTGTTCGCCACCTCGAACTACGAGTTCAGCGGTTTCATGACGGCTATAAGGTTTCCTCCGGAGTACCTGCAGCTTGTCCGAGTCGAGGAACATACGCGCCCTGGCATCAAAAACATAGACAACCAGTCAGGTGGCTTCGGGCTCTTGATGGCAAACACCAGACGCCGGGTCGGACAAGAAGGCGAGCGGGTACTTCTTGCAACACTTTACTTCAACGTCGCTGAAGGAACCAACGAGAAGGGGGAAGTGGACATACGTTTTGAGCGCTTCGAAAATTTCTACAACTGGATCGCGGTGTACCATCGTCAGGGATTGAATGACGGTAGTATACCCATCGCTACCGAGGTGGCTCCGCTTTTTTTGACGAAGGCTACACTCAAAATCCGCAGCGGCCCGAAAACGCTCCGAGGGGACGCCAATTTCGACAACCAACTCGACACCGCCGACGCCATCGTGGACTTGCAGTATCTTTTCCTTGGCGGCCTACAACCAGACTGCCCCATCGCCGCCGACTTTGATCTCAGCGGCGAGCTTGACATCACCGACCCAATCATCCTGTTAAGCTCGGTCTTCCTCGGCGAACCCCCCCTCAACTCCCTGGAGCCGGCCGAAGTTCCTTGTGAATGACCCGCGCCCACGCGGTGAGTCGTCCTCGCCGGCCTCAAAGTCGTGGGAAGTGTCGGGCTCGGTCTCGCTGCGCTTCGCGCACGGAGATAAAACTCACAGCCGCATCGGTGACGGGATCGGCTCGCTTCTTCATGCCCGGACGGCGACGAAAGCCAAGGCGTGCGCCGGCCAGGGCGTCGAGCGGGCTCGCTCGCTGTCGCCGAAGGCGACCCCGACATAGCCCGAGCCGGCAACCAACGCCTCCCGGGCTCGGCCACAGCGCGGCCAAGCCAAGCCCTCCCGCTCCTGACGACTTCGCTCCCTCCCCCACCCCCGGCCTAGGTGTTTTCTCGAAACACATTTGAAACTATGGTAGTGGACAAATACAAGAAACTGGGGGGCAAAATGAATCAAGGCGGCAGGAGCCTCCTGGATCAGGGAAGGCGCCCGGCTGCAAGCAACCAGCCATAAATTGCAGACGGCCTATTCTGGCCTCGTGCCATGCAACCTGAGGCACCGCGCAAGAACGGGTCGTCTTCATCCCAGCTTTGGGGGTGCGGAGGGTTCGGCCCTCCGCCCTCTGTCTGATTCACAGAGGTTCGGATTAAGGCCTTTGCGCCCTCAGCTCCCTTCTGATATTGTGGATTCCAGAATGGACTCCAGGCTCCCATCGTCCAGTAGCGCAAAAAAAGAAAGCCGCGGCAACCTGTGCTGCGGCCTTCGGTTTTGTTGGCGCGCCCACCCCGGATCGAACGGGGAACCTACGGCTTCGTAGGCCGTTACTCTATCCAGTTGAGCTATGGGCGCAGGACTGTGCCTAATAATTGGGGCGGAATTTGACTATCTTAGAGAGGTTTTTCCCCCTCTTCAAGCAAAAAGCCCGGGACCCGCCTTTGCTCTTTCAGCTCCCCGCTTGCGCTGATGCCGCGGGCTGTCCGTTCCCGTTCTGCTGTCCATTGCCGTTCGCCAGGTCCAGCTCCGGCTGCGGCAGGTGGGTGACCGAGGGGAGGCCGAAGGTCTCCAGAAAGAGCTGGGTGGTGCCGTAGAGGAGCGGCTTCCCCAAGCTCTCCTCGCGGCCGACGATCTTGATCAGCCCGCGGTCCATGAGCGTCTTCAAGATGGGGGTGCACTGGACGCCGCGAATGCCCTCCAGGGCGGCCTTGCTGATGGGCTGCTTGTAAGCGATGACGGACAAGGTCTCCAGGGCCGCCGGCGAGAGATGTTCCTGCTTGCGGCTCTGCTGCAGCTTCGCCACCCAGGGGTGAAAATGAGGTAGGGTGAGAAGCTTGAGGCCCCCGGCGACCTCCTGCAGCCGAAAGGCCCGCTGGTGATCAACCAGATCGAGGCGCAGGTTCTCCACCGCCTCGCGGACGTCGTGCACCGAAATTTCAAACAGCTCCGCCAGCTGGCGGATGGTGACCGGCTCGCCGGTCGAAAAGAGCACCGCCTCGATGGCGCTTTGCAGCTCGGGGAGGCTGAGCTCCGGAGCCTCAGCAGGGAGCGCTGCCGGCACCTCCTCCTTCGCCATCACCGCCGGAGTCTCCACCCCAACCTCGGCCGGCAAGGCCGCGCTGCTGGGGAGACGGTTCCGGTAAAATCGCTGAGAATCTAACGGGGCATCGGACTGGATTTCTGGAGGCGATACCCCAACGGCTGACTCCATTTGCCCCTCGGCCAGGGAAGGCAAAGCGACACTCCTCTCCTCGACGCCTGCTTGGATCATCGTCGTATCCTTTCTCTCTACTTCTTCTCTGCTTCTTCTCTACTTCTCTTCGTGCCGCTGCCGGTTTCTCCCCGCAGCGGCTAGTTTTGGACACCCTTCGCCGGGTGTCCAAAGTATCTAATATTAGCACGAGTCCGCAAGAGTTCCAGAGTCTCTTCGATTTCCTTCAAATCGGGCTCCCGTTCGACCAGCTCTTGTCGAAGCGCCGCCTGGCACTCGCTAAAGCTCTTCTGGAGCACGATTTCCGACACCCGGAAGAGGCTGATCGAGCCGACCTCGGGGAAGTCGACCGGCTCGCTGGTCTCCCCCGGCTTGAGCTTGAAGACCGCCTCCTTGATCGTGGGATGGAGCGGATCATCGGCGCTGACATAGCCCATGTCACCGCCCCGCCGCCGGCTGGCCTCATCCATGGACTCGCCGCGGGCGATCTCGGCAAAGTCGGCCCCGTCGCGGAGGCGCTTGAGCGCCTCCAGAGCCCGCCCCATGACCTGCAGCTTCTTCTGCTCGACGGCGCTGGCGGGGCCCGGGTCGGCGCGGTAGGCGTAGGCGATCACGCCCACCCGGTAGCGGGTCTTGAAGAAGGTCTCTTGATAATATTTTCGCAGCGCCTGGTCATCCACCACCCGCATGGCCTTCACCACCTTGCCGATGAGGAGATGCTTCCGGATGATGCGGGCGTAGTCCTCGCGCACATCGTCGAGGCTCAGGCCCTGGTTTTCGTAAATCTTCTGCAAGTTGGCCATGGGATCCAGGCCGCCCACTTCGCTGGCCTCGCTCTTGAGCTTCTCCTCCACCCTGGCTTTTACCTCCTCCTCGGCGATGGCGATCCGGAGCCGCTCCGCCTCCTGAAAGAAAAGCTCCTCCTTGATGATCGAGCTCAGCACGGTGCGGGTGCCCAACTGGTCCAGCACCCTCTGGTAGTACCCGCCGCGGGTGATGGGACGCCCGTTCACCTCGGCAATGACCTTGTGCGGGTCCCCCCACGGCTCTTTCTGGAGGGTCTCGAGCTCATGATTGATTTCTTGATCGACCGGCTGGCCGATGCAGCCGAGAAGGCAAAGAACGGCGAGAGGGAGCAGAGGTTTCGTGGGCTTCATAAGTGCGGGCTAATGTAATCGCCCCGGTTCTTCAAAGCAACAGAACTTTCACGTACAATAAGCCTTGCCATGGAAACGAAACACGCCGGAACCATCTACCGATCCTATTCGGCCGATGCCCTGCGCCCGGTGACCCTTCAGTGCGGCTTTCTCGAGAGAGTTCCCGGCTCGGTCCTTTACTCCGCCGGGCTGACGCGCGTCCTTTGCACCGCCACCTTTGAAGAAGGGGTGCCACCGTTTCTCGAGGGCAGAGGCAGCGGCTGGGCGACCGCCGAGTACGACCTGTTCCCCGGCTCCACCCTGCCGCGCCACGCCCGCGAGCGCGACGGCAAGCTTTCCGGAAGGACGCAGGAAATCCAGCGCTTGATCGGCCGCAACTATTCGTCGGTGTAGCGGTGGGCGTTTCGCCTCCACCACTCCGCCCAGTCCTTCGCGCGGTATTCGAAGTCCTGCTGGAAGATCTTCTCCAGGATCCGCCGGATGGAGGGGTTCCCCTGGACCGCCACGCCGGGAGGCGCCTTCGGCAAGGCGGCGATCACCTCGGGAACCCAGTCCTTGCGCAGGACGAAGACGACGCCGTCGGCGGCTCGCTCGCGGTGCAGGGCGTTCGCCGAATCCGCCACCGTTTTCAAGGCCAGCTCGAAGAAATTCCGGTGGCGCAGCTTGACGAGCGCTGACCCCAGGGCGTTTCGCGCCACGGGGTTCTCTTCTTCGAGCGTCCGCTCGAGCAGCGCCTGCGCCAGGCGATGCTCGGCGGCGCCGTCCCTGGGAGCGGCAAGCTTCTCCCGCAAGCCCGCCAGGGCCTGCACGGCCACCACCCGGACCGCCTGCGAGGGATGGGCCAGATACTCGAGCAGGATTCCCTCCATTTCGGGCAGCTTGCGATCGAGGAGCCGGCGGATGGAGTACTCCTGGATGTAACGGTTGTCGGAGTCGGCGCCGCGGAAGTCATCGGCCACCTCCTTGCGCAGCTTCTCCAGAGCCCGGCGGGCTTTTTCCTCCGGCGTCACCCATTCGCCATCATACTGGGTGAGGCCTTGCTTCGCTTTAAGCTCGCTCTCCCGCCTCCAGCGGTTCTGGTAGACGGTGTAGCCCAGCCCTTTCCGCGCCGCCGGGTGGTTCGGGTCGATCTTGAGGATGCGCTGGTAAATGGCCTCGACCTTGGTGCGCAGCCGCCGCTCCTCGGCCCAGACGGCGAGCTCGAGAAGGGCGGGAAGGTCTTCTCCGGTGATCGCCGCCAGGCGCTCATCCACCACTTGCGCGGGAGGCTTCTGGGGCACCACCTTCTCGACTTCCTCCTTCTTGAACTCGATAACCACCCCCTGGTCGATGGTGACGCGGATCTTCCCCTCGCCGCTCCCCGGCGAAACCTCCCCCTCCATGCGGCTGCCGTTTTTCAGGTAGACGACGTCGCCGGCAGCGAGGGAGCCCCAAAACACCGCCGCTGAGAGCCAAAGCCCCCGCCACGGCCGAACTTGCCGCTTGTGTTTTGCCATACCCTCTTATATTAAAGGATTTCTATGATGATGGCCACAACCACACCCCGGCTCCTGGTCGGCACCGGCAACCGCCACAAGGTTGAAGAGATCGCCGCCCTTCTCGCCGCTCTCCCCCTCGAGGTGACGGGCTGCGAGCGGCTGCCGCGCCAGCCGGCGGTGGCCGAGACCGGCGCGACCTTCGAGGAGAACGCCGCCCTCAAGGCCCTGGCCTTCGCCCGCGCCGCCGGCGAGCTGCCGCGGGAAGAAAGGCCGCGCTGGGTGCTGGCGGATGACTCGGGGCTGTGCGTCGACGCGCTGGGGGGGGCGCCCGGGATTCACTCGGCCCGCTACGCGGCCTCGCCCGGCTCCGCCGGCAATAGTCCAGCCGAGGCCAACAACCGCAAGCTCCTCGAGGCGCTGCGGGACGTTCCCCCGGAGCGCCGCGGCGCCCGCTTCGCCTGCGCCCTGGCGCTGGTGGAGGTTCCCGGAAAAGCGGGTGAGGAGCCGCAAGTGGCCTTCACGGCGCGGGGGGAGTGCCGCGGCCGGATCATCGAGGCCGGGCGCGGCCAGGGGGGATTCGGATACGACCCGCTCTTCCTCATCCCCGACCTGGGCTTGACCTTTGCCGAGCTGCCCGCCGTCGAAAAGAACCGGCGCAGCCACCGCGGCCGGGCCTTGCGCCGGCTCCGGCAATATCTGGCAAGGGCGCTGGGAAGTGGATGTTGACGGAAACATCCGTTATAAAGGTACCTTTTGTAAGGAACCCGCTTCAACGAAGCGAAATCGGACCGGAATCGGCATATTGAAGCGTTTCGAGGTCATGGGAAAACTCAAAGAAAAAAAGGATCCAAAAGAGCACCCCCCCTCAAGCCCTCCTGGCCCTGGAACGGAGTCTCCCGAGCCGAAAAGCCACTACGACCACTTCCGGGAAAACCTCGAGACGATCATCGTCGCCTTCGTCCTGGCCTTGATCATCCGCCACTTCTCGGTGGAGGCGTTCGAGATTCCCACCGGCTCCATGGCCCCGACCCTCTTCGGCATCCACGCCTGGGCCACTTGCCCCAATTGCGACACCGAGTTCAACTTCGGATTGCAAAGCGACACCGACACGGGGAAGCTCAGCGTCCCCTTCCAGGAGATGACGGTTTACCTCGGCAAGTGCCCGAAGTGCGGCCTGCCCAACCACCGCCTCTTCGCCGATTCCGTGGCCGGTCAAACCGCCGTCCTCACCTGCGACTCGGAGACCTGCCAGTTCCGGTGGAAAGCGGAACTCAAGGACTTCTCCAGAAGCTCTGTCCATAGACGGGAACTCACCCTCGAGTGCCCGATCTGCCAGCTGCGCTTCCGCGAGCTGCTCGAGCAATCGAACCACACCGGCGGCCACAAGATCCTGGTCAACAAGTTCGCCTACCGGCTGGGGCCGCCGAGGCGCTGGGACGTCATCGTCTTTCAGATGAACGAGGAGAAGAACTACATCAAGCGCCTGCTCGGACTGCCCGGGGAGAAGATCTCCTTCCGCGGCGGCGACCTCTACGTGCAGGGGCCGGGGGAGGAGAAGCCTCACCTCGAGCGCAAGCTCGATCGCCCCGACGTCCAGAAGGCGCTGTGGACGAAGATCTCCGACACCAAGGTCCGGGAGCGCGGCTACAACCCCGAGCCGGCCTGGAAAGAGGTCTTCGAGAAGGACAGCGGCCTCGAGGGGAAGGACCTCCCGGCCCGGATCAACTCCCAGTGGTGGAAGTGGCTCCCCGAGGCGCAGCGCCCCGACGCCAACCGCTGGGCGGTTAACGTCCTCCAGCCGCCAGGGCGAATTGCCGCCTTGAAGTTCAACCGCCGCTGCGTCGACTTCTACAACTACAACCTCTTCCACCCGGACTCGCGCTCCGTCGCGTTCCACCAGGTCGGCGACAAGAAGGTGGCGTTCACGGTCCGGCCGTCGATGGGAAGCGGCTGGATCGGCGGCGAGATCCGCGACGGCGACTTCACCTTCCAGCTGCGCATTCCCGTCGGCAAGCCCGACCCCGCCCGCCCGGCCACCCTGCGCCGACTGCCGGCCGAGAAGGACATGAGCAGGTACAATCCGCGCCGGGAGCCTCCCGCCGAGTGGAAGGGCCTGCAAGCGGCGGCCGAAGTGGCGCTGCCGATCCTCTCCCCTTCGCAAGTGGAGTTCGAGAACGTCGATGACCGCATCGCGGTGCGCTTGAACGGCCGGGAAGCGATGGCCATCGAGTACGAGAGCGGCTCGCCGGAGCTGAAGCCCGATGATCACTACCTGATGCTCCTGGCGAGCGACGTCACCGCCGACTTCGAGTCGGTCGAGGTCTGCCGCGACGTGTATTACACCCAGATCACCTCCAATGTCTTGCCGGAGGTCTACGAAGCGCGGATGTACGATCCGAGCACCCATACTTACCACGTCGGGTCGGCCGCGGCAGCCGGCGCCAACGAGTACTTCCCCTGCGGCGACAACAGCCCCAACTCCCTCGATGGCCGCTTCTGGGGCACGGTCCCTGAGCGCAACCTGATGGGGAAAGCGCTGCTCGTCTTCTGGCCGGCGTGGCCGACCAACTGGCAGCCCCAGTTCATCCGCTGAAGGAGGGAAACTTATGGATAGATTCTTCCTCCGCAACTTCTCCGCATCCTGCGGAGAAGTTGCGGATAGCTCGGTTGCGGGCGAAGCCCGCATTACAGCTTTTCGATCGGAAAAGAGCGAGGCATCATGGTTGAAGCGACCCCAGTAGAGGCCCGGGAGCACCGCGGGAGCGGCGTCGGCGATCCGCTCCTCGAGGTGATTGAAATTTCCAAGACTTACGGGGGCCGGACCGTGGTCGACGGCGTCAGCTTCATCGTCGGCGGCGGCGAGATCATCGGCCTCCTCGGCAAGAACGGCGCCGGCAAGACCACCAGCTTCCGCATGACCATCGGCATGATCCCCGCCGACGAAGGAACCATCCGGTTCCTCGGGCGCGAGGTCACCCGGATGCCGATGTACAAGCGCGCCCGCCTCGGCATGGGCTACCTGTCGCAGGAGTCGAGCGTCTTCCGCCGGCTCACCGTCGAGGACAACCTCAACGCCATCCTCGAGACCACCTCGCTCTCCGCCGGCGAGCGCGTTCGCCGGCGCGACGAGCTGGTCGAGGAGTTCGGACTGGGGCGCCTCCTGCGCTCCAAAGCCGAGGTGCTCTCCGGCGGCGAGAAGCGCCGCCTGGAGATCGCCCGTTCCCTGATCACCGAGCCCAAGCTGATCCTCCTCGACGAGCCCTTCAGCGGCGTCGATCCCATCGCCGTCTCGGAGATCCGCCACATCATCTTCCGCTTGAAGCAGAAGGGGATCGGCATCCTGCTCACCGACCACAACGTCCGGGAGACGCTGGCGACCACGGACAAATCGTACATCATCCTCGACGGCAAGATCATCGCCCAGGGGAACAAGGATGAGATCCTCTCGGACCCGCTGGCGCGAAAGTACTACCTGGGAGAAGACTTCGAGATGTAGGATGCAGACCGCGCAACCATGAAAACCCCACCAGACGCCCGCTTCACCCTCAACTTCGACTACCTTTCCACCGTCCTCGCCGGTTGGCTGATCCCCGGCGCCGGCCACTGGATCCTCGGCCAGCGGGCGCGGGCGGCCATCCTCTTCGCGGCCGTGAACGCCACCTTCTGGATCGGCCAGTATCTGGGCGACTTCCGCCCGGTGAACCGAGCCATCCATCCGATCTTCTTCTGGGGGCAGGTGGGGAACGGCCTCGGCACCCTGGTCTCGAATTACCTGTGGGGGGAGAAGCGCACCCCCCCACCGGGAGTGGACCGCACTCTACCGCCCCTCCTCAACACCGGCATCCTCTTCACCAGCATCGCCGGCCTTTTGAACCTGCTCCTCGTCCTGCACCTCGCTGATCCCAAGACCTGGCTAGAGAGCATGCGCCGGCCGGGGGAGGAGAGGCGGAAAGCCCCGGGGGAACCATGAACTCCTTGGTCGAAACGCTCCTCTATTTCGTTTTCATCTCCGCCGTGGTGGCGGTGGTCTGCACCCTGGCGCGCGGCGGCGACTGGAAATGGCTGGCGCGGGAAGCGCTGCACTTCCTCACCTTGATGGTCGTGGGGATCATCGCCTTTTCAGGGCTGGTGTACGTCCTGGAGTGGATCTTTATCAGAAAATTGTAATCAGTTTCTGTGGCCGAATGGCGACAGAAACTAATCAACGCGCCTTGCGTCGAATCCAGACCACTCTTTGCATGGTCTTCGCGGTGGCCCCTTCGCCTCTGTCGTCGACGACGCGCATGGTGATGCGGATGGCCGAGGGCAGGAAGGCGGCCTTGTACAGGATGGGACCCTGCGACTCGCTCTGCCAGTTGGTGGAGTCGACGTCCTCGTAAAACTCGAGGAGGCCGCTCATGTTGGCCCGCACGGTGTAGAGGTCCCCAACCCACTGCACCTGGCGAGTCAGGGGGGTTGGACCGCTGCGGATCTGGCCGCGATTTGCCGGCGTGAAGGCAAAGATCTTGCTTCCCTGGGTCAGCTCGGCGAACTGGATCTTGGCGTTGGGAGTGATCCAGCCGAAGCGCACTGGCCGGTGGTCCCCCTGCGGCTGGCGATCTCCCTGGCGCGCCTTGTAAGCGTAGGCTTTGGCGTACTGCGCGGTGATGCGGTTCGAGCCGTAGCCGAAGGTCTTCTTGTACATGGGGCCGACCTGGGGGTCATTGATGAGCTGGGGCTGGGTTTCCGGCTCGGACGGCGACTCGTAGTCCTCCTTGGGGGTGCGGAAGGCGATGCCGCCAGAGGTCCGGTAGAAGCGGTTCTCCACCGTGTACTCCACCTTGAAGTCGGTGACATTGGAGCTGACCTCGACGCGGCGGCGCTTGATGGGGAAGTTCTTGGCGATCTCCTGGAGCTGCCTGGGAGCGATGGCGTGGTATCGGACGAGCTTGATCAGCACCAGGTCCGCCAGGGCCTTGCCGATCACCTCCACCGGCGGCTGCGGGTTGCCGTTCGAGTCCATTCGGTTGGGGTCGACCAGCATGTACTCGACGTTGGCCTCGCGGATCTCGCCATCGACGTACGTGAAGGTGCGGAAGTAGGCCTGGTAGGCATCGTGGCGCTTGCGGTTCTCCGGCACGTCCGGGCTCACTTCGGTATCGACGCCGGTGTAGTGGCGCTCGAGGATATAAGCGAACTCGTCATAGGTGTTGGGAATGCCGCCATCGACCACCCCCTGCCCCAGCTCATCCGTGGTGTCCGGGAACTCTTCCCCCTCATCCCACTGGCGGTTGATGCGGGTGCCCGGCCCTCCTCTGCCGTCAGCGAAGAACTCGAGGTTGGGGGTGTCGATCCACTGCGAGAAGTCCCGGTCCATGGTGAGGAGCGCCAGGCGGAAGCGGTTCGAAAGCTCGACCTTGCGCATCGTCCCCTCGTATATCTCCCGGGCGGTGTTGGAGATGATCATGATGGTCATGGAGATGATGGCGGCGAGGGCGAGCGCCACGAGCAGCTCCACCAGGGTGAAGCCGCGCGCCGGCGCTTCAGCCAAGAGCCTGTCCCGAAAGTCGCTCCGAGGCCCGAGGCCGAGCGAGAAGGCGCCAGACAAGGGCGAGAATCGAGCAGTCGCGCAGATTCGAGCGCCCGGAGGAGGCGGGCACCCCGAA
>JACQVS010000041.1 GCA_016209605.1 Planctomycetota bacterium
TCCATAAATACCGTGACGTATTTTTTGCTTCGCAAAATACGTCACTTGTGGCGTCTGGCCGGTCCTCTTCGCGCGATGCTTCGTTGCTCCTCCTCAACTTATTTCTCCGTTAATAAGCCTCGTCGTCGCGCCTTGCCTCACACGAAGATGCCTCGCCCATACGTCCGCATATTTCTGGATCGGGGTACTAAGGGCTTGCGCCTCCTGGGGAGCTGGTTTCATGAGGACAGTTCTTCGGAGCCGTTCGCGCTCAGCTCCCCCAGCTCGCTTTCCTGGCCGCGCTCCCGCAGGAACATCCGCAGCGACTCGCGCGCGGCGATCTGCTCGGCGTCTTTTTTCGAGCGCCCTTCGCCGGTGGCGTACTCCCGGTCGGCGATCACCGAGACCACCTTGAACCACTTCAAGTGGTCCGGGCCCTTCTCGGAGATCAAGCGGTACGTGGGGGTGATGTTGAGCTCTTTCTGGGCGTACTGCTGGAGGAGCGACTTGAAGTTGAGGCGGTGGCGGTTGCCGGCCACCGAAAGCACTTGGTGGTAGAGGTTGCGCAGGATGAAGCGGCGGGCCTCCTCGAGCCCGGCGTCGCGGTAAATCGCCGCCACCACGGCTTCAAAGACGTTGGCGAGGAGCGACTCCGGCAGCTTGCGGCGCCGGCTCACCCCCTTGCCGACGTTGTAGAACTGGGCGAGATTCAGGCGCTCGCTCTCCATCGCCAGGGTGGAGGTGCTGACCACGACCGACTTGATCTGCGTCAGGTCCCCCTCGTCCTGGTCCTGGAAGAAGTTGTAGAGGAACTCGGTCATCACCAGGCCCAGGACCGAGTCGCCGAGGAACTCCAGGCGCTCGTTGGACGGATTGTCCTCGGTTTTGATCGAGGAGTGGGTGAGGGCCTGGAGGAGAAGCTGGGCATCGCGGAAGCGATGGCCAATCGCCTCCTCGCAGGAGCGGACGCGCTCCAGGTCGCTTTCCGGTAATGTGGGCGTTTCGAGCAGCATAAAGACATCAATAAAAATCGGCTGGCGGCTCGGGTCAGCTTGAAAGTACCGCGAACCGGCCTCAAAAGATGCATTTTAGCACCAGGATCAGGGGCTTGCAGCCGGGAAAAAACGCCCCGGGGCTTCAATCCTCGAGGCCCAGGGCGCGCCGCCCCCTGACGGTAAGCCGCGCCGCCGTCCAGGGCGGATTCCAGGTGAAGCTCACCGCCACCTCGCGAACCCCCTCGACCCTGAGCAGCCGCTCCCGGATGCCCTCGCTCAGGCGGCCGCCTCCCTGGGCGGCGAAGAAATGATGCACCGGCCGGCCGCGATGCGGCATGGTGATCAGGATCTCGACGGTGCCACCGCGGGCGCGCACGTCATAAACCAGGCCGAGGTCGATGACGTTGGCATCCACCTTGTAGAGCTGCTCGTCGCGGATGTCCTGGAGCGCCTTCCAGAGGGCGGATTTGAGCGGGGCGCTCTCGGGCGTCTCTCCGGGGCGGGCGAGCGCGCCCGAGGACCTCGGCTCCTCTGCCCGGGGAATGCTCTCCGATCGCGCCTCGAGGGGGTGGAGGAGCTGGTGCCTCAGCCGCTCGATCGCCCCGCCCCCCACGGTTTCAGGATAGGAGGAGACGAGGTAGGCGTTGCGCTGAGAAAAAACCGCTCCCTTATTAAGCACGGCGCTTTCAACCGGATAGCGGGACCAGAGCTGGCCGTGGCCGGGATAGTGCAGGTTCGGCGGGCCGCCGTGCTGGATCCCCTCGAAGCCGGCGGCCTCGTGCTTCAGCCAGAGGGCCACGAACGCATCGCGGCTCGTGCGGTGGAAGAAGCCGGCGCCCCAAAGGTCCTTCTGCCGCTCCGGAGGCACGGCACCCTCGTGAACTTTCCCCTGGGAATCGATCCAGAGCGGGTCGGTGAAGGAGTAGCCCGAGAACACCCACTCGTCATCGCGCATGGCGCTGATCATCGCCTCCCGGACCGCCTCGATGCGGCTCTGCTTGAAAAAGTAAGGGAGGCCGGCGTAAAAGCTGTAGGTGACATCGATGTGCACCCGGCTGGGGGTGTAAATGGGGTGGAGGGGGCTGTGCGGGAATCCCCAGCGCCGCACCCGCGCGCAGACCGGCCCCTTGATGACCTCGTGGTTCGGGCAGCGGGCCCAGTTCTTGATGCGCAGCTTCTGATAGTGATCCCCGTCGACGTAGTCGTGCGCCCAGTCGATGGTGGGAGGCTCGCCGTGCCCCTTGCCGCCGGCGTACAGCTCCAGGCCGTGCTCGCGCGCCAGCGTGATTCTCTCGAGCTGCCCCATCTGCCTCGACAGCCGGGCGAGGAAATGCCGGTTGGCGATGTCCAGCCCGTAGTCCTCGCCGCTGACCGTCAGGTCGGTGGAGTAGGCGGGAAGCTCGGCGTTGGGGTTGCCGTAAAAGATCAGGTAGTCGGCGCGCCGGTGCGCGGCGACGTCCGCCTGGAAGACCAGCCGGGCAACGCGCTCGCCGCCGCCGCGGCGAGCTTCCCCGTAAAGTTGCGAGTGGACCTCGCGGAGCGATCCATCCTCCTCGAGGCGCGCGACGCGCACCTCGCGCTGGAGATCGGCCACCTGATCGGCGGGGAAGCCGGCCGCCAGATCGACCGGCTCGCCGGCGCGCGCCATCCCGACCTCTTCGTAAAGGGCGACCGGCTTGCAATACGCCCACCCCCCTGCCCACGCCGCCCAGGGGCCGGGCAGGTCGCCAGTCCGTGTATGGGAGCGCGCCTCGAGATCGGGCGGGCGCGGATCGCCGCCTTCCTGGCGCGCCCAGCTCAAAGTGTCCTTGAGCGACTCCGCGAGGGACATCGCCAGGTCGTGATTCCTGGAATCCCAGGCGGCCTTCAACAGGCGGAGCTTCTCCTCGACGGAGTCGGTGTGGTCCTCGTATCGAAAGGGGGGCATGGTGTCATATCCTCCAAAACAGGTCTTTCGTTCATTTAGAAGCCGCGATTGGGAACAGGACCCGCGACATTTTTTTAATCAATCTAGCCCAATTTTACTCGCCGGCCTCCGGGAGTTCTACGCCCCCAGGAAAAACGTCGCTCACCAGAGGATCGGGACGGGGTACTGCACGATGAGGGGATCGGGGGTGAGGAGCCGCAGCCCGTGGACGATCGCCTGGCAGACGAGCATGCGGTCGAAGGGATCCCTGTGGTGGTTGGGCAGGCGCGACAGATGGAGGGTGGTTTTTTCATGGAGGGGTAGGGCCTGAATGCCATGCTTTTTTCGCTGCAGCGGGATGTAAACCTCCGGTCCCGTTTTCAATGGAAGGCGGCCCAAGGAATATTTGAGGGCGATTTCCCAGGTCGAGACGGCGCTCAGGAAAATCTGGTTGGCGGGATCTTGAAAGCTTTGCCGGGCCAGGTTTGAAAGTTCGGGGGCATCGCTCAAGATCCAGAGAAACGTACAAGTATCGAGGAGGATTTTCATGATTTTGATCTGGCCTCTTCAAAGCCTCCTTCAAATCCGGAGAGGAGGTCTTCCGGCAGCGGCTCGAAGAACGAGGGCGGAACGATCAGTTCCCCTTTGGCCAGTCCGACGGGGCGTCGAGTTTTCCGGCGGGGAGGCAAGGGGCGGATTTCGGCGATCGGGACATTGCGTTTGCAGAGCAGGATGGTCTCCCCTTTTTGCAGCTTCGCCAGGTACCGGGACAAGTGGGTCTTGGCCTCGTGAATATTGAGCTTGATCATGACTAAATTGTAAACTAAGAAGTGAATCAAGTCAACTCCGTGGCGCCTAACGCTTTCTTGTAGAACTCGATGGCGCCCGCCGCGCCCTTGACGATCAGGTACGGCGTCGCGGTGTGATAGCCGTCGGGGATGGGTTTAGAGGCCTAACGATCGTGTCTGAGCGACGGTGCGGAGGGCGGTTCGCTCCAGCGGTGTGATAGGCTTACGATGGCTGCTACAATAAACCACACTGTGATGACTGCAAGTGCGCCCAGTGTCCCGTCGTACGTACTCATCATGAAGGTGATGGGAACAAAGAAGACGAGACCGATCAAGAGCAGTTGCCCAGTTCCCTGCTGATTGAATCCTCCTCCGGAAAAGGACGATCCCATCATCATGCCTAGCGGCCCGAGCATCCATATGCCCAGCAGCATCCAGAGCGCAATGGCGCCCCGACTTGAGCGGTTTGAGCACCTTCTCGCCAGAGCTTCCAAAGTAACCAAAGATGCTACAACCGGTAGAATCCAAACTCCTACGAGGTCAATAGCCGAGCACCCGAACCGATCACTGCGGATCGCATGAATGGCGATGCCCGGCAGCCAAAAACTAACACCCATTGAAACATAGATCGGTATCCAGAGTGCTCGCTTCATTGACGCCCATCTTGAATTTGGCAGATGATTAAGATTTAGAATAGCTACACAATTTTCATTCTAAAGCCAGCGGGCTGCTCCGGGAAACTTAAAACGGCGTGAATTTCTCCAAGTCGAAGATGTTCTTGTGCCAGCGCAAGCTGATGACGCGTCGGAAGCGCCACCGCCTTTGCTCGAAATCGATGATCACCGCGTCGAACCGCCAGCGCTCCGCCTTGCCCCGGTGCCTCGCCAGGTAGGCTCGGGTGGCACGGCGGAGGCGGCGCTTCTTGGCCGGGGTCAAGCGGTCGAAGCCGCGGCTGCGGCTGCGCGGGGAGACGGCCTTCACCTCGACGAAGACCAGGGCGTTCCGGTCCAGGGCGACGAGGTCGACCTCGCCGGAGCGGACGCGGAAGTTCCTCTCGAGGATGGCGAGGCCTTGGCGGGACAAGAACCGGGCGGCTTGCCGCTCCCCCCAGCGGCCGGGGGAGAAGTACAGGCGGACTTGCCGGCCCAGCCAGCGGAAGATGGTCTTGATGGGGAGAACCTTGGAAAGGCGGGCTTTTTTCATGAGCGGTCGTACCCCCGGGCGGGGGGAAGGACCGCCTTGTGCGAGTCAATGGGGAGGGCTGGAAGCGGACAATTAAAGCGCGATCAGGTCGTGACCGCCTCGGCTTCCTTCTTGGAGAGCGCCGGGGCCTGGCCCTCGACGCCTTCTTCCTCGCGCCGCTCCTTGACCTTGGTGGCCTTGCCGACGCGGTCGCGGAGGAAGTACAGCTTGGCGCGGCGGGCCTTGCCGGTGCGGCGGACTTCAACTTTGACGATGCTGGGGGAGTGGTAGGGGAAGACGCGCTCCACGCCCTCGCCGGAGACGATGCGGCGCACGGTGAAGGTCGAGCGCAGGTTGTTCTGCCTTCCTTTGATCTTGATCACCGTGCCGGAAAAGATCTGCACTCTTTCCTTGTCACCCTCGATGATGCGGACGTGGACGTCGACGTTATCGCCGATCTGGAAACCCCCGGGCTTGTCCTTCTTCTGGAATTTCTTTTCGACTTCGGCAATGATTGAGTTCATGGCTTCACCTTCCTAAAAGTTTCGATCGATTTCGTTCTGGTTTTTCCCGAGAGCCCTCTTTTTCCAGCAAGTCGGCGCGCCGCTTCCGGGTGCGGCGAATCGCCTCCTCCTCGCGCCAGCGCGCGATTTCCTGATGGTTGCCGGAGAGCAGGACCTCCGGAACCTTCATGCCGCGGAACTCCGGCGGGCGGGTGTACTGGGGGAATTCCAGCAGCCCTTCCTCGAAGGAGTCGCCACGGTTGGAGCTGTCGTTGCCGAGGACCCCGGGCAGGAGCCGGGTCACCCCATCGATGATCACCATGGCCGGGATCTCGCCGCCGGTCAAGACATAATCCCCGATCGAGATTTCTTCAAATTGCAAGCCCTGGATGACTCTTTCGTCAAAACCTTCGTAGTGGCCGCAGAGGAGGATAATCCACTCGGCTTGCGAGAGCTGGCGCAGCACTTTCTGGGTGAGGGGCTGGCCTTGCGGGGTGAGGAGAATCCTGCGGGTTTTTTCGGCCGCCGCAATCGTCGCCTGGCGTTCGACCTGCTCCACGGCCAGGAAGATCGGTTCCGGCATGAAGACCATGCCCGGCCCGCCGCCGTAGGGCTTGTCATCGACCTTCTTGTGGCGGTCCTTGGTAAAGTCCCTGGGATTGGTGAACCGGACCTCGATTTTACCGGCCTTGATCGCCCGGGCGATGATGCTTTCCGAAAGGACCCCCGCGAACATTTCGGGGAAGATGGTGATGATGTCGAAGATCAGGGGCATGGCTCAACACTCGCATCTTGGAAAGCACTACGCTGGTCACTCGGTTCAGAGAGTCAACTCGACAGGCGGTTATCCTTTTGGGGCTTCCTGCGGCTGCGCTCCCTGGCCGCCCTTCTCAAGGGAGGGCGGCTCCAGGGAGGGCGGCTGGGCCTGCTGCTTGGGCGGCTTGGGCTTTTTGGGCGGCTTCGGCTTCTTTCCGGGCTTGCCCGCGGCCGCGGCGGCCTTGTCCGTCTTCTTCGCCCGCCGCTTGCGCGGCTTCTTGGGCTTGACGAATCCCGAGATGTTGCTCCTGCGGAAGAAGGAGATGACCGATTCCGAAGGCAGCGCGCCGACGCTCAACCAGTACTCGATGCGCTCCTTGTTGAGCCGGATCTTCTTCTGATCATCGGCAATGTACGGATCATAAAAGCCCAGGGATTCAAGGTATGCGCCATCGCGCGGCGCCCGGATGTCCAGCGCGCACAGGCGATAGCAAGGCCGATTTTTTTTACCGAAGCGCATGAAGCGCAGCTTGACAGCCATGAAAAGCCTCCACAAGGCAAAAATCCCCCCTCCCGGACGCGGGGGAGGGGGATAAAGTTCAAAGTACAAAGATTTCCAATTATGCAAAAAAAAAGGGGCGATGCAAGGAAAATGGGCTCTTTTTCCATAATGCGGGCTTCGCCCGCAACTGAGCTATCCGGAACTTCTCCGCAAAATGCGGAGAAGTTCCGGATAGGCGCCAAAGCGCCTAGTAGCGCCGCTGGCGGCGGCGGTTCTGACGTTCCAGCTTGCGGCGGCGGCGAAGCTCTTCCCTGGACGGGCCTTGAGCCGCCGCTCTCTGGGCTTTCTGGGCTCGGGCGATCTCCGGATCGGCCTTGGCGAGGTTGGCCATCATCTCGTTGATGTTGGAGAGCTTTTTCTTGGCCTGGAAGAGGTCCTTGATCTTCCCCAAGGGGCCCTTCCCTCCCACCTGGGTCATCTGGTCCATCATCTTCTTCATGGCGGTGAACTGGCGGATGAGGTCGTCCACCTGCTGGCGCTCGCTGCCGCTGCCGCTGGCGATGCGGTCGCGCCGGCTGGTGTTGAGGATCTCGGGCCGGGTGCGCTCCTTGGTGGTCATCGACTGGATGATAGCTTCAATGCGGACCAGCTCCTGGTCGTCAATGTCCATCTGGTCGACGAAGCCTCCCATGCCCGGCAGCATCTTCAAGAGGTCCTTGAAGTTACCCATCTGCCGCACCCGGCGGAGCTGGTTGAGGAAGTCGTCGAAGGTGAAGGTGTTGGAGAGCAGGCGTTCCTGCAAGGCCGCGGCTTCCTTCTCGTCGATCACCTGCCGGGCCTTCTGGACCAGGGAGATGACGTCGCCGAAGCCGAGGATGCGCTGCGCCATGCCCTCCGGCCGGAACTCCTCCAGGCCCCCCTCCACCTTCTCGCCGACGCCGGCGAACTTGATGGGCTTGCCGGTGATGGACTTCACCGACAAGGCGGCGCCGCCGCGGGCATCGCCGTCGAGCTTGGTCAAGATGACGCCGGTCAGCTCGAGCTGCTCGTTGAAATCGCGGGCGCTTCGCACCGCGTCCTGGCCGACCATGGCGTCGACCACCAGGAAGATTTCGTGCGGCTGGGCGAGGTGCGCCACCTCCTTCACCTCGCGCATCATCTCCTCGTCGATGTGCAGGCGGCCGGCGGTGTCCAGGATCACCGGGTCGAGGTCGTTCTCGCGGGCGTGGCGGATGGCGTGCTGGCAGATCTGCGGCGGCTTGATGTCCGCCTCGGAGAAGACCGGCGCGCCGATCTGCGCCCCCAGGATCTTCAGCTGGTCGATGGCGGCAGGCCTCTGGATGTCGGCGGCGACGAGGAGCGGGCGCCGACCTTGCTTCTTGAGAAGGAGTGCCAGTTTGGCGCAGGTGGTGGTCTTGCCGCTCCCCTGCAGGCCGGCCATGAGGATGATGGTGGGCCCCGGCTTGACCGCCGGGATGCGGGAGTCCACCGGCCCCATCAGCTCGGCCAGCTCCCGGTAGACGGTCTCGACGAACTGCTGGCCGGGATTGACCCCCTTGAGGACCTCCTCCCCCAGGGCCTTCTGCTCCACCTTGACGAGAAAGTCCTTGACCACCGGCAGCGCCACGTCGGCCTCCAGGAGCGCCACGCGGATGTCCCGGAGCGTCTCTTGAACGTTACCAGCGGTGATTTTGCGGTTGCGCAGCCGGCCCCAGATGTCGCTGAAGCGGCGGGTCAGGGATTCGAACATAAGGGGGATTATCGTAACACTTGGCCGCTTCCAAGTCAAAATCACACGGCCAGGATCGGCTGCGTCACCTCGCGGCGGATGTGTGCCCCCAGGCCGGCGAGGCGCTCCTCGATGCGCTCGTAGCCGCGGTCGAGGTGGAACACGTCGCCGATTTCGGTGATGCCCTTCGCGACCAGGCCGGCGAGGATCAAACAGGCGCTCGCCCGCAGGTCGGAGGCCATCACGGGGGCGCCGCTCAGCTCCCGGACGCCGGTGATGATCGCCGCCGCGCCCTCCTTGCGGATATTCGCTCCCATGCGCACCAGCTCGGCGACGTGCATGAAGCGGTCGGGATAGACCCTTTCGGTCACCACGCTCCGCCCCTCGGCCAGGCAGAGGTAGACCATGATTTGCGCCTGCAGGTCGGTGGGGAAGCCGGGGTAGGGGTAGGTGGTGACATCCACCGGCCGCGGCGACTGGCCGCGGCGCACTCGGATCCAGTTGGCCTCCGAGGTGACTTCGGCGCCCATGGACCTCAAGGTGTCAATGACCGCCGTGAGAAGCTCCGGCTGGGCGTTCTCGATGGTCGCATCGCCGCCGGTCATGGCCGCGGCGATCATGAAGGTGCCGGCCTCGATGCGGTCGTTGATGATGCGGTAATCGGCGCCGCGCAGCTCCTCCACCCCCTCGATCTCCAGGGTCCGGGTTCCGATGCCCTGGATCCTGGCCCCCATGGCGTTCAGGAAGCGGGCCAGGTCGGCGACCTCCGGCTCGCAAGCCGCCGCCTCGATGACCGTCATGCCCTTCGCCAGGGCCGCCGCCATCATGACGTTGGCGGTCCCGAGGACCGTGGAGCCGTTGGGGCCGCTGAGCAGGATATGGGCTCCCTTCAGCTGATCCGTCTCGGCCTCGATGAAACCGTGCTCGACGTGGATCCTGGCGCCGAGCGCCTCCAGTCCCTTCAGGTGGAGGTCGATGGGGCGATGGCCGAAGGGGCAGCCGCCGGGCATGGGGATCTTGGCGCGCCGGCGGCGGGCGAGCAGGGGGCCCAGGGCGCAGACCGAAGCGCGCATCTTCCTCACCAGGTCGTGATCGGCGGCGCAGGGGTCCGGATCGAAGGTTTCCACCGCAATCTCGCCGCCGCCGAGCCGCTCGCAGCCCACCCCCAGCTCGCGCAGGATGAGGACGGTGTTGGTGACATCGGTCAAGCGGGGGACATTGCGAATGATCGATCGGCCCCCGGCGAGAATGGTTGCAAAAAGGATGGGCAAGGCGGCGTTCTTCGCCCCGAAGACCTCCACCGACCCCTTGAGAGGGACTCCGCCCTCGATCAGGATCTTCTCCACTTCTCTTCACTCCAACGGCGTTCCAGCCGTGCTTCAGCCTATGAATCCAGGAAAAAACCAGTATATCAAGGGAAGGGAAGAGTTCAAGGACCAAGATCACGGGATCACGAACGGGGCGGGGGATTTTCCGCGGTGATCACCCGCGGGATGCCGGCGTAGTCGGAGGTGATTTGCAAGCGCAGCCAGGCGGCCTCCCGGAGGAGCTTCTCCACGGCCTTGGCCTGGGTGTCGCCGATTTCCAGAGCGAGGAACCCTTGGGACGCGAGGCGCTGGCGCGCCCTTGAGGCGATGGCGTGATAAAATCCCAGCCCCGAGCCGCTCTTCTTGTCCACCAGCGCCAGCTCGGGCTCGTAATCCCTGACGTCGCGCATGAGGCGCGGAAACTCGGAGGCGGCGACGTAGGGGGGATTGGAGACGACGGCGCGGAAAAGTTCGGGCGCGGCGGGTTCCGGAAAAAGATCGCCTTGAACGAACTCGATCCGCTCCTCGACGCCGTGGCGCCGGGCGTTGCGCCGCGCCACCTCGAGGGCCGCGGGGCTGAGGTCGACGGCGGTGATCTGCGCTTCCTTGAGCTGGACCGCCAGCGCGATGGCGATGTTGCCGCTGCCGGTGCCGATGTCCAGGATCCGCAGAGGGGCCTGGCCGCTCGGTGCCGGAGGCCATTTCTTGGCCTCGGCAAGAACCCGGTCCACCAGGAGCTCCGTCTCCGGGCGGGGGATGAGAACGGCAGGATTCACTTCCAGGGGGAGGGAATAGAACTCCTTCGTTCCCAGAATGTAAGCCACCGGCTCGCAGCGGCTGCGGCGCGCGACCAGGGACCGGAAGCGGGCGCGTTCGGCGGCTTCCACCACCTTCCGGAAACCGGTGTAAAGCTCCAGGCGGGTGGTTTCCATGGCGTGGGCGAGCAAGAGCTCGGCATCCAGCCGCGGCGTGGCAAAGCCGAGCTTCTTGAAGTGCTCCTCGGTCCAGGCCAGAAGATCGCCCACGGTCCAGAACCGCTTGGCCTTGGACCGCTGCGGGGAAACGCCGGGCTGGAGGTCGCCAGGACGGGCGATCATGGATGCCATTATAGAGCCGGTTGCGTTATTTGGCAAAAAAATGATTTATAGCAACAACATTCCCGCCGCCCCCGGCGGCGCACAATAAAAAATGTTCCAAGGAAAAGAATTAAACCGCAAAGGCGCAGAGGACGCAAAGAAGAAGAA
>JACQVS010000042.1 GCA_016209605.1 Planctomycetota bacterium
GAATTATAGTGAAGGATAAAATTAAAATGTTTAATAATGCTCTATAAATCTTCTTATCTTGGCGTCCTCCGCGTCTTGGCGGTTCAATTCCTTCTTCGGGTTTCTTTTTTCGATGCGCCGCTGGAGGCGGCCGGGTAGACCGTGAAAATTGCCTACATCACCGCCGGCGCGGCGGGCATGTACTGCGGCAGCTGCATGCGGGACAACCTGCTGGTGGGGGCGCTGCGCTCTCTCGGCGTCGAGGCGCTGCTCATCCCAACTTACACGCCCATCCGCACCGACGGCGAGGACCTGAGCGAAAAGCGCCTCTTCCTGGGCGGGATCAACGTCTATCTCGGCCACAAGCTCCCCTTCTGGCGGAAGCTGCCCCGATTTCTCACCCGCCCGCTCTCCGCGCCGGCGCTGCTTCGCGCCGCCGGCCGGTTCGCGGTGCGGAACCGCCCCCAGGAGCTGGGGGAGCTGGCGCTGTCGATGCTGCGCGGCGGGGCCGGCGCCCACGCCAGCGAAATCGAAGACCTGGCGGACTGGCTCGCCCGCACGGCGAGGCCGGACCTCCTCCATCTCACCAACTCCCTCTTCGCCGGCCTCGCGCCCCTGCTCAAGCAGCGGCTGGGAGTTCCGGTCCTCTGCACCCTCCAGGGGGAGGATCTTTTCCTGGAAGGCCTGCCCGAGCCGATCCGCGGCCGGGCGCGGGCGCTCATCGGCGAGCAGGCCGCCTCCATCGACGGCTTCATTGCCGTGAGCGCTTATTACCGGCAGTTCATGTCGAGGCACCTCGGCATCCCGCTCGAGAAGATCCACGCCGTCCCTCCCGGGGTGCGCGTCCAGGACTTTTCCCCGGCGCGCGAGCGTCGCCTCAGGCGGCAGGCGGAGATTCCCGGCAGCCCCGTGGTCATCGGCTACCTCGCCCGCATTTGCAGGGAAAAGGGGGCCGGCCTGCTCCTCGAGGCCTTCGCCCGGTTGAAAAAACTGCCCGGCGCCGAAGCGGCCCGGCTGCGCCTCGCCGGCTACCTCGGTCCGGCGGACCGCCGCTGGCTGGCGGGGTTGCTGAAGAACGGCCCGGCGGCGGCGCTGGCGGGGGACATCGAAGTTCTCGGAACCTTGAGCTGGCCGGAAAAGCTCGAGTTCCTCTCGAGTCTCGATCTCTTCTCCGTGCCGGCGGTGTACCGCGAGCCCAAGGGCCTTTACGTCTTCGAGGCCCTGAGCTGCGGCTTGCCGGTGGTGCTTCCGGAGCACGGCGCTTTTCCGGAAATCGTTCAAGCCACGGGGGGCGGAGTGCTGGTCGCCCCGGAGTCGCCCGCCGCCCTGGCGGAAGGAATCCAGCGGCTGGCGGTCGATGCCGGGAAGCGCGCGGAGCTGGGCCAGAGAGGGGCGGAGGCCGTTCACCGCCGTTTCACCGACCGGCGCATGGCGGAGGTGACGCTCGAGGTTTATCGGCAATATATCTCCTGATCCAAGGATGGGCTTTCATTTTGCCGATATTTTTTTCATAGCATGAGCATCAATGGACGCCTCGATGACTTCACCCTCTCGGAGATCCTCCAGATCATCAGCCTCAGCAAGCGCTCGGGCATCCTGACGCTGATCGGACCCAAGGGCTCTGGCAAGCTGGTGCTGCGCTACGGCCGCGTCGTCTACGCCAGCTGCGATACCCGAAACCGCCTGGGCTACGCCCTGGTGCACAAGAAGATCGTCTCCGATCAGGATCTCGAGCGGGCCCTGCAGCATCAGCACGACAAGACTCCGGAGAAGCCCATCGGCACCATCCTCCTCGAAATGGGGCTCATCTCCAAGGAAGTGCTCGAGGATGAGCTGCGCAAGCACATCGCCCGGGTTTTCCAGGACTTGCTGGGCTGGGACAGCGGCATCTTCTACTTCCAGATCCAGAAAGCCCCCGCCGATTCAGTGACCATCATGGAGGAAGGTATCAGCACCGAGTTCCTGCTCCTGCAAGGAGCGCGGCTCAACGACGAGGAAAGCGATCCGGACCTCGACCGCGAGCTGTGGCCGTGAGCGACCCATTTCTGTGAGCCGGCCATGGACCGGCACCTGGAAGCGGCCTCGTACCCTCCTCTGGCGTTCCGCGCCGCGGCGCCGAGCCGATCCCCGTCTGAAGGAGGCGGCGCATGACGGCGGCGCCAGGCTCGAACCCCGATCCGGCGAAGGCCCTGGAGCTGTGCGGGGTGAGAAGGTACAGCGCCGACTCCAGATTGACGCTGTCAAGATCGCCTTCCGCTCGCATTCCAGATGATTGAAGGCGCTCACCAAGAAAGATGGACTCCTACCGATCGATCAACGGCCAAGAATCAAATCGATCCCGCGAAACAGCAACTCCAGCTGGCTTTTGGTTATTCGGCCTGTTCTCTCAGTCAGGATGGGTGAATGCCGCCCTCAATTCTTCCGCGGATCGGGCAAGCCTTCGGTCAGGGTGAGATCCAGAGGAGCGGAGGTGCCCGGGGGGCGAGGTGATGATGATGATGGATGATGGCGGTGAGGTTTCCGGCGAGATACGTAATGTGTTAAACTGTATTTTTGCATATTTTTGGCCATCCGCGGGCAAAAATATGCAAAAGCTAAGTGGATTTTTTGCTAATCCCAGATGAACTGGGATCGCACCGAATCCCAGGTGTTAAACTATGAGAACTTAATCCATTGAAAGCAGAGTAAAGTGCCTACTCCAAAGATCCCAAAGCGATGGATGCCGATGTCCGCTCCTCCGATAAAAGCCCAATTGATTGCCTTCCTGATCGCCACTGCGTTCCCTTTTCCAGGAATCGGGAAGGATAGCGATGTCATCATCAACTAATTCCTGAATTGTCCCCCTGGGGATCGAGATCAGCTCCAGTTTGTCGAGCTCTTCAATCGAGGGGAATCCGAAGTGGAGCTTTCCGGCTGGTCATTCACCCAGGGGATTGAATTTGTTTTTCTCGAGGGCACGCGGATCGCTCCTGGCGCCTTCCTGGTCGTTTGCCGGAACAAGGCTGGCTTCGCTCAGCGCTACGGGGACTCCATCCCGGCAATTGGCGATTTCAAGCGAAAACTGAGCCGGCGCGGAGAGGGTATAGTTCTTGAAGACGCGAGCAAGAAGGTCATCGATTTGCTCAAGTACTCCAGTGCGGAACCATGGCCGCCGGTCAGTCGCGAATTCCCGGCCTCCCTGGAGCGGATTTGCCCGTGGCAAGCGGGTCACCGTCCAGAAAACTGGTCCGCCTCCGTTCCTTCTCAAACAACTCCCGGAACTCCCGGGAAGAGAAACGGATGCCATTCCGCCGGCTTGCCGCCGGTTATCTCGGATGTCCTGTTCCAGCCGCCGGCGCCCCTGCGAAACGCGACAATCGCGGTATCGGCGGCCGACCCTGGGGGGATCAAAAAAGTGGATCTTTGCTATCGCGTCGTTTCTCCTGGGAATCAGCCGGACGAGGTCGCGATCCCCATGAAACTCAGCGCCGGAGACGAGAAGTGTGGAATCTACGAGGCGGTGATCGGTGGACAGCCCGAGGGAACGTTGGTTCGTTTCCTCATCAAGGCGGCCAACGTGGCTGGGGCGGAACGGATTCACCCTTCACCGAATTCTCCCCGGCCGAATTACTCATATATCCCGGTGGCGCCTGCCGCTTCCGCTCGCATCCCCAGAGGATTGGTTATTCAGGTCGATCCGGCCCCCTCAGGGCGAGGCCAGAAACCGGCCTCCGAGTGGAACGGAGCGTTCGCCTACGTCCCCGCGGGAGGGGGAGCGGTACAGACCTTTGATCCGATCGGCGTCGTTACTGCCAAACGCAAGAATGGCTTCAAGCTCCGTTTCCAGAAGGATCGGCTCTTGAACGGCATGGCCGCCGCTTGTTTCGACGTTGAAGGCTCGCCCCGCTGCCTGCTGTCCGAGCCGCTTTCCCATGAACTGTATCGGCTGGCCGGCGTTCCGGCGCCGTTCACCGAACATATCCGGATAATGATGAACGGCCGCCCGCTGGGCTATCGCCTCCTGATCGAAAAGGTGAACAAGTCGTTCCTCTCGCGAAACCAGATAGACCCATCGGGGGATCTTTACAAGGTCGTCTGGTACGGGAAAGGCGTTGCCGGGAAACATCAGAAGAAAACCAATCCGAAGACCGGGAATGAAGATCTGCTGAAATTGATCGACGGCTTGAACAAGGTTTCCGGCGCGGAAGAGTGGCAATTCATCGTGGAGCATTTCCATGTCGAGGAGGTGATCAACTATTTCTCGGTATGCATGTGCATCTCGGATTGGGATGGATTTCACAACAATTACTTCACCTACCGCCACCTCGGCGGAACCGGGAAATGGGAGATGTACCCCTGGGACAAGGACAAGACCTGGGGCGATTTTGACGGCGCTCCGCCCCGCCATGACTGGTACGAGATGCCCCTCATGTCCTTGGGTTTCACGCCAGAAGATTCACCCTCTGGCCGGCCGGCGCCGGCGGAGTGGAGTTGGGGTAGGGGGCCGGCTGGCCGGTGACCGGCTGGCCGGTGACCGGCTGGCCGTTGCTTCTCGCCGTTGGTTCGGATCCCTCCCCTCCCGGCGCTTCCGCCGCGACCGCTTCGCTCCAGGCGCGCTGCGCCTCGGCGATCTCCTGGCGCGCGCTGGCCGCCATCGCCAGGTCCGCGGCGCTGGGATCAGCGGGGGCGAGGGCGGCGCGGAAGACCTGCTGCGCGTGCTGGATGCGCTGGCGCGGGTCGGCGGAGCTCGAGGTCACCTGGACGGGAACCTCGCCGCTGGCGGCATATCGCTTGCCGTCCGGGCCGACTTGATAGGAGTAGGATGGACCGCCGCGGGTGGCGGCGCCGCCGGCCGCCCGATGCGCCGCCTCATGCGCCCGCACCTCGCGATCCCGACTGGCCAGCTCGCGGATGATTTGCTCTTCCTCCGGAGTACGCTCAGGATCCCGCTCCTGACTGGGGCTGGCGGAAGCTGGCTCGCCCTCCGGCTCGGCCGGCCCTTGGCGGGGATCGCCGGGGGCGCGGGGATCGCTGGAAGATAGCCTCGCCGCCCGGCGGGCTTCCTGGGAAAGGTAAACCGAGTCGCGCTGCTCCTGGACCCGCTGCCAGGCTTCCTTGGGAACGGAGCTGGCGGGATCGGGGATCTTCGCCTCGGTTTGAGAGAGGCTCGGGATCGATGAGAAGGCGTTGAGAAAGGAGCTGATCGAGTTCGAAATCACGGCGAATTCTCCCTCAATTTTTCGCGACCCTATTATAAAATAGCATCCTTTCATCGGTATCCCGGAAGCGGAATCTTCAACCTCGACTTTACCGGACCGGATGCGACATGGCCTACGAATTCAAGACCAGGCGGCGAGTGGAATTCGGTGACACCGACTGCGCGGGCATCGCCCACTTCGCGGTGTTTTTCCGCTACATGGAGGAGGCGGAGCACGCCTTCCTGCGGTCGCTGGGTTTGAGCGTCCGCCAGCCGCAGGGCGACGGCTCGGTGATCGGCTTCCCGCGCCTCTCGGCCCGCTGCGAGTTCGCCCGCTCCGTGAAGTTCGAGGACGTGGTGGATATACACCTCTGGGTGAGCCGGAAGAGCAAAAAGACCATCGAGTACTCGTTCCGGTTCGCCTTGAACGGCGAGCCGGTGGCTCAGGGGCGCGTGGTGGCGATCGCCTGCCAGATCCAAGAGGGGCGGTCGATCCGGTCGACCGCCGTTCCGCCGGCCATGAATCGGCTTCTGGAAGTGGCGCCGTACCCTCCCCTGGCGTTCCACGCCGCGGCGCCGTCCCGATCTCCGGCTGAAGGAGGCGGCGCATGATGGCGGCGCCGGGCTCGAGCCCTGGCCCGGCGAAGGGCCTGGAGCTGCGCGGGGTGAAGAAGCGCTTTCCCACCCGCTCGGGAGAGCTCATCGTTCTAGATGGGGTCGATCTGCGGCTACCGGCGGGCGCCGCCGCCGCCATCCTTGGCCCTTCCGGGTCGGGAAAGAGCACCCTCCTCCACATCGCCGGGACGCTCGAGCGGCCGAGCGAGGGGACGGTGCTCATCGACGGCGGCGATCCGTTCCAGCTTTCCGAAAGGGAGTTGGCGCGCTTTCGCAACCGCCGCCTCGGCTTCATCTTTCAGGACCATCACCTGCTTCCCCAGTGCAACGTGCTCGAAAACGTGTTGATGCCGGCCCTGGCGAGCCCCGAGCCGATCGACTTGAACGGCGAGGGCGTCGAGGAGCGCTGCCGGCGGCTCCTCGACCGCGTCGGGCTGGCGGAGCGCCTCGAGCACGCCCCCGCCGAGCTTTCAGGCGGCGAGCGCCAGCGGGTGGCCATCGCCCGGGCCCTCGCCCTGCGCCCCGCCCTGGTGCTTGCCGATGAGCCGACCGGCAACCTCGACCGTGGCGCCGCCCGGGCGGTGGGAGCCCTCCTTCTCGAAGTGCAACACGAGGAAGGGGCCATGCTGGTGGTGGTGACCCACAGCGCCGAGCTGGCGGCGCTTTTTCCCAACCGCCTCGAGCTCGACCGCGGCCAGCTGAAGCCTGCCACGCTTTAAATCATGAATCCCTACCGTCTGGCGAAGTTCCTGTTCCAGAGCGCGCTCTATCATTGGCGCATGCACCTGGCCGTGGGCGCCGGCGTCGCCATCGCGTGCGCCGTCCTCACCGGAGCCCTCATCACCGGCGACTCGATCCGCGCCAGCCTGAGATCCCTGGCCCGCGAGCGCCTGGGGCGATTCCACTTCGCCGTCGCGGGAGAGCGTTTCTTCGCCGCCGGCGCGGCCGAGCGCCTGGCGCGCTCGAGCCGCTGGCCGGAAGGAGCCGCTCCCCCCGTGCCCGCCTTGATCCTGCGGGGAGCGGCGAGCCGTGAGGTCGAGGAAGGCCAGCGCCGGCGGGCCGGTGGCGTCACGGTGGCGGGGGTTCCGGAAAGCTTCTTTCAGCGCGGCTTCCCCGAGGCCTCGGCCGGCGGGCCGCCGCGGGCGGGATTCACCGCCATCAACGCCGCCCTGGCCAGGGAGCTGGGGGCGCAGGCCGGCGACTCCATTCTCCTCAGCTTTCAGAAGCGCGCCGCCGCGCCGCTCGAGACCTTCGCCGGCAGCCGCGCCGAGGCGGGGCGGGTCCTGCGCGTGACGGTCGAGCGGGTGATCCCGGACCGCGGGCCGGGCCTCTTTTCCCTCGAGCCCGGCCAGGCCGCCCCGCGCCTCGCTTACCTGGACCTCGCCGAGCTGGGCCGAGCGGCCGGCGCCGCCGGAGAGGCCAGCGCGCTGCTCGTGGCCGCGCCGGCGGAAATCTCCGAGAGTCCAGCCGCCAGCTGGCTCGAGCGTATGACCCAGGCGGCGCGCGCGGCCCTGCGGCTGGAGGACCTCGGCTTTCGCCTGGATCCCCGCCCGGGGCTGGGATGCCTCGCCCTCGAGAGCCGGCGCATGATCCTCGACCACGAAACGGCGGATCTGGCCCTGGCGGCGGCAAAGCGCCTCGGCGTGCCGGCGGTCCGGGTGCTCACGCACCTCGCCGAGTCGATCGCGTTGGCCGGCGAAGGCGGCAAGGCCATCCCTTACTCGACGGTGTCGGCCCTCGAAAAGACCGCCGCCCTCCCCTTTGGCCCGCTGGCGCTGGCGGACGGCGGCCCGGCCCCGGAGCTCGCCCCGGGGGAGATCCTGCTCAACGATTGGGCGGCCCGCGACCTTGGCCTCGATCCCCGGCGCGACCTCGGCCGGGAAATCGTCTTGACCTACTACGTCGCCAGGCCCGACGAGACCGCCGCCACCCGGACGGCGGGGTTCCGCCTCCGCGGCGTGGTTGCTCTCGATGGCCTCGCCGCCGACCGGCGCGACGTAGTTCTTGCCCCTGACTCCCATCCCCAACCTGTGGCGGGGCTCAAGGGGCTCGCCGCCGACCGGGGGTTGACGCCCGAGTTCCCCGGCATCACCGACCGGACGGTGAAGCGCATGAGCGACTGGAAACCGCCCTTTTCCATTGACCTCGCCCGCATCCGCAAGGTCGATGAGGACTACTGGGAAAAGCATCGCGCCACCCCCAAGGCCTTCCTCTCCTGGGCCGATGGCGAGCGGCATTTCGCCAGCCGCTTCGGGCCGGCCACCTCCATCCTGATCGCGCCGAGGCCGGGGGAGAGCCTCGAAGAGGCGGCCGCCGCGCTGGCCCGGGAGCTCATCGAGGAGGACGGCCTGCCGGAGAAGCTGGGCTTCGCCTGGCGCCCCCTCCGCGCGCAAAGCCTCGAGGCGGCCAGCGGCAGCACCGACTTCGCGATGCTGTTCGCGAGCTTCAGCTTCTTCCTCATCATCGCCGCCGCCCTGCTGGTCGCCCTGCTCTTCAATCTGGGGATCGACCGCCGCTCGCGCGAGCTCGGCACCCTGCTGGCCATGGGATTCTCCGGGCGGGCCGTGGTGTGGAAGATCTATCTCGCGGAAGGGCTGCTCGCGGCCGGGGCGGCGGGGCTGGCCGGCCTGGTCCTGTCCTGGGGATATGCCGCCTTGCTCATCCACGGCCTGGCGACCTGGTGGTGGGGGGCGGTGCGGGCGCCGTATCTGGTCCTCGAGATTCGACCCGGCAGCTTGCTGGCGGGCTACGCGGCGGCCGAGGCCGTGGTGGCGTTGAGCCTTTTTTTCTCGACGCGCCGCCTCCGCCGGCTGCCGGTGCGCCGCTTGCTTGCCGGGGGGGCGGCGGCCGGAATCAATCTCTCGATCGCCCGCGGCCTGCCGGTGAAGAGCCTGGGCGCCGCAAGCGGCGCGGGCGCGCTGGCGATCGCGGTCCTGGCGCTGGCCCATCCGGGCGGCCTCCTTCCGGCTGCCGCCGCCTTCTTCGCCGCGGGAGCCCTGGCGCTCGTAGCCGGCGGGGCGCTGTTCTCGGCGTGGCTGCGCTTCCCCCCCTCCGGATCAGCACGCCGGCTCCGCATCCTTCAGCTCTGGAGGCTCGGAGCCCGCAACGCCGGCCGGGCCCCCGGCCGCAGCCTCTTGACGTTTGGGATGGTGGCGGCGGCGGTCTTCCTCCTCGCCGCCGTCATGGCCAGCCGGCGCGATCCGGCGGAGGAGCGGCCGGCTTACCGCTCCGGGAACGGCGGCTTCGCCCTGGCGGCGGCGGCGGCGGCGCCGCTCACGCTCCGATTCGACACCGCCACGGGGCGGAAGGAGCTGGGCCTTGAGGGCTTGCAAGTTCCGGCTCCCTCAGGCCGATCGAGCCCCGTCCCCTGGAGCCATCTCAAGGCCTTTTCCATGCGGGTGCGGCCGGGCGACGAGGCCAGCTGCCTCAACCTCTACGCCGTCCGCCAGCCGCGCCTCCTGGGGGCGCCGCCGGCCTTCATCGAGCGCGGCGGCTTCCTCTTCCAGGCCCAGCGGGCGGAGACCAGCGAGGAGCGGGCCAATCCCTGGAAGCTGCTCCAGCGGCGGCTCCCCGACGGCGCCTTACCGGCGATCGGCGATGCCAGCAGCGTCGCATGGATCCTCCACAAAAAGCTGGGCGAGGATGTGGTCCTGGAAGGGGACCGCGGCGAGGAGGTGCGGCTGCGGATTGTCGCCACGCTCTCGGGGAGCTTGTTCCAAGGGGAGCTGGTGATCAGCGAAGAGGCCTTTCTCGAGCGCTTCCCCGGGCGCGAGGGCTTCCAGTTCTTCCTGCTCGAGTTCACCGAGGGCGCGGCGCCAGAAGAGGTCGAGCTCGTCGAGCGGGGCCTCGAGGAAGGGCTCGAGCGTTACGGCTTCGAGGCGGTGGGCACGGGGAGCCTCCTGGCGCGGTACCAGGAGATCGAGAACACCTACCTCTCCACCTTCGGGGCGCTGGGGGGCCTGGGGCTGCTCTTCGGCACGGCGGGCCTGGCGGTGGTGCTCCTGCGCCACGCCCTCGAGCGCCGCGGCGAGCTCGCGCTCCTCCAGGCCCTGGGCTTCCGCCGCGGGCGGCTGATGGTCCTGGTCCTCGCCGAGAACGTGCTCGTCCTCGCGGGGGGAATGCTCGCCGGTCTCCTCTCGGCGCTCCTCGCCATCGCCCCGCGCCTCCTCGAGCCCGGCGCCGCCATCCCGTGGCTGGCCATCGCGGCGCTCCTCGCGGCCGTGTTCCTGGCCGGTGGTCTCGCGAGCCTGGCGGCCGCCTGGGCCGCCCTGCGCGCGCCGCTCCTCTCGGCCCTGCGGGCGGAGTGAGGTGATATTAGTCGTTTCATTTTTAAAACCTTTGATGTAATTTATGCTCCTCGTTGAGGTGAATCATTGAGATTTTTTCTGGCCCAACCTTTTCCATAGCTAAAAAGGGGACACGACGATGACCGAGATCAAATCGACCGGCGAGGAAGCCGCCAAAGAAGCCGTAAAAAGCGACCAAGAAACCAACCAATGGGCGATGTTTTTGCATTTTTCCCTCCTGGCGGGATTTGTCATACCGCTGGCGGGACTTGTCGCCCCGATCATCCTCTGGCAAATCAAGAAAAAAGAGCTCCCCGGAATCGATGTTCATGGGAAGATCGTCGTCAACTGGCTGATTTCGGCGGTCCTCTATGGCATCGGCAGCGCCATCTTGATTTTATTGTTTATCGGCATCCCGCTCTTGATCGCCCTCGGGGTCGTCAGCATCGTTTTTCCCATCATCGGCGGCATCAAGGCCAATAACGGCGAGGTCTGGAAATACCCCTTGACGATCCAGTTTTTGAAATAAAGAGGCCGCGCGGGTGATTTTCGCCATCGACCATGATACGACGACTTCGTTCCATCGCCTCAGCATTCTTCGCCGTCTCGACCATCGCCCTCGCCGGCGCCGGGCGCGCCGCGGAGGAGGCCGTCAAGCCGGCCGGCCCCCCGCGCCGCGTCCTCGCCTTTTACTACTCCTGGTACGGCGCGCCGGGGGGGCCGGCAAAATCCTGGATCCACTGGGAAGAAGGCGGTCACGACCCCGGTCGGCGCGATGAGCGCGGCTTTCACGATCTCGGCGCCGCCCATCAACCCATCGATGGGCCCTACGACAGCCTCGACCGGGAGACCATCCGCTGCCACGCCCGCTGGTCGGCGGAGGGCGGCATCGACGGCTGGATTTGCACGTGGTGGGGGATCGGGGATCGCCAGGACCGCGCCTTGAGGCTTGTCCTCGAGATCCTGGAGGAAATGAACGCTCCGATCGCCGCCACGGCTTACTTCGAGACCACGGGCGGCAGCGCGGCGCGGGCCATCGAGTGCCTAGAGCATCTCCTCAAAAGCTACGGCGAGCATCCCAAGTTCCTGAAGCACGAGGGGAAGCCGGTCATCTTCGTCTACGGCCGCGCCATGAGCGAATTGCCGCCGGCCGACTGGAAGAAAGTGGTCGCCGCGGTGCGCGATAAGCATCCGTGCCTCCTCATCGCCGACTCTGAAAACGGCGAGCTGATCCGGCTTTTCGGCGGCGGCCACAGCTACAACCCCGTCAGCCTGGTCCTGGGCGGCGCCGACATGGGAGCCTACTACAATCGCCTCATTGGGCTTTGCCGGGCAAACGGCGCCATCGCCGCCGCGACGGTGCTGCCGGGCTACGACGACCGCCAGGTTCGCTCCCGCGGCTTCGCCCTCGACCGGCAAGGCGGCCGGGTCTATAGCGAGCTCTGGCAAAAAGCTCGCGCCGCCCGACCCGACTGGATCCTCATCACCAGCTTCAACGAGTGGCACGAGGGGAGCGAGATCGAGCCCAGCCGCGAGCACGGCCTCCACTACCTCGCGGCGACGCGCCGGGAGGCGGCCGCCTTCAAGCGCGGCGCCGGCGGGCTTCTCGTCGAGGCGGCGGCCCCGGGGAACAGGCTCACCGCGCCGCCCGTGATCGAGCTCGAGAAGGAGGCGCTTCTTTTCCTCCAGCCCGATCCTTTCCGCCGGTCCTGGACGCTCGCGAACCTCTCCGGCCTGCCGCAGGAAGTCAAGATCTCGACCGAGGAGGCCTGGCTCGTCAAGGTCCGCTCGAGCGACGATCCCGGCGCCGCCGCGGCCAGCGCCGCCCTTCTCGGGAGCCTCGGATTGAAAGGGCGGCGCTGCCCCGTCGATCTTGGGCCGGAGGAGGAGATCCACTTCTGGTCTCGGGGCGAGCTCGAGCGCTATCTCGCCCGAGGCGGCTACGGCGGCGCCGAGGAGATGCGGCGGTCGTTGGCGCTGGGGCGCCGGATTGGTCTCGTGAGCCCTTTTCTCCCGCCTCAAGGCTGGGGCCGGAGGCTGCGCGCCGCGGCAGGGCTCGAGGTTCCTCTGGCCGCTGCGGTGGATTCCGTCGCCCTCCATGTTAACGACGACCCGCCCGAGAACTGGAGAGTGCGGATGCGGCCGCCGCCCGGCTTCAAGCTCCAGAACGGCCGGCTCCGGATCGCCGGCGATGTGCCGCCGGGGGAATACAGGCTGCGCTTTGCCGCCGAGACCGAGCCGCCTCTCGAAACCGAGCTGGCTGTGGAAATCGCGCCGCCGTTCGAGATCCGGGCGGAAGGCGGCGGGGGAGGCTTGCAAGTTCTGGCTCGGCCAAATCTCGATCCCCGGTTGCTGGACTCGGTCAAGGAGCTTCCCATCTCCCTCCAGCTCCTTCAGCCGGAGGGCGAGCCGATCCGTGACGGCCGGCTGATTTTGAAGGCCGACGACCACGTCCTTTCTGGCCGCTCCGACTGGGAGGTTCTTGGCCTCAGCAAGAATGGCCTGAAGCCCGGCGCCTCGCTGCGCTGCGCGCTCCTCTGGGCCGAGCAGGAGTTTCCGCGCCGTTATCTTCTGAGCGCCGCACTCGACCTCGGCCAAAGCCCGATGGGCATCGGCCTCGAGCACGCCGGCTTTGACGGGGAAGGGGATGGCGGCACGCGGGCGGCCGAAGCGGCCGGACGGCGATGCCGCGAGAACGAATCCATGGGACGCCACCATAGCTATTTCTACTTCAAGCTGAAAGGGGATCTCCTCCCCGGGGGCGACGCCGCCATCGAGGTTGAGTATTTCGACGAGGGAGCCGGCGCGTGGGGGATCCATTACGACTCTTTCGATGAGTCCCAGCCCCACGGCGGGGCCTACAAGGGCCTCGAGCCGGTGCGCCTCGAGGGGAGCGGCGCCTGGAAGACCAAGGTCTTCAACCTCTCGGACGCCCGATTCCGCGGCCGCGAGAACTTCGGCGCCGACTTCCGGGTCCACGCCACGGGGCCCCTGCGCCTCGCCCGCCTCCGCGCCTGGAAGGGCCCGGCGGGAGATTGAGCCGAGGGCGGGGGTCTAGTCAAATTTCCATTTCCTTAAAAACTACGTGCACGATCACCATTTAATTTGACACCTGGTATCATTTCCCAGGCCAAGGATTTCCTCAACCGTTGCTCTTCGCAAACCGAAATTTTCTGCTTGGCCTGGGTCACGATCATGGGGTATTTGAGGATGGCCACCCATCCGGCCATTTTCAAGAGTCCGCTTTCCCCGGAGGAGGCCATGCAAAACATCGAAACCTTGGTTCAACGGCCGCAGGTCCGACTGCTTTCCGAAGAACAGGGCTTCTTGGACATTTACCGAAATGCAACGCGCGGATTAGCCGTGCGAGGAAACCTGGTTCCCGATGCCCACCTCGCTAGCATTTTGCGGAAGCACAGTATTGATACGCTCTACAGCAATGATTCGGATTTCCGTAAATTTGATTATTCAAATACATTCCTTATTTCCGGAATCCTCTACCTTTGCCGGCGATTCCGGAAACCTGGAACGAACGCCGATGGGCGCAGATTCCGGAAAGCGGGGGCCTTGGAAGGCGATTCCGGAAATCCTGACTGTCCGAGTGCGCCAACCATGAACTGAAGACCCGAGCGCCGCTTTACGACTGAAGTTGCTGGATTCCCTGACAGCGGTTCTACTATCCCGCCGGCGCCATAAGCCGGCCCGCGAACAGGGTCGTGCTGGATGGGCGGTGGCGGATCAGGTAAATGAACGGATGATCGGCGCGAAATTCAGGAATAAAGTCGATATATTTAGGTAGCTCCATGGCGGCTCCCTCTAGCATTTCCAGGTCTGTTGCGGCGGCGGCTTCGGTGCCCTTCTCTTTCACCTCCAGGAAGGCCTTGTGGATGACCAGGGAAATGTACAACTGCTCAATAGGATTCTGAGACTCGGTCATGCCGCTGAAATCGGCGCTACCCCCAGTGGCTGGATTTTCAAAGGCGCTGGGCATGCCCAGGTCGCTGAGGATGCCGTTCAGCTCATAGGTCGTATCCAATCGGAACCTGGGCAGCGTCACATGCGCCAGGCGGTCTTCCAGCCGATCGATCCACCTCTTTAGATCTTCAGAACTGAGTCTTTGCTCCACCCCGAGAAGACCGTCAGACCGGGCCGGCAACAAAATCACCATGGAGACCTCGCGCCCCCGATACGGCAGCTCCAGGACCTGGAAACCGTCGGCGCCTGGGTACTTGTTGCTGGTTGCTTTGTCATCGATCCGTATTTGCCTCGGGGTCGCTAAAAAACTGCCATCGGCGTTGAACGCCCCATAGCGGCAGCCTGGGACCGAGATGTTCTTCATCATCGGGGTCTTGGTCGATCTTCCCTCAGCATCTACAAATTCCTCCACCCGGGTCCCTTCTTCAGGAAACGGCTCCGCCCAGTCGCCTTTAAAGTAAATGGCGTTGACAAGCACCAGGCGCGTCAAGGCGTTCACAGTCCCCTCGGTCAGGAGATCCTTGATCCGTTCCCTGGTCTGCTCCTCCACCCAGCAGTTGATGCGTTTCCGTTCCGCCTCGTGATTATTCGCAAAATCGCAGGGGATTGCCGTTCCGGTGCCATAGTATTTTGCCAACGTCTCCAGGAACGCCTGGCGGAATCGATAGGATCCCTCGCCCCACAAGGCATTGGCGATCTCCAATTCGTACTGGTCAATTTTCGGCAGCAGTGGATTCAGCTCATTGGCTATTTTTTTGATCTGAAAGGAAACTCTTATACACTCCGGCCATTTCTTTTCCTCCTCAAATTTTCGAAGGAGCTCCTCCTTCTCCTTGTGCTGCTGGCGAAGGACTTCGATCCTCGCGCGCTTCTCTAAGGTCTCTGGATCATCCCACGATTTGTTGAAGATTTGGAGAAGGCGCGCCATACTTCCATGGACCTCCTCGGTGTCCCAGGGATGCCCGCCGCACCGGCCCTTCTTCAACCGGGCGGGAAAGGCGAGTACCGCAGCGAACTCATCGGCCGTCCGGCCGCGGGCGCCTTCGAAGGCCATGCTCAACGCCATGGCAATGGAAAATGGGGAAAAGAACAAATTGGCGCCGGCATTTTCCCCGGCAAGTTTCCGGTAAAGCTTGATGGCGAACTCCGTGGTGGCCTCGGTCATCATTCGAACCTATCCCCGGCGTTATAAATTTGGAAGTCCAGATGTCCAGATTGCTGGTAACAGTGTATTAAAAAATACGGTCGCTGTCAAAAGCTGCCTTGCTGGGGCAACATCTTAACACTTGAAGCAAGTCTTTTCACCGCACCAGTACGTTCTGCTTACTGGCTGGCGGCTGGCGCTTTTAAGAGTCGCTTTGCCACCGTTTAATTAGCTTCGAATGGGGGCCTGATCCTAGAGAAAGGGCCGATTCGACGGGTCACGCCGCGGACACGGCTCCGGCTCTTGCCGTAGGGGAGCGAGGTCACCGAGGCCGCGCTCACTCAAGCCAGCCGCGAGTTCGTGAGCGCCGACCGGGACTGCCTCGGCCTCTCTGTAGGCGACCCCCTCGGCCTCGACCGGCAGCCGGTATGAATGGCGAATAGGAAAATGACTGGCCAATACCGGTTAAGGCCAGCGGTTCCGCGCGGTTGTTTCCAATGGACGGACGGCGTGGATCAGGAGCTGAAGGCCTGGTTTCTCTCTTGGAGAGGTCATGGAGCGGGAAAAGCTTAAGAGAGTGGGCCGGCTGGCGCTGGCCTGCCTGGTCAACGCGGCGCTGGCCCAGACGGCCTTCCAGCTCGGATTGTTGATGCTGGATCTCTATCTGGGCGATTCGTGGAGGCTGGCGGAGCTTTGGCGGGGAAGCTGGGTCTTCAACCTTCTGGCCGCGGTCCTGCTGGCTCCTCTCTGGCTGAAGATCATCCGGTCTTACCAGGCCTACACCTCGCCGGAAAAGGCCAGGTCCTTCAATGCCATCTCAGGAGTCGCGTATCTGGGGGCGGTGCTCCTGTTGCAGGTCTGGCTGAAATTTGTGCTGATGTTCGGACCTGCAACGGGTTCGGTTCTGATCCCTCTGATTGGCATCTTGATTGCCGCCCAGCTCATCGGGATGGCTTCCCCGATCATCCTGCCGATCGGACTGCTCGTGGGGATCATCGATGACCGGATCGTTCGACAGTGGGCGCTCCGGGATCGAAGGTGGCGGGCAGATCATCGTTTCCTGAAAAAGCCCCCTACGTAACTATTTGTTCCGTAGGGGGCTTATATCTGGAGCCACCTCCGGGATTTGAACCCGGAACCTCAGCTTTACGAAAGCCGTGCTCTACCGTTGAGCTAAGGTGGCTCAAAATGTCATGGATCTCTACAGGAAGGAATAGATTTTAAGCCTTTGAAGAGGCCCGTCAATGATGAGAGCGGAGGAATATCGGGGCGGCGGGGTGGGTGTGGCGGGCCCTCTTTTCGAGAACGATGGCGGGCAGGAGGGAGTCGCCATCGTCCTCGCGGGAAAGAAGAGGCCGGGAATTACCTGGGGCTCCGCAGGATTCGGGATTATTGCCTCGGGTGGGCCTCCTCGTAGGCCTTCTTCATGTTGCTCGTGGTCACGTGGGTGTAAATTTGCGTGGTCGAGAGGTGCTTGTGGCCAAGGAGTTCCTGAACGATGCGCAGGTTGGCGCCGCGGTTGAGGAGGTGGGTGGCGAAGCTGTGGCGCAAGGTGTGCGGCGAAGTGCGCTCATCCAGACCGGTGATGCGGATGTACTTGTCGAGGATCTTGCGGATGCTCCTCGACGACAAGCGCTCGCCGAAGCGGTTGAGGAAGAGGGCTTCGGGATCCTTGGCGGTGTGGCGCGGAATGGTACCGCGCACCTCCAGGTACTTCTTCACGGCTTCCATGGCGAAGCTGCCGATGGGCACCATGCGCTCCCGGCTCCCCTTGCCGCTCGCCTTGATGATCTCGCCGGTGAGGTCGATGTCGGCGACGTTCAAGCCGGTCAGCTCGCTCACGCGCAGCCCGGTAGAGTACAGGGTCTCCAGGATCGCCCGGTCGCGGATCGCCTGGAAGGTGTTCCCCTGCGGGGCGTTGAGCAGCTTCTCCACCTCCTCGACGCCCAGGAAGCGGGGCAGCCGCTTCTCCACCTTGGGGGTGGGGATGTCGGTGAGGGGATTGTTGGTGACCAGTCCTTTCTTGAGCAGGAATTTGTAGAAGCTGCGGATGGTGGCCAGCTTCCGAACCACCGTGGTCTTCTGATAGTTCTTCTCGCGGAGGTTGGCCAGGAAATCTCGGATGTCGAGCGAGGTGATCTCGCCGGGGCTTTTCTTGCCGCCCTCCTGGTTGCGGAAGAACCTCAAGAACTGGTAGAGGTCCTTCTCGTAAGCGCGGATGGTCTCCGGCGACATGTTGCGCTCGTAGCGGAGATAGTTGACGAAAGCCGCCTCAAAGTCCGCGGAGGATTTGTTCGCCGCTTCCGTGACGGGGCTCAGAGTTTCGGTGGACCGGCTCTGAAGATTGCTGGGGCTGTTGATATCTGGTGTTTCCATTTCTCTTCACTACACTCCTAACAACTTGGTTTCAGGACGGGTCCAGCGCGGGGCCGCCGATTCCACCGGCAGGCCGCGCGCCGGGCTCTAGATCGCCCGCAGGCGATCCGGAACGATTCCTTCAATCACTTCCAACACATCTTGACGCGATATCCCGAGGTTTGGCGCCTCCGCCTTCTCGAACAAGGCCTCGTAGAGACTCACCGGATCCGCCGGATCAAAAAGAATGCAGTGCTCTTCATTCTCTTTGAGAACGAATAATGTAGATATCGGACTCAAGCGTCCCTCCCTTTAGCATCTCGGACCAAAAAACCGAAAAATACCGCCTTTACCTCAACTTTGCTTCTGGCTGACCTCCTCCGTGCGCATGGAATATTCCTGGAACAAATCCGTGACGATCCGATCGGAAACGAAGCGGAGGTAGAGATCGGACACCCACAGGACGCGGTCCCTGCCGTCGACAGTCTCGCGGCTGAAGTCGTGGCCGCGGCTGTAGACGGCGGCTTGATCGCGAATCTCCCTCTGGGCGGAGTCGTAGATGCGCTCGATCTGGAGGACGTTCCCCAGATCGAAATTCTTGATCGGGCCGGCGTTGCCGGAGCGCGCCATGGCCAGGATTTCCGCGGCGCTCTTCACCTCCTGGCGGGCGAGGAAAAGCTGAGCCGTCACGCCCACCCGCGGCGGGTGGTAGGGGCTGTACTCGGTGATTTCCACGGCGAGGAGGGCATCGACCTTCAAGATCTGCGCCAGGGCGCGCACCGAGGACTCGTCCTGCAGCTTGATCTCGTTCTCCTCCATGGCCCGGCGCACCTCCCCGGCCCGGATCACCTTCTCGATTCCCGGAAACTGCACCAGCTCCGACGCCAGCGACTCTTCCAGGCGCTCTCCCTCGGGAGCGAGCGCCGGGAGGCCGGCCGCGCTCGCCGATCGCGCCAGGGCCACCGGGGCCACGGCAATGCTTCGCACCCCTTCAAGCGGATTGGCCGGACGGTTCAAGTAGTAGCCGCTCAGCCGGCAGCCGCTGGCCATGGCCATGGCCATGGAAGCCAGCGCCAGGAGATATAAACCCGTTTCGACAGGGGAGCGGATGGGGCGCCTCATTCCTCCACCTCCGGCGGGACCAGGCTGAGAATGTTCGGGCTGCCGTAGCGATCGGAGACGAAGTAAAGCCGGCCGTTCAGGCCCCAGACCGGCTTCCAGTTGGCCCCCTCATGGTGGGTGAGCTGGAAAGTCCGGCCCTGCCGCAGCTCGATGATCCAGAGGTCATCGCCTTTCACGCCCCGGCCCGCCAGATCCGTCCCGGCCGGCAGGTCGGGCAGCCTGGCGGTGGTGGTGAAGGCGAGCTGGCTTCCATCCAGGGACCAGGTCGGCTGGATGGCCCCCCAGTGGTCGAAGGCGACCACCTGGCGGACATCGCTGCCGTCGGGGCGGATGATCCAGACCGCGAACCAGCGCTCGCCGCGCTCGCTCGCCCGCTGGAAGGCGATCCACTCGCCCGTCGGCGACCATTCCGGGAACAAACCCGGCCCTAGCTCGATCTGGCTCTGGCGGTCGCGCTGCTCGACCCAGAGGTTCCAGCCCTGCTTCCCGGAGCGCCGGCAAAAGGCGATTTGCCGGCCGTCCGGAGAAAAAGTTGGATGCAGCTCGTCCTCGGGGCTCGAAGTGATCTGCTCCAGGCTGTTCGGCTGGGCCACCCGCACCATCCAGATGTCGAAATTGCCTTCCCGATCGGAGGCGAAGGCAATCGACTTTCCATCCGGCGAAAACTTCGGCTGCAGGTCGCGGGACTCACCGGTGGTGACCGCCCGGACGAGGGGGCTGTTTTCATCCTTCAGGTAGATCTTCGGCTGGTTGCTGTTCGAGGTGCTCGCGAAGACAACCGCCGCGCCATCCGGCGAGATATCGAGGCCGGCGTCCTCGCCGATAGAGCGGGGAGTGTGGCGGCGCAAGTCGTGGTAGGCCTGGCGGAGGGGGCGTGGATCGTCCAAGGCGGCGCTCCTGGCAGTTTCCGGTTTCTCGAGACGGCTCGGCGGCGGCCCCTGGCTCTCCAGTTCGGCTCCGCCCGCCGCGCTTTCCGGAACCGGCTTGGCCTCGGCAGCGCTCGTCAGCTTTTCATCCGGCGCGCCGGCCGGGTGGTAAGTGCACGCCGGTTGCGCCAGAAGCAGCCAGGCTGCCATGGCCCCGCGGCCGGCGAGGCGCCAGGCGAGCGTCAAAACTCGGAGCGGTGGGACGAAGGGTTGGTCGCGCATGGTCATGGTAAAAATCCTGAAAGCGCTCAGGAGGGCGTTTCCGGATGTTGCTGTCGATTTCAACATCGGCTGTTCCCGGAAGGAACTTTACGAAACTTTTAAGGAACTTTACGGACTTTTTGGGAAGGAGGCAGGGGCCGAGGGCTGGCAGGAGGCGGTTTGGAAAGGGACCGGAGATTTTTTAAGTTGTTGTTGAGTAATATTTAAGAGTTTACTGGCCGCGGATCTGATCGGCCAGGGCGGCCAGCATCGAGGCGATCTCCGGGCGCTTCGAAAGGAAGGTCTCGACCATGAAAAAGGCCCCCAGGCCGGCGATGAAGAGCGCCGAGAGGGCTGGCAAGTAGCTCAGGAGCCGCCGGCGCCGGGGAGAGTTTTCAAAGATCAAGTTCTTGCCGGTGACCAGCAAGACCCCGACGGCGATGAGCACCGATCCCAGGCCGCAGCTGAAGACCACCAGCAGCCCCAGCGCCAGCGGCAGGTGCTTGGGATAGAGGAGGCCGAGGGCGATCACCGTCAGCCCCGCCGGGCAGGGGACGATGCCTCCCGCGATCCCGAGATAGAGCATCTCCCAGAGGGAGGGCTGCCCCGCCGCGGCGGGCGCTGGGGGGGCAGGCCCGGGATCCGGAGCCGGTTCAAGGCACGGTTCGTGCCTGTGATCGTGCTCGTGGACGTGCTCGTGGCTGTGGCTGTGCTCGTGATCGGGCTCGTGATCCTGACGAGGACCATGCCCGGGGCTGCGCGCGTGGCCGTGGGAGTGCCCGAAGAGCCCGTGGCCGTGCTGCCTCCCCGCCTCGAACATCAGCTCCGGGCGCCCGGCCCAGCGCCAGCGCCGGAAGAACAGCACCAGGCCCAGGAACAGCAGCATGGCCCCGCCGAGCAGGGTGTAGCCGACGATGTACCAATTTTGCAGCGTCTGGGGCTTCACGGTCGAGGGCCTGGTCAAGCTGGCTTGAAAGTGCCAGTGGAGGAGGAGGCCCACCAGGAAGACGCTGAAGGTGTGGGTGAAGGTGACCACCGAGCCCATGAACACGGCGTCCCGGATCCGCCCCCGGCTGCCCACGAGATAAGCGGCCACCATGGTCTTCCCGTGCCCGGGGGCGAGGGCGTGGCCGGCGCCGTAGAGGAAGGCGAGCAGAATGAAGCCGAGGATGGCGAAGAGGCCCGGGTCATCGCGCGCCAGAGCTTTTTCGAAAAAGCGGCTCTCCTCTGCGGTCGAGGCCTCCTCGGGGCTGGTTTTGGGGGCGAAGCTCTCCTTCGGCTTTTCTCCCGGCCTGGAGGGGTCTCCTTCGCTTCCCGGCCCTTCTTTGGCAAGCGTGGCGACCGGTGAAGCCTCCAGCGGGCGCAGGGCCGCCGGCCCTTCCAGCCCCTCGCCCCCCGAGAAATCGAGGTCGAGTACCAGCTTGCGTCCCTGGAGGACGTAGTTTTGGAGATCCGCCAGCGGCTCCGGCTCGACGAACTTCTTCAACCGGAACTTTTCATCGTGGCCGGCATAGGGGAGGTAGAAGAGCGGCGGGTTGGTGGAGTCCTTCTCCAGGGCGCGGTTGAGGATCTCGAGGCGCAGGACCTTCTTGCGGTCTTCGGGGCCAGCGTAGGGAATCGCCGCTTCCAGGTCGTAATAAAGGTCGAAGGGGATCACCGCCACGCTCCCCTCCAGGCTCTCGGCGCGGCAGGCCAGGAGTCGGACCGGGACGCTGGCGTCGTTCAAGACCACCTGGAGGTGGGGGGCGATGGTGTTCTCCCAGGTCCTTTTCTTGTAGGCCTCCGCTTCCTCCGGGCCGATGGTGCCATCTCGATTCGTGTCCATGACCCGCATTTCGATGCCGCCCCACAGCGCCCCGAAGCCGAGGTCGAAGGTGAGGAGGATCTTGTCCTCCTTGAAGACGACTTGAATGGCGGTCCCCACGCCCCGCGAGACGAAGTGGGCTTCCAGCGCCGGGCAGGAGATCAGGAAGAGAGCCCCGAGGATCCAGCCGATGGAGTTCCGGCGCCTGCTCTGCGGCATGCTCAAATCCTCCTCAGCCTGGCGAATCCCAGGACCAGGCGCTTTTCGCCAACCGACTCGAAGTCGATGGTCAAGCGGCGCCTTCTCCCCAAGCCGCTCGCCTGGAGGACGATGCCCTCGCCGTAGGTGTCGTGGTAGACCCGGCAGCCGGGTGGAAAGGGGTCTTCGCCGGGATCCTCATCGGGCCAGTCCTCCTCGGCCCACTCTTTCTCGGACCCGTCTTTCTCGGGCCCGTCTTTCTCGGTCCGGCCGCCGCCGGGCGAATACCGCCTCCTGGGGCCGCTGGCATCCCACTCCAGATCCCAGGACCCGGCCCGCGCCTCTTCTTCCGCCAGGGCCTCCCGGGTCAGGTCATCGACCCGGAGCCAGCATGCCGGGCCGGAGCTCAGGAGCTCCTTGAGGAAGGACGAGGGGGAGGAAGAAAAGCGGCTGCCGTACTGGAGCCGTGATCGGGCGTGGGTGAGGTAGAGCTGGCGCTGGGCGCGCGTCACGCCGACGTAAAAGAGCCGGCGCTCCTCCTCGCGGTCGGTCCGGTCCTCGGTGTTCTTGCGGATGAGCGGCAGGGTGCCCTCCTCGAGGCCCGCGATGATCACCACCGGGAACTCGAGCCCCTTGGCGCTGTGGAGGGTCATCAAGGTGACCCGGTCCCGCTTCTCCTCCCAGCGGTCCACGGCGGCCAGCAGGGAGATCTCCTCCAGGAAGCCGCCTGCCGAGCCCTCCGGCTGGCGCTCCTCGTACTGGGCGGCGGCGCTCACCAGCTCGGCGAGGTTGGCGAGCCTGTCCTCGAGGTGGTCGAGGCCGGAGCTCAGCAGATACGCCTCGTAGCCGAGCTGCTCGATCAGGAGCTCGAGGAGCCGGCTCACCGGCTGGTCCAGCCGGCCGGCGAGGGCCTGGTAGAGGCTGCAAAATGCTTCCAGGCCGGCGAGAGCGCGGCCCCTGGCGGCTCGAGCGCGCAGCGCCGGGTCGAGCGCCGCCATGAGGGGCGCCACCCCGGCCTGAGCGGCCGCCTGGAAGAGCTTCTCCAGCGTCGCCTTCCCGATCCCCCGCGGCGGCAGGTTGATGACCCGGCGGAAGCTCTCGGTGTCGCGGCGGTTGACCAGGAGGCGGAGGAAGGCCACCAGGTCCTTGACCTCCTTGCGCTCGTAAAACTCGATCGCCCCGACGATGGTGTAAGGAATGTTGAAGGCGACCAGGGCTCGTTCAATTTCGCGCGACAGGTTGTTGGTGCGATAGAAGATGGCGATGTCGCTGCCGCGCACCCCCTCCCGCTCGAGCTCTTCCACCAGCTCGGCGATCTCCCTGGCCTCCTCTTCGGCCGAGGAGAAGCAATGGACCTCCACCGGCTCGCCGGCGCCGTTTTCGGTCCACAGGACCTTCTCCCGGCGCTGCCGGTTGAACTGGATCACCTGGTTGGCGGTTTCGAGGATGTTGCCGGTGGAGCGGTAGTTCTGCTCCAGCTTGACCACCGCCGTCTCCGGGTAGTCTTTTTCGAAGTTGAGCATGTTCTGGAGATCGGCGCCGCGCCAGGAGTAGATCGACTGGTCCGGGTCGCCGGTGACGCACAGGTTGCGATGCGGCTCGGCGATGCGGTGGCTGATGAGATACTGCACCCGGTTGGTGTCCTGAAACTCGTCGATCAAGACGTAGCGGAACTGCCGGCGGTAGCGCTCGAGGAGATCGGGCTGGGTCTCGAGGAGCTTGAGGAGGAGGAGCAGGAGGTCGTCGAAGTCGACGGCATTGCGCTCCTCGAGGGCCTCCCGGTAGCGGCCGTAGACCTGGCGGAGGATGCGGCTCCGCAGGTCCGAGGCCGGCGGCAGGGCATCGGCCTCGAGGATGCCGCGATTCTTGATCTGGCTGATCTCCTCCCGGAGGGAGCGGAGGGGAATCAGGCCGCGATCCACGCCGGTCTCCTCCAGGCAGCTCTTGAGGAGGTTGAAGGAGTCATCCTCATCGTAAATGGTGAAATCGCGGGTGTAGGGCGGGACGCGGTCGAGGTGCCGGCGCAGCAGCCGGGCGGCGAAGCTGTGGAAGGTGGAAACCCACGGCGGCTCGACCCCTAGGAGCTTTTCCACCCGCCGCCGCATCTCGCCGGCGGCCTTGTTGGTGAAGGTGATGGCCAGGATGCTCTCCGGCCGCACCCCGCGCCGCACCAGGTAGGCGATGCGGTGGGTGATGACCCGGGTCTTGCCGCTCCCGGCCCCGGCCAGGATGAGGAGCGGGCCCTCGGCATGGAGCACCGCCTGGCGCTGCGGCGGATTCAAGGGATCCAGGAGGGGATCCGGCGCGGAGGTGGACTTCGAGTTCAACATCATTAAATTCTTCCTCCGCAACTTCTCCGCAGATTGCGGAGAAGTTGCGGATAGCTCGGTTGCGGGCGAAGCCCGCATTATGGATGGATTTTATGGCCGCCGGATCCCGCTTGTCAAAGAAAGTGTGGCCGTGATATGGTAGCCGCTGCAAACGACCCAGAAGCTTGCAGCGTCTCATGCGCATCATCAGCAGCGGCATTGACCTCATTGAAATTTCCCGCATCCGCAGCCTTTACGAGCGCTACCGGGAGCGCTTTGTCGAGCGCGTCTACACTCCAGAGGAAAGACGGCGCCTTGCTGCGCTGCGCGATCCGGCTCCCTACCTGGCCGGGCGGTGGGCCGTCAAGGAGGCGGTTCTCAAGGTGCTGGGGACGGGCTTGAGCGGCGGCATCGGCTGGCAGGACATCAACGTCCTCCGAGATCCCGCCGGCGCGCCGATCGTCCAGCTGCAAGGGAAAGCCGGGGAGCGCGCCCGGGCCATCGGCATCGAGCGGATCCTGGTCTCCATCTCCCACAGCCGCGACCTGGCGATCGCGCAAGCGCTGGGCATTGCCGAGGCCTGAAGACCGCCGCTCTAAGTGCTTTCCGGAAAAACGGTTAGGTCGGGATCCTTGACTTCTCGAACATCTTTTATATAGTAGTTCAATTTCAACTAGCCTTTAGCACCTTTCACCGATTCCGGTTCTGGAGCATCGGACCTCAGGAGGCGATTTTGGAAAGCAGGCAAGCTGTGATCGAAGCGTCGAATTTCACTCAGGTTCTTAAAGACATTGGCGGCGGGGAGCTGACCGAGCATTCGTTTTCCCGGATTGTCACCGCCCTTTACCAGGATCACCATGGGCGGAGCCAGCTCCGGGAGCATCTGTCCAACTGGGAAAAATTTTCGTCCTCCTTCGCCTCCCGGGCCAATGCGGGCATTCTGGCGGGCTACTGCCATTACGTTCTCGGACATCTCGATGAAGCCCAGGAGATCCTGGCCAAGGAAAAGCGCCATGCGTGGGGCGTTTACTACTATATACGCACGCTCCTCGACCGCCATCTGTTCACCGAAGCGGTGAACGCGGCCGAAGAGGCTTCGAAGAAGTTCGACGACTTCCTGCCCCTGGCCTTCCTCACCATCGAAGTCTACTGCAAGAGCGGTTGGGAGGAGCAGGTTCCGAAGCTCCTCAAGCAGCTCGAGTCGAAGTGGGGCAAAACCCCGGTTTACCTGTACCATCAAGGCCTGTACCAGGAGCGTGTGGGGGAGTATCCGCAGGCGATCGCCTCCTACCGCAAGACCATCGATCTGGATCCGCAATTCTGCCTGGCCAACTTTCGCCTGGGTTACTGCCTGGACCTCTACGGCCGGGGAGATGAGTGGGCCATAGACCAGGCCATTGCGGCTTATGAGAACTGCCTGCGGATCTTCCCTTCGTACACCAACGCGGTTATCAACCTGGGGCTGCTCTACGAGGATCGCGAGCGCTACCACGACGCCATCAAGTGCTTCGAGACCGTCCTCAAGTACCATCCCGAGCATCCCCGGGCGCGGCTGTTCCTGGGCGATGCCAGAGCCGCGACCCGGATGTTCTACGACAAGGAGGAGGAGAAGAAGGCCGACCGCCAGTCCCAGGTCCTCAAGATTCCGGTCACCGACTTCGAGCTTTCGGTTCGCAGTCGCAACTGCCTGCAGAAGATGAACATCACCACCCTGGGCGATCTCATCATGAAGACCGAGCAGGAGCTCCTGTCTTACAAGAACTTCGGCGAAACCTCGCTCAAGGAAATCAAGGACATGCTCGCCCAGAAAGGCCTGCGCCTGGGGCAGGGCTTGGAGCAGGGCAGCCCGGATGCGCCCGCGTCCCGCAACCCCCTGGAGGCCACCGCCGATCCGGAGCTTCTCAACCGCTCCATCGAAACGCTCAACCTCTCGGTGCGCAGCCGCCGCTGCATGGAGCGCCTGGGGGTGAAGACCCTGCGCGACCTGATCAATAAAACCGAAGTCCAGCTCATGGCCGCGAAGAACTTCGGCATGACCTCCTTGAACGAGATCAAGAAGAAGATGGCGGAGCTGGGGCTGCGGCTGCGGGGATGACCGAAGAGAAGCGAGCATGTACCACCATGTCACCGGCGAGCTGGTGGAGTTGACGCCCACCCGGGCGGTCATCGAGGCCGCCGGGGTGGGTTACGAGCTGTCCATTTCCCTGGCCACTTACCAGGCGATCAAAAACCAGCGGCAAATCCGCCTGCTGACCCACCTTCTGGTGCGCGAGGATCTGCTCCGCCTCTTCGGGTTCGCGACCGCCGCCGAGCGGGAGCTTTTCCGGACGATCATCAGCGTGGCCGGCATCGGGCCGGCGACGGCTCTGGCCATCCTCTCCAGCTTTGGTGTGGAGGAGTTCAAAGCCGCCGTTCTGGCGGGAGATGCGGCGGCGATCCGCAAGATCAAGGGGATCGGACCGAAGATCGCCGACCGGTTGCTCGTGGAGCTGAAGGACCGCTTCCCGCCCTCGTTCACCGGCGCTCGGGCTGGGCTGCTCGCCGGCGCCAGCCAGAAACTGGCGGGGCGAGAGTTCGGCCAGGCCGCCGAGGCGCTGGCCGGCGAGGCCCTGCGGGCTCTGCTCGAGCTGGGATTTTCCCGGAAAGATGGGGAGAAGCGGGTGCGGGCGGCGGTGACCGCCTTGTCCGAAAACTTGTCCGAAAAGGTTTCGGGCGGCTCTCCGGCCCAGGCGGCCGGCCTGACCGTGGAGGCGGTCATCGCCGAGGCGCTGCGCTCCGGGGCGTAGCGCCCCCTTTCCCCATCAATTTCCGACCCTATCAATTTCCGTACCCGCTCCATTCACCCTTCCCGCGGTTTCCCCCGGCGGTTCGATGGAATATTTAACCTGTTGCAGGTCTAATGCTTCCGGAGGCTTTTTTTTCCGTTGAGAAAATATTCATTTTCTAGTTGATGGAGTTGCCATCGCCTTGTATTATCAAAATAAACTACGGTGCATTTTCGATTCGGCTATCAATCAGAAAAGTCCCCGCTTCTTCCCATCGCGCTCGGATTGTAGGTTGAAATTTTGTGCCCGATTCGGACGCAAAAATCTGGAGACAGGAGAAGAGGATTAAAGATATGGCCTTCGGGTGAATGCAAGAAACTTGAGCTGAAAAGACAGGAGATTTCCCATGCCCTCTAACCGCTTGCTGCGATCGATTGTTAGAGGGAGCCCTATTGTCCCGGTTTTCCTGGCCCTGCTCTTTCACCCGCTGGCCAAGGCCCAGGAGCCCCTCGCCCTGAAGATCGACCCCGCCGAAAAGGTCGATAAGGCCGGCGCCGGGAGCGCTGAGCTTCCCAGGGCCAATGCCACCGATGCCCACCACGTTGTGGCCCCCCGGACAGCCGCGCCGAGACCCTCCCTGGAAATGGCCGGAAATCGTCCTGAGAAATTGCAGTTTGTCAATCCCTGGACCGGGCTCTTGAGGTTCGACCCCCCTCAGGATCCGGATGCCGAGGCCGGTCCCCTCGGTAAGACTGGTCCCCTCGCGAGAAGCGGCGTTGAAGATCCCACCGATTACCGCCAGGAGTACCAGCGCATTCCCGGCAAGGCCGACGGCAGGGAATCCCCCTTTGATCTCGAGATTGAGTTCGAGAGCCGGCCGGATTACCTCCCTTCGCTCAAGAACCAGCCGATTTTCGACAGCAAGCCGAGGGCCCGCAAGGCGCGCCATCAGGCGGTCTGGAACCTCCTGGAGAAAGAGGCCTACCGCCAGCTGCGCCGGTTCCTGAAGCGGGAGTGGCGGCACCAGTTCGAGGCCAATCCTTCCATGACCAACGAGTTCTACGAATCGCGGTTGGCTCAAATCAACAACATCGGCAAGGAAGCGGATGAGATCGACCTCTACAATACCGATTACTATTCCAACCAGTTTCGCAACGCCGCCCTGGACATGGCCGAGCTGGAGGGGGAGCGGGAGCTCAACCTGGTGGAATGGGGGCCGCTGCGGATCAACGACCACGGCTCGATCAATTTCGATCTGAAGGCCTGGTATGATCCGGAGCCCAATCAGGATCAAGGGCTGAAGTTCGCCTCGAGCAACGGCACGAAGGATGCGGCCCTGTTCAAGGGCCGACACTACCACCTGCACACCAGCTTCCGCCTCAATTACGACCCCCTCCGGGCGTGGCAGAAGAGCGACCTGCTGGAAGGGGTCCGTTCCTATGGAGGCGCCCTGGAGATCGACTTCCTGTCCGATATCCTCAAGAAGCAGCTCTTCACCACCGAGGTCGAGGCCAGCGTCCGCAGCGACGGCGAGATGGTCTTTTTCGTCAATTGGGTTTTCAAGGGCAGAAAATAATCCTTCCGGAAGCCTGTTCTCAGCAGCATTCCCCGCGGTTATTATAAATTTTAAAGAGCGACAATCTGTCAGCGCCGGTTCCAATCTCTCCTTCTTCCTTTTTCGGGAAAAGATTTGCACCGAACCGGATCCGCCGATACCATTTGTGTGCTCTGACGAGGATGGTGTTTCCAGCAGTTTGTATTTACGGATACCATTTTTCACCACTTCGAGGGGGAAAATCCTCCATGGCTCGTTAAGAGAGGGTCATCTCCATGGGGTCTGAAACCAATCTGGACCCATCGCTGAATGAATATCAACCGGGCTTGAGCGACTCCCGGGAGCAGGAGCTGAGCAAGGTGCGGGCGGTGATTGAAAAGCTTGGTGGCATCCAGCAAGCCCTGAAGAAGATCTCCCAGGGCTCCATCAGCCGGACTTCTCTGACCGCGGCGGTGCGGGAGGCCCTTCACCAGATCCTGGAAGGGGACAAGCAGGAACTTTTTCCGGAGCTGCGCGAGCTGCAGGCCGGGATCGAGCTGCTAGGCCGCGCTTCCGGGGAAGGGCTCGAGAAGCAAAAAAGCGAGCTTGAGGGGCAACTGGGCGCGGTTCGAGAGCGCTCCGAGAAAGGGATCGAGTCCTTTCAGGCCTGGGCGCAAGACCGGTTCGGTCAGCTCGAAAATCGGCTGGCCGCTCTGGAAAGCCAGTTCCAGGAGCAGCTCCGGGGCCTGGAAAAGATCATTCGGGAGCTGGGGGAGAGCGTCAAAATCCTGGAGCGTTCTCTCGATGGACGCTGGGCGGGAGATTTCGCGCAGCTCGAGTCCAAGCTGGAGGAGAAGTTCGAGAAGGAAATTCAATCCGTCGAAGCGTCTCTGGCGGAGAAGATCGCCAGCCTGGAAATGCAAATCGCCGATCAGTCCCAAGGGGGGGGCTCCCGGGCGGAAGAGCTGCTCCAGGGCTTGAACCGGGCAGTTGAAGAATTCCGAGCCTTTGAAGCCCGCATCAACAAGGAAGTTGCCGTCTTGCAGCAGGAAAGCATGATAGAGATCAAGGATCAAATCCGTGAGCTCGCGGAAATGGTTGGGAGCCTTCCCGGCCTTTTGCCGCCGCGGCGTCTATTTGAGACCATCGAGGACCGCCTCGAGCAGGTCGAGGAGAAATTCAAGCTGCTCTCATCCCAGCTTCGCCAGGTGGAGGAGTTCGTGCCGGAGCTGAAGTCGGCCCGGGAGCGTTTCAAAGCGCTCCAGGAGCAGATCGCCAACCTGACCGCCGAGATCGTCACGGCGGAGCGGGAGGTGGTCGATTTCCGCGAGCAGACGGCGCAGAAGCTCGCTCAGGTGCAGGAGCTGCTCAAGAAAGGGCTCGATCGCCACGACCTGGACCGGTCGCTGGTTGGCCAGCGGATCCTCAACCTGCGCGACACGCTCAAGGGCCAGCTGGAAAGCGCCATCGAGCGCTCCCGCAGCAGCAAAGGCTCCCTCTGGAACCGCCTTTCCGGCCACCGGGAGTCCGGCCCGCTTCAGCTCGAGCCGGAGGAGTGGGAGCGCTTCCGCAGCCGTCTGGAGAGCGTCCTCGAAGGCTTGGAGTCGCTGATTGCCGACTACGGCGGGCGGTTTTAGCGGCCGGGAACTACCTTTATTAATGCGGGCTTCGCCCGCAACCGAGCTATCCGCAACCTCTCCGCAGGATGCGGAGAGGTTGCGGAGGAAGAATTTATCCCAGGCCGTGTTGATCGCGGTGCACCGTCGAGTCGAAGTCCTGGGTCGACTTGAACCGCTCCAGCCTCCCATCGCCGGCGATCTCCTTGACTTTTCCCAGGATTGACTCCAGCTCCTCCCGGCTCAAGGGCTTGAAGCTCTTGGCGGTGCGGAGGTTCTGGTTGAGCACCTCGACCGAGTCCATGCCCGAGAGGCAGACCGGGATGTGGAGGTTGAATGCGTACTTCAAGCACTCCTCGGCGGTGACGCCCGCCGAGCGCGGGATGCCCCCGTCTCCTCCCAGGGGCTTCATGCCGACCACGCCCATGCCCCTCTCCAGGGCCACCGGCAGGACCTGGCGGGCGAAGCTGCGGTAGTGGCTGTCGAGGACGTTCAAGGGCATCTGCAGCGAGTCCCAGGTGAAGTTCTGGGCGAGCATCTTGAGGTGGATGTGGGGCGACTTGTGGCCGGTGAAGCCGATGAAGCGGATCTTCCCCTGCTCCCTGGCCTTGAGGGCGGCGTGGATGGCGCCATTCTTGGCGAAGATCCAGTCGGGATCGTTGTCGTAGTTGCACTCGTGGAACTGCCAGAGGTCAATGACCTCGGTCTCCAGGCGCTTCAAGCTGTCCTCGAGGTCGCTCATGGCGGCCTTCTGATCGCGGCCGCAGACCTTGGTCATGAGGAAAACCTTCCGGCGGAAGCCGTCCTTCAAGGCCAGGCCCATGCGCTTCTCGCTCAGGCCCTTGTGGTACTCCCAGGCGTTGTCCATGAAGTTCACGCCGCCGTCGATGGCGGTGCGGATGATCCGGGTCGACTCCTCAGCGGAGGCCTGGACGCCGATGTGGTAGCCGCCGATGCCCAGGATGGAGACTTTCTCCCCGGTCTTGCCGAAGGCGCGGTAGGGCATGCCGTCGCGGGTCTCGACCGTCGGCGGGGGAGTGAAGATTTCCGGGGCCGCGGCGGGAGCCCCGGCCGGCGCGGCCGCCAGGGGATTCGCCAGCCCGGCGGCGGGGCCAAGGGCCGTTCCCAGCGCGGCGGTATAGAGGAAGTGGCGCCGTGAGAGCTGTCCATGGGATGCTTGCGTCATCGCAGTTCTCCTTCAGGGTTTAAGGACCAGGGAGATGGGTTCTCGCAACCGTCAATCCCCACATGATACCGGATTTCGCTGGAGATACAACGACTTGGCCTCCAGTCTTGCTTTCCCGGCAGCCCCGAGTAAACTAACTTGTTCAGGCGTTCCTCCCGGAGCGCCAACCACCCCGCCAAAACGACGGTGGATGTAGCTCAGTTGGTTAGAGCTCCAGACTGTGGCTCTGGTTGTCGGGGGTTCAAGTCCCCTCATCCACCCCAGTATAAGCCCCTCCAGGACCGAGAGTTCCGGAGGGGCGCTTTTTTGGATTGAGTTGCACACTTATACAATGCTGGGAGGGAAAGGCTGGGATGTTGCTGCGCAACCATTTGCTATCGGTCCGGAGGATAGGCGAGCAGATCTATCGCGCGAAGGTCTATTGAGACCAATTCTCCAGCGTAAGGCCAGGAATCCGCTCGAAGTCCTTACGGTTTCGAGTCACGAGGATGGCTTTATGTTCAAGAACAATTGCTGCGATCGAGAGATCCAGCTTCCCAAGGCGTGGCAGTTGCTTCCTTAGCCCCAGGTAGCGTTCCATTGCCTGTCGAGAGAACGGAATTACTCTGATTCTGGTCGCAGATTCAATCACCTGGAACAGACCCTGGTATGCCCTTTCAAGCTTTTCGAGATCTCGAGATCTCCGAATTTGTGCATACCAACCGGTGAGCTGCTCTTCGATAGAGATGATCGTGATGGCAAGCTGTTCGGGAGGTGTGGCCTCTATCCGAGCGGTGACTTGGGGATGGCCATAGCGGTAGAGCGTGAGATGGTCCGTGTCGATAATGTAGAGGCTCATGGCCTCCCACGGTCGGAATTTACGCTCCGTCTGTAATCCCGGATGTTCTGTTCGAAGTCGGCGGCGTCAGGATGGTCTTTCCAAGTTCCAGCGATGCTTTTCCAGGGGTGCGCTTCACCTGGAATCGTCACGTCAATGTCAATGCGGACCACCTCAGCATTCGAGAACTTTCCCCGTATCAACTCGCGAAGTCGGTTTAGGGCTTCCTCCCTCGTAGGGGCCTCAGCCATCAACGGCGGTGCCATCACAGTGGCCCGGTAGCCATCGTTCTCAATTGGTTCCACCAAGACTGATATCTGCATATGTCGTTTCTCCGGAAATCGAGTTATTTACAGCACTATTATCCTCAAAAATACGCGAATAGCCAACCTGAGTCAGTATAATAATGGATCAGTGACCGATGCCGATGTCAATGCTCTTTGATCTTTCTTATTTTCAGGTGGAGCCGAGCCGGCGTGCCTCGATGCAGCGGATTGCAACGATGACGGGCAATTAGACTCTATCATCAAAACTTCTTCGCAGGCTGCTGAGATGTCTTGGCGTCCCAGGACCGCTCTCCAATTCGCTTTGCGTCTTAACTTTGCGTCCTTGGCGTCTTTGCGGTTCAATCCTCTTCATCTTTTTCTTATTCGGCTTTGACATTTGGTTGCGGCCGTGGCTGCTTTAGACATATCCGATC
>JACQVS010000043.1 GCA_016209605.1 Planctomycetota bacterium
GATAATAAAATTACTAATTTTTACGATGTTGTTTATTTATAAATACTTACGACGGCAAAATGTCCCATGCGGGACATTTTGAAAACAGGAATTCAACTCCTATGGTTACTGCCAGCGCGGGGGGGTCGGCAAGCGCGCCGGCGTTCAGAGCGCCACGCGCTTGCCCGGTTTGCCGGAACCCGGAGGGCTCATAACGTCGCCCTCACGAAATGGGTGGGCCGGGGTGTTTCATCTCAAAAAGCTGATGCCGCCAGGAGACGCTGGGATCGAGCAGCTCGGAGTGATGCCCCTCTGCCTCGTTCAGGTCGAGGGAACCGTTGTGCCGGCCGAAGTGGTTGTCGCGCACGGCGACGTGCTGCTGGAGGTGCTTGATCTCGTGGTTGACGGTGGCGATGATGTCCACCTGCACCTGGCCGCTTGTCATCCGCTCAGGGGAAGGCAATGCACATACGAATCAAGTATTCATTGCCAGGATAGGCTCGAGCCCCCGGGCAATCAGTTGGGCCCTGCTCAGCTTTTTTTTCTTGGCAAAGGCGTCCGATCGCCTCAACAGGTCCCTTTCCACGGTGACCAGGATCCGCTTCGATCCTTTACCAATTCTTGGTCGGCCGCGTTTACGCCTGGCGCGTTTCAATTTCGCTTTGAGCGACGGCGGTAGAGGTGTCGCTTGGTCAGCGATAAATTCTTGCTCGAATTTCGTTACCTCCTCATCGAGCGCTGCAGCGCTCATCTTGGAGTACGGAGCAGGAAGAAGTGGATTCAATGCTTTTTCCTTCATCATTCAGGACTTTTCAAAGTCTTTTTTACTGTGTCAATAACACCTATCTGCTTTACACCGGGTGTCTTCCATCCACGATGGCGGGCGCTATTCAGCAAACGCGCCGCTCGCGGCGCCCAGGTCTTTACTTCCTCGCTCGATTGGGACGCTCTTTCATTCGCTTTGCGTCTTACCTTGGCGTTCTTGGCGTCTTGGCGGTTCAATCCTCTTCATCTTTTTCTTATTCGGCCGAGACCTTTGATTGCGTCCTTGGCTTCTTTAGGATCGGTCAACTTCCTTCTCAAATCTCCTCCCTTTCACGGCGCCTGGTACGGGAAAGCCGCCGGCGCCAGTTGGCCGGGCGGCGTTCCCGCGGCCTTCTTGCCGAAGAGGAAGCGCGTCGGCTCGCGCCCCTTGATGTATCCCGCCACCAGCTTCTCCCACGCCTGTGAATACTCCGCCAGCAGCGCCTTCACGTCGGCGCCGGGCACCTTGGCAGCGGCCTCGAGCGCCGAGAGGGCCCGGGGATGGAGGTTCGAGTCGCCGTAGTGGGCGGCGATCTGCTTGAGCCTGGACGCCTCGGGCGCCGCTGGGGGCGGGCTGGGCTTTTGAGCGAAGAGGCCCTTCAAGAGATCCAGGGCCGCCTTCTCCTCCTGCCGCGACGAGGCCATCGCCAGGCCCAGCGCCTGGACGCACCAGGCGGTCTTTCCGAGCGCCGCGTCCAGGCGGGCGGTCGAGAGCCAGATCCCGGCGGTCTCGGAGGAGGTCCAGGTCTCCGCGCCGGCCTCGGGAAACTGGAAGGGGGTGAAGCCGCCGTAAACCGCCTCGCGGTATGCCATGGCCGCCTCCTCGGCCATCTTCATCTCCTCGAAGAGGCGCGCGATGGCCAGGAGCTTCTCCCCCTGGATATTGGGGATGATGGCGCCGGGAGAGTCGGGCAGGAGGCGGCCCAGACGTTCCGCCTCCTTCTCTTCGAGCCGTCCATCGCGCAGCCTCCCCCAGATGCTGATGGGCAGCCGGGCGCCAAGCTGGTCCTCGATGTTCCACCGGCGCTGGTTTGAAGATTCATCGGTCCCGGCGGCGGAGATCTGGATGTTGAGCCAGAGCGCCTCGGGGAGGAAGAGGCTCCCCTTGGCGAGATCGTCGAGGATTTTCGCCGCCTCGGCGGCGCCGCCGGAGGCGGCCAGGATCCAGGCCTGGTGGTAGCGCAGCGGCGGCTGGCACTCCGCCGGAGCCTTCGGGACCAGGGGGTCGAGCTTCTTCGCCAGCCCCAGGAGGTACTCGTGCTTCCCCGGCGGCGGATGGAGCGGATGGTAAGCTTCGGCGATGAGCTGCATCGCCTCGAGGAGCGGCTGAGTGGGATCGGTCTTCGATTTGAAAAACATGAGTTCAACTCCTATGATAACCGCCAGCACGGCGCCAAGCGCCGGCGTCCAGAGCGCCGCGCGCCAGCCCCGTCTGCCGGGGCATGGAACGGTCATAGCGGCGCCCTCACGAAATGGGTATAGCCGGGGCGTTTCATCTCAAAGAACGGAATCTGCCGGTACATGGTCTGCAGCAAGATCCTGGCCGCGGTGCGCGCCGCCCCGGCGGGGATGCCGCCGAGGACGCCGAGGCTGGCGTTGTAGCGGTTGAAGAACGCCTGCAGATCGCCTTGCACCGCCGGAAGCTGGTGCCGCCAGGAGACGTTGGGGTCGAGCAGCTCGGAGTGATGCCCCTCCGCCTCGCGGAAGTCGCTGTAGCCGTTGGCGCCGCCGAACTGGTTGTCGAGGAGCCGCCAGACGTTGTTGGGCGGCGCGTTGTCGCGCACGGCGACGTGCTGCTGGAGGTGCTTGATCTCGTGGTTGACGGTGGCGATCAGGTCTTCCTGCACCTGGCCGCTCGTCCAGATGGCCGGGCCGACGATCACGCCGATCACCCGGCGGCCGGCGCCGACACCGCTCCGTGGCGTGACAGCGTTGGCGGCGGTGAGGGGCCCGAACTGGATGCGGTTCGCCCCCTGAAGATTGGCGGCGATCCCCTCGGAGGCCTGGAACTGGGCGTTCTCGGCGGCGGTGGTGGCGCTGAAGGTCACCGGGACGACGTCGCTCCAGGCGAAGAGGGTGTGCAGGCCGGCGGTGCTCTGCGCCGGCAGGGGCTGGCCCTGGTTCGAGTTCAAGGCGACGCGCATGCCCCTCACGGCGGCGCCGCCGATGGTGGTCAGCCCCTTCACGTGCAGCACCAGCCCTCCGGTCATGCGGACGGCGACGTCGTAGACCTTGCGAGTGTTGGCCGCGGTCTGGTCGAGCTTGACGGTGCTCGCATCCTCCGCCGCCCCGTACTTGCAGGTCACCGAGGCGGTGGTCTTCCCGGTCTCGAAAGCGGCGGTGTTGAACCGGCCATCGCCGTCGAGGTCCCATTCGAAGGTGTAATTGGCCGGAGCGCCGGCCACCTCGAACTTGATGTCGGTGTTGTAGTCGTAGATGATCCGGCGCGTCCCGCCTTGCGACTCCCGCAGCTCGACGACGTTCAGGACCAGCCGGTCTTTCAAGGTGACGCCTCCGCTCGAGAAAGTCGCCTCCAGGGTGACCTTGCCGGTCTGCATCCCTTCGACGAAGAGGTCCTTGGGCAGCTCGTTCGCCGGAATGGCGGCCGGCAGGGCGATGATGTCCGCCTGCGCGCCCTTGGTGGACTTGGGCCACAAGCGGATGCGGGCCGCGGCGGCAGCTCCCTCGACCGCCTGGAGCTGCAGGTTGCCGACCAGGCCGGCGGGTGCCAGGTCGATGTGGATGAGCAGCAGGTCGTCTTCCGAGGGGGTGTCCTCGAGGAGGTCCAGGTCGAAGATCGGCTCCGCCTCGCGATGGCCGGCCGGCGCCGGGGGAGTGTAGAACTTGCCGTTGTCATGGTCGTCGTTGAGCATGACCGCGGCGCCGTGCGAGGCCCTCTTGGCATCGTCGATGCCGGGCGAGCTCAGCCTCAGCCCTTGCGGCTTGGGGAGTGGGTCGGGATCGATGGGTTTGAAGACAAAGGTCTTGCCGTCGTGAAGCTCGCACTTCTTGTGAGCGCATTGGCTGGCGGTGGGATGGCAATCCAGCTTGGGTTCCTCGCCCGGGTCGAAGAAGAGGATCTCCACCCGCCGGTCGGTGGCGCTCCGGAAGTTGCCCTTGCCGAGGCCCTCGATGGGGAAGTTCTCGCCGCAGCCGACCGCCTTCTTGCCGCCGTCGATGAACTTGAGCCCCTGGCGGAGCTGCTTGAGTCCAGCGTCATCCGTCTTCAAGCTCTTTTTCAGCTCGTCCATATAGACGTCGAAGAAAGCCCCCCAGGTCTCCTTGCCGACGATGCCGTCCTCACCGATCTTGGGGGCAAACTCGAGGTTGTAGCTCTTCTGGAACTCCTTGGTGGCGTCGCGGGTGCTTTGATTGTCGGCGTTGGTGATCGGGCCGGGATCGCAGGGCCAGCCGCGGACGCCGGCCGCCCACTTGAGGATCTGCTGATAGTCCTCGACCTTGTGCTTGTCGAGGGCGATCTTCACCCAGCCGGGGCGGTCGCCCATCAGGGCGGCGAGGACGTTGTCGGCGCGCATCTTGGAAAGCGTCAGGTTGTAAGCCGCCGGGCCGGTGGTGTCGGTGTGGCCGGCGATGAGGATTTTTTGATTGGGACTCTGCTTGGCCTGGAGGAGGCAGGCGCGCAGGATGGCGATGCCGGTGATTTTCCCCTCCAGCGGGGCTCCTTGATCGAGAGGGCCGGTCTCGTACTCGGGCAGCAGAACGGCGCTGTCGTGATGGAAGTGGAGGTCGGCCATCTCCAGCAGGTGCGCGATGAAGGGGGAGAGCTGGAAGAGGTGCGCTTCATCGGTCGGCAGCTCGAACTTCTTGTCCTGGTCGCGGCGGGTGAGGTCGATGGGAGACATGGTTCCGTTGGATCCGTCTGAAAATGCCGTTCTCGGTTCAGCTTGGTTTGCCTTTGAGGTTGGGGAACTCCACCGTCACCTTGCCGGGCTCGATGCCTTCAAGGCGCGCTTCCCCCTTCTCGCTGAGCGTCCCCTGGGCGACGCTGCCGTCGGGCAGGGTGATCTTGTACTTTTCTCCGGCCACCGGTTTGCCATCGCGGTCGACCATCTTGATCTCCACCCAGCTTTTCTTCTTCTCCTTCTCTTCCTCCGATTGCGGCGGCTTGTGGGGCTTGGCCGGCGTGGATCCATACTTTCCCTTCCCCGCCTCGATCTGCTCGGCCTTGGTCTTGGCCACTTGGCCGGGATCGGCCACGTCCGCTTCCGCCGCCTGGCTGGGGGCCGCGGGGGAGACGGCCGAACCTACTTTACCACTTTTCGGGTTCATAAACGGACCCCAATTGTGCTATAAAGGAGCTTGTTTTTTCAAGTCCAGGAGGGGCTGGGGATTTTCTCCCCAGCCCCCCTGGCCTCTGTGTGTGAGAGGAGCGCGTCGAAAGGATCAGGCTTTGCCAAGCGCAGGATTGAACTTGGCAGGCACTTCCCCTTTCTTATCGCCCGTATTGGGATCGACCACGACGTAAGTCCACTCCGCCTCGCTGAAGGAGAGGGTCACCTGTTCCGTGGGCTGCGGGTTGCCGCTCGAGTTGCCGTGGAAGCTGTAGCTCGAGATGATCACATCCTTGAGCTTGTACTTGAGGTACGGCTCCTGCTTGTTCTTGACCTGCGTGCAGAAGTGGATTTCCACCTCCTTGAAGAAGGTGCCGTTGGCGCAAGCTTCTTGAAGCTTGACCGAGGACTTGTCGAGCTGGCGGACAATGACGACGTCGCCCAGGGTGGTCTCGCCGCGGGACCGCTGCATGTCCTTGGCGCCGGCTTGAATGGAGCGGTAAACGGGGGCGCTCAACGACTCCAGGATGATCCAATCCTTGTGGTTCTGCTCCGTCGCCTCACCTTTGATGTCGCCGAGTTTCATGTAAGCAGGCATAGTTAACTCCTTTCTTTGGTTTTTGATGCCTTTCTATACGTTCCGACTTCAAACTCAACTGACACCCCTATTCTCGAAAGCCCGTCAGGAAAGTTGCGTGAAATCCGGGAGGGGATGGGGGCGGTTTTTTGGGGCGTTTAATTTCGGCAGTCAAACTTCGACCAGGCCTGGATTTGACGGTCCACCCATTGAGATTTGAACAGGAACAACGATAACTGAATTTTGCAGTTAATTATCGCTTATGGACTTACAATTCGTAGAATACATGTAATTTCGGTTCGATCCCCGTTCATCTGGGATTAGCAAAAAATTTATTTAGCCTTTGCATATCCGAGGTAATCGGCTGGCCATCGAGATTCTGGGAAAATCATAGGGCGCCGAATTCTCCGAGGAAGCAGAAACATGATTGAAGAGGGAAGAAAAGAAAAAATCAAGTGCATTGGCAAGCTCTTTCCGTTCTTGCTGCTTTCTCTGGTTACTTTTTCCCTCTTTCCCGTGCAAGAGGCGTATCGCTACCGCAATTACGTGATTGACTCGTTCAACCAGGACAAACCTTACGACCAGATGATCCGGGAGCAAATCGCCGTGGATCTCCTGGCGCTCAAGGGGGAAAGGGAAAAGTACGCCGAGCGCGTCATCGCAACCGGCTATATCACCATCACCCGCCGGTTCGGCTACAACCCGACGGTCGAATACCACGTCATGCTGTCCGACACCATCGACACTTTGGGGCGCTCCATTTTGGGGCTGGCGATCGGTTGCGCGCGCTGCCACTTGGGCTCGCCCGCATCCGTGGAACTGCAGGCGCTCGAGCTGGAGATGCTTGGCGCGTTCAACCGCAAGCACCTGCAAAAGCGCGAAACGGACTCCGGCAATCTGGCGGCCCGCATCAAATCGTTTGAAACGGCCTTCGGCATGCAGATTGCCGCTCCGGAGGTGTTTGACCTTTCCCTAGAAACGGATGCCACCCTTCGGCTTTATGGCTTGGAACGCGGCAGCACCA
>JACQVS010000044.1 GCA_016209605.1 Planctomycetota bacterium
ATCTTCTGTCCTGGAGCCATAATGCGGGCTTCGCCCGCAACCGAGCTATCCGCAACTTCTCCGTAAGCTGCGGAGAAGTTGCGGAGGAAGAAAATCTAATTTTTAAGAAGGGAAGCTCATGAACGGAATCCATCTGGCAAGAGTCGGCGCCGTCAGCGCCGTTGGCGTCACGGTTCTTAGCGTTTTGACGTTTTGGGGATGTCGCGGCGTCGCGCCCGCTCCAGCCGAAAAGGAAGGGGCGGCGCTTTTCCCGCCCGAGGGGATCGACCACCTCGGCATGAAGGTGAGCGTCGAGGTGGAAATCGCCGGCATCGGCAAGGACACGGTGAACCTCGAAGGCACCGTGGCCGTCCAGCGCAGCGGCCCGCTGGGCCCCGGCGGCAAGACCATGAAGGGAGACCTCATCGCCGCCTCGCTGCGCGGCAAGTCGGCCGTCTTTGGCGAGGTCGTCGCCATGGCGAGCCCCATCCAGCACTCCCCCTGCGAGTACACCTGCGAGGAGCCCGAAAAATATCCCGGCTACTTCGACCTGAACGGCTGGTTCTGGCTGCCGGAACACGACCTCCTCGTCTTCAGCGGCCAGCCGGTGCGCGTCGAAGGGGTCGCCAGATCCATCCCGCCGGTCGGCCAGAAGGCGGAAATGAAGGCAAAGGAAATCCCCCTCTTCTCCTTTCGCCAGGCCAAGGGGAATCCGGTCGGCTCGCTGACCAAGGCGCGCGGCGAGGTGACGGGTCTGGTGTCAATCGACCAGCACTTGAAGGCCCCCGAGGCGACGGTGCCGGGGCTGCTCGGCAAGGCGAAATGAGCTAGCTAAACCGGGTCGAGAGGGTAGATCGGCCGTTTGATATTTCGGTACGGAAAGCGCTTCAGATCGCTCGAGCAGGGGCCCGGCGTGTCGACCGTGAAGCTGGCCTTGGCGATGGGGTCGTAAGCGCGGCGATGGGCCACCGCGGCCTTGACGCCGATGGCGAAGAGCCGCTCCGGCGAGATTCCCTGGCTGCGCCACTGGCCGAGGTCGAAGGGGGGCGTCTTCTTGCTGGTGAGGAGGATGGTGACGCCGCCGTGACGCACCACCGCGCATGGCCCCATGTCCACCTTCCTCCCCAACATGGAGGCGAGATGGCTCCGAGGGTCCTCCAGCTCGAACCGCCCATCGCTCCGCGACACCAGCTCCGCCTCCAGCTCGACGGGACCGGGACCGAGCCGGCTCCCCTTGCCGCCGAGGCGCAAGATAATACTAGCGCCGATCTCCAAAGGCGCGGTCCGGGCCACCGACTCGGGGTCATTGAGGATGACCGCGGCGCCGGAGATGCCGAACTCGAGGAAGGCCCGCAGCACCGCCGTCCCATCGCCCGGCGCGCCGCCGCCGATATTGTCCGCCGGCTCGACGATGAGGACGGGTCCCTCCCGGCAGCGCCGCAGCTCCGCCATGGCGGCGTGGAGGTCGAGCCCGGCGCGGCCTCCCAGCGCTTTCAGCTCTTGCGCCAGCGCGGCCAGACTTCCGAGCCGCCGGCGCGCCGCTTCCGGGTCGCCGCTCGTTATGGCGGTGAAGCCCGCGCCGGTGTCAGGCGTGTCGGCAAAGGAGTAGCCGGCGAGGACGTTCAAGGCGAGAATTTCGGGGCAGCTCCGCTCCAGCTCCCGCGCCGCCCGCTCGAGCTATCGCATCGGCTCCTCGGCGGTGGCGGTGCCGGTTGGCGGCCAGAGAAGGCCCGCCGGCAGCCAGGCGGTGGCGCAGCGGATCCGGTGGCTCAGGACCCGGTCGAGAAGCCGGGCGGCGCGCCGCGCGGCCTCCTCGGCATCGACGTGGGGATTTTCGCGGTAAGCCACCAGGGCATCGCTATGCTGGGCCATGGCGGCGGTGAAGTTGGCGTGGAGGTCGAAGACGCCGCCGATGGGAGCGGAGCTTTTCCCGAGGAGGCGGCGGATGCGCGCCAGGACCTCCCCCTCGACGTCATCGAGGCTTTCCGAAACCATCGCCCCGTGGAGGATCAGATAGACGCCGTCAATGCCTCGGCTGAGTGCGGGCCGGGACAGCTCCTCGAATTCGCACCAGAAGCCCTCCACGGCGGCGTCCTCGACGATCGGCCCCGGCAGGGCGCGATGGTCGATCGTGGGGACCAGCTCCCAGCCCAGCTCCCGCGCCGCCTCCACGGCGCCGGCGAGCGGCGAGCCATCGCCTGCAGCGGTAAGCAGCTCGCAGCCGCGACGGACCTCGAAGTCGGCGAGGCCCGTCCTCCCCTCGAGGAAGGTGTGGGTCTCGTGGTAGAGGCCGGCGAGGAGGAGGCGCTTGGTCATGACCGCTGATGAGATTCGATATTCGTGCGGGATGTCATCCAAAAAATGTCATCGATCGCGCGCCCTAAAAATATCGCGCCCCCTGTGAAATTTTTCTCAAGGCTCCCTTCAATCTGAAGGGGAGATGGCGCCTGTTATCGACGCCCACTCCCTTTCCCGCTTGCCCATTGCTAAATTCCTGGACAATCCCCGCCAGCTCCGCCGCCTCCAGACTTCCTCGAGGCCGCGGGTACGAGTATTGCCGGAATACCAAGAAGTTGAAGGCATGATTATCTGAAAGCCGAGGTTTGCCGATATTTCGTCCAGGCGATGAAGGGAGGTTTTCATGTCAAAGTCCATGCCAAGGAAATCAAAAGTTTACTCGATCTCCGTCCTTGCCGGCCAGGCGCCCCATGCCGGCAAGGCCGCGGCGCCGGCCTCGCCCGCGCCCCTCTTCGCCCATCCCGGCGGCTGCCGCCAGTGCCATCCGGTGGAGAACGGGCTCGTCGCCGGGCCTGCGGCTCCTGGAACCTGCCTCGCCGCCGGCTGCCATGACCGCATCCCCACGCAACGCTCGCTCCCCCATGGTCCGGTCGCCCTTGGGGCCTGCACCATCTGCCATGAGCCCCATACTTCTTCGAAGCCCCGGCTTCTGGCGGCCGCGGAGGCGAAGTTGTGCCGGGGCTGCCACGAGCCGCTCTGGACGTGTCCATCCTTGCAGCCCGACGGCTCCACGGCGCCCTGCAGCGCCTGCCATGACAGCCACGGCGGCGAAAAGGCGTTCCTGCTGCGTTAACGGTGGCAGCCGATGCACGGCATGCCGTTGTCGGCGTGGGGCGGCCGCAAGTGGCATTGGTAGCAGTTGGACCGGGCGATGGGATGGGGCGGCCCGGGGATGGGAGTCGCGCCGGCACGGCTGGGAGCGGCGCGGTGGCAGGCGGAGCTGCTGCTGGTAGAAAGCTGCTCGTGGAAGTAGAGGCAGTGGTTGTAGCTTCCGCTCAGCTCGAACTCCAGATCGGGGTAGGATTTTCTTCCCTCCGGCGTCTTGGCGGGGCAAGCGCCGTCGAGATGAAAGGCGCTGTAAAGGTCCTGGTCGCTCTCCCCGGCGCTGCGGCGGTAGCGGTATCGCTGGGTGAGATCTCCGCCCAGCCGGAAAGGCCCCAGCAGAAGTCCTTCATCGGGGCCTTCCCGGCCTGCGGAAGCGGCGGACAGGGGGGCGCTTGCCGCCGCAGGCGCGGCGTCCGTCGCCAGGTTTTCAACTTGGGCTAGAAGAAGCCGGAGGGGAACGATCAGGATCGCAGCCAGCAAAACCGTCTTCGCCAAGATCGATATCCCCTTCTTCGCGGCCATGGACCTCGTCCCGGCCGCGAGGCCGTTCTCTTTTCACTTCTACTGGATCACTCCAGCCGGGGTGGCAGCGCAGGCACAGGAGGTTGTTGTCCGCCGAGACCTTCAGCTGCCCCCGCCGATCGCGGGTGTGCGGAGCGTCGCAGTCCCAGCAGTTAAACATCTTGAACAGATTTTGGAAACGCCTCGAACGCGCTTGGTCCAGATCCTGCTTACATTGTCCGCCGGCTCCTTGATTTTCGAACCGGAATAATGACAATAAACGATCAAAAAATTTTACTTGCAGACTCGCAACCATTAGAGGTAATAAACAGCCTTCAAGATTCTGGTCAAACCAGAGAGCGCCGCATTCGCCAAGGAAGCAGAAACATGATCAAAGAGGGAAGAAAAAAAATAATCAAGTGCTTTAGCAAGGTCTTTACGCTCTTGCTGCTTTCTCTGGTTACTTTTTCCCTCGAAAGCATTGCCCACGGCTTTGAAAAGGCCGCCCACTGGGCGTTCCAGCCGGTCAAGAAGGTCGATCCGCCCGCTGACCCAACGGGTTGGTCCGGAAATCCCATCGACCGGTTCATCAGGGCCAAACTGGCCGAGCGCGGGCTGCATCCCGTCGGGGCGGCGGACCGACGAACGCTTTTGCGGCGTGCCTATTTCGACCTGATCGGCCTGCCGCCGCTGCCGGAGGAGGTCCAGGCCTTCCTGGACGATGACTCGCCGGATGCGTTCGCCAAGGTGGTGGACCGCCTGCTGGCGTCGCCCCATTACGGCGAGCGCTGGGGCCGGCACTGGCTGGACGTGGCGCGGTATGCCGACACGGCGGGCGAAACGGCGGACTTTCCCGTGCAAGAGGCGTATCGCTACCGCAATTACGTGATTGCCGCGTTCAACCAGGGCAAACCTTACGACCAGATGATCCGGGAGCAAATCGCCGGGGACCTCCTGGCGCTCAAGGGGGAAAGGGAAAAGTACGCCGAGCGCGTCATCGCAACCGGCTATATCGCCATCACCCGCCGGTTCGGCTACAACCCGACGGTCGAATACCACGTCATGCTGTCCGACACCATCGACACATTGGGGCGCTCCATTTTGGGGCTGGCGATCGGTTGCGCGCGCTGCCACGACCACAAGTACGACCCGATCTCGATGTCCGATTATTACGCCCTTTATGGGATCTTCGACAGCACCACGTACGCCTTCCCGGGGTGCGAAGGATCGAAGCCTGGAGACTTCATGCCGATGGTGCCGCCGGCCGAAGCCGAGGTGGTCCTCAAGGCCTTCGGGGAGGAGCTGGCGAAATACGATGCGGAAGTCAGCAAGCTGGACGCGGAGCGAAAAGCTCTCGAGGAAGAGTTGAAGTCGCAGATCCAGCCTCCCGCCGCGCCTCGGGAAGCGATGGCCGGAGATCCTGCCGTTCTTGAGGCCAGGAAAAAAAGGGTCGCGGCATTGGAAGCGAAAATGAAGGCGTTGGCGGCGGACCTTGTGGAATCCCGGAATCGGCGAGATGCCTTTCGCTCCCGAGGCGCCCCGCTGGAAAGAGCCTACGCCGTTTCTGAGGGAAAACCCCACAACGCCCGAATACAGGAGCGCGGCGATCCCAAGAAGTTGGGCGACGAGGTTCCCCGGCGGTTCTTGAAAATACTCGGGGGAGACCTGGTGCCGGAGGGGGAGGGGAGCGGCCGCTGGCAGCTGGCCGAATGGCTCACCAGGCCGACCAACCCCTTGACCGCCCGGGTCATGGTCAACCGCATCTGGCAGCACCATTTCGGCGAGGGGATGGTCATGAGCCCCAACAATTTCGGAGTCAGGGGCAGCCCCCCAACCCATCCAGAACTGCTGGATTATCTGGCAGCCCTGTTCATGGAAAACGGCTGGTCGATCAAAGCCATGCACCGTTTGATCATGCTGGCGAAGGTGTACCAGCTCTCCAGCGACAATGAGCCGCTCTGCTCCCGAGCGGACCCCGGCAACGAGTTGCATTGGCGATTCAAAAGTCAGCGCCTCGATGCCGAGTCGCTGCGCGATGCGATGCTGGCGGTGAGCGGAGAATTGGACCGGAGCATGGGCCAGGGCCACCGGTTTCCACCCAAGGAAACTTGGAACTTCAGCCAGCACAACCCCTTCAAGGCCCAGTTGGAAGACACCCATCGCCGCAGCATTTACCTGCTCATCCAGCGGAACTACCGCCATCCGTACTTGGAGCTTTTCGACGGCGCCGATCCCTGCGCCAGCACCGAAGGCCGGCTGATCACGACGACGCCTGCCCAGGCCCTGTTCATCATGAACCATGCGTTCGTCCGCCAGCAGGCGGAGAAGTTCGCCGCCCGGCTCCTGGCCGCCGAGCCGGACGGCCGGCGGCGCGTAGCCTTGGCCTATGAGCTTGCCTTCGCCCGGCCGCCCGATGGGGAAGAGGCGCGGGATATGGAGGAATATCTGGCGCGTTATCGCCAGCGACTTGAGCAAGCAAGGGTTCCTGCGGAGCGACAACTGGCACAGATGTGGGCGAGCTTCACCCACATCCTTTTCAGCAGCAACGAGTTCATTTATGTCGATTGAGTCGAGACTAACCGGAAAAGTCAATTGGAAGCCTGGCGGATCTGGGCCGTGCACGCGTCGGCAGCTCTTCAAGTCGGCCGGCCGCGGGCTGGGGTCATTGCTGGCGGCGGGATTGCTTGCGGAGCTGATTGCCGCCGATGACCACTCGCTGAAGGCAGTCGACCCGCTGGCCCCCAAAATGCCCCATTTTGCACCGAGGGCCAAACGGGTGATCTTTTTGTACATGAGCGGCGGCGCGTCGCACCTTGAGACTTTCGATCCCAAGCCGCAGCTGGCCAAGGATCACGGCAAAACCATGGTCCCCGGCGAGGGCCGAGAGTTCGCCAAACAGACCGTGTATCTCGAGAGGCCGCGCTTCCAGTTCCGAGCTTACGGCCGGAGCGGCCTGGAGGTTTCGGAACTTTTTCCGCACGTGGGCGGGTGCGCCGATGACATTTGCCTCATCCGGTCGATGAGGGCGGATCACATCAACCACTATGAGGGCGCCTTGGGCCTCCATACCGGATCGTTCAACTTCACTCGGCCGAGCATCGGATCGTGGCTGAGCTACGGACTGGGCACAGAAAACCGGAACTTGCCGTCCGTTGTGGTCATTGCCCCCGTGCTGCCGTATGCCGGGCCGCAACTTTGGGCCGCCGATTTTCTGCCGGGATACCATCAGGGGACTCGCGTCATCCCGGGCCCCACGCCGATCCCCAACTTGGGCTCGCCCGCATCCGTGGAACTGCAGGCGCTCGAGCTGGAGATGCTTGGCGCGGTCAACCGCAAGCACCTGCAAAAGCGCGAAGCGGACTCCGGCAATCTGGCGGCCCGCATCAAATCGTTTGAAACGGCCTTCGGCATGCAGATTGCCGCTCCGGAGGTGTTTGACCTTTCCCTAGAAACGGATGCCACCCTTCGGCTTTATGGCTTGGAACGCGGCAGCACCA
>JACQVS010000045.1 GCA_016209605.1 Planctomycetota bacterium
CTTGGCGTCCTCCGCGTCTTTGCGGCTAATTTCTCTTCCTTTTATCGGAGCATGCCCCCTGAAACTTCAATGCTTCTTGTGGATCCAACAAAAAAGCCCCACCCGTAACGGGTGGGGCTGCTTGAGCCCTGCGAGCTGGGGCGCCTCAATCGACCGCCGAGTCACCCGGCCCAGCGGGGGCTCCGTCGCGGTGCCGGATGACGCCTGAGGTATTGATGTAGAAATACCGGTCGCCGGTGGTGCCCGGGTTGATGGGCTGGGCGCTGACGGCCCAGGAAGCGTTCGTGGGCACCTGGTCATCGACGAACTGGTATCCCGATTTCTGGGCGTCGGCAAAGGTGGTGTCGATGTATCCGTTGCTCTGCAGCTCCGCGACCGTCGCGAAAGTGCTGAAGCGGTTGCGATGCTGGATCTGGGCTTTGGAGATGGTTCTCAGCGAGGCCACCGCCGAGGTCTCGTTGGTGCGCTTCTTGGCGTTGTTCAGGCCGGGAATCGCAAACGTGGCGATGATGCCGATCACGGCAATGATGACCATCAGCTCGATCAGGGTGAAGCCTTGATTTCTCGAGGCCCTCTGGACTGCTTGAAGACGCATGGTCGTATCCTCCCTTCCGTGGTGCAAACCCTAAGTTCCGGCGCTCGGGCCGGCCACTGTCATCTGCGTAACGCTCCTCGGTGGAGGAGCCCGTTCATGGGACCCAGGAGACTTGTGGCAGATGTTGTGCCGGAAATCTCGAGCCGGGGATGATCCGCCCAGTTCCTATTCCGCCAAGGCTTTGGGGAGGACAGGCCGGGGCGGATCACCGCAGGGGGTGACAATAAACGTTAAGCTGGCCTCTCCCCCCGCCCGCCGGGGTGACAAAAATTGTCACCGGAAAGCCCCCTCACCGGCCGCCGGACCTCCGGAGCAGGGCGAAGGTGTGGCCCGAAAAGAGCGCCGACAAGCGGAAGAAGCCGGCGGCCTCGAAGCCCAGCGGCCGGGCGGCCTCGAGGACTTCGGCCCGCGCCAGGGTGTGCTTGCCGCGCTTCTTGCTTCCCAGGCGGCGCCACAGCTCCCGCAGCCGGTTCTTGAGGCTGCCGGAATCGAAGAAGCTCACCAGGACGTGCCGCCGCGACACCCGCATCAGCTCCCGCAGGTGCCAGTGGCGGCCAGCGCGGTCGGCGATGTGGTGGGACAGGCGGATGGAGGCCACCAGGTCGAAAGCCCGGTCGCGGAAAGGGAGGTGGAACACCGAGGCGGCGCTCAGACGCGGCGCCTCGGCCGCCAGGTTCGCCCGCAGGAGCTTGAGCATCTCCAGCGAGGTGTCGGCCTCGCAGACCCTTGCGGCCATCCGGTAAAAGAGGTCGGAGACCCGGCCGGCCCCCGAGGGGACATCCAGCACCGAACCGACCGGGCCGATGCGGCCGAGCAGGCGCCGGAGCAGCTCCCGCTCGCGGCGGTTGGATATGCGCTTGTGAAAAATCCTCTCGTACTTGGTGTTGTAGCTGGCCGCTCCTCGGGCGGTGGCGCGCTCTCGAGCGTAGCGGCTGGTTTCAAGGCGCAGCTTCATGGATGCTTTTTCCGGAAAAAAACTCGATTGAGACATTGTAGCTTTAAACTACAATGAATCGAAAGAGAAGATCCTGGACATTCAACGTGAGGAGGCCTTAGTGAAAACGCTGCAGATGGTCCTGTCGCTGGTCATCCTGGGCGTGGCGGGCGCCTTTATTTACCAGCATGTCATCTCCAACTCCATGGACCTGCGGGTGCGCGAGACCTCCCTGAAGGTCGAGGAACAGGGCACCCGGATCGAGGCCGTCGGCAAGCGCGTCGCCTCCCAGGAAGCGCAGCTCCAGAGCCACGGCGAGGGCCTGGAGGAGGCCCGCAAGGTCAACGAGGGCCAGGGGCAGGATATCGCTTACCTCAAGCAGCGCGTCCAGGAGCTGGAGACCCGCATCGCCGGCATGGAGGCCAGCTCCTCGAGCGACCGCAAGGAGATCGAAAAGTTCCGGCAGGAACTGAAAAGCCTCCAGGCGGCATACCGGAAGAATCTCGAGGAGGCCGACGCCCTGCGGGCTGAGGCCGGCAAGCGCCAGCAGTGGGAGGTGGAGGTGGAGCAGCGCTTGAAGGCGATCGAGAAGAAGCTGGGGGTGGAGAAGCCGCAGCCGTAGGCGCCCGCGAGCGATTCGCGCTAACCGGCGGGGGGGAGAGAGAACAGCTTCCGCGTCGTTTCTTCGGCGAGCCGGCCGAACTCCTCCGGATCGAGGCCGTGGAGGCGGGCGATCTGGTCGCGGGTGTGGACCACGAAAGCCGGTTCGTTGCGCTGGCCGCGCTTGGCTTGCGGCGGCAGGAAGGGGGAGTCGGTTTCGAGCAGGATCTTTTCAGGCGGCACCGCGGCGGCGGTTTTTCGCAGCGCTTCGGCCTTGGGATAGGTGAGGTTGCCGCAAAACGACACGTGGAACCCCAGTTCGAGCGCCCGGCGCGCCTCCTCCGGGCCTCCCGCGAAGCAATGGAAGACGCCCGGCGGGAGCGATGGCCGCGCCTCGAGGGTCTCGAGCAGCTCGGTAAAGGCTTTGCGGCAGTGGAAGATGACCGGCAGCCGCAGCTCCCTCGCCAGGTCGAGCTGGAGGAGGAGCTTGGGGCGCTGCGCCTCCGGAGCGACCTCTTTCCAGTGGAAGTCGAGGCCGATCTCGCCGATCGCCACCACCTCCCGGCGGTTTCCAGCGGCGAGCTGCCGCAGGGCCGCCAGGGCGCCATCGAGGCCTTCCACCGGCGTGGTGGGGTGGAGCCCGGCGGCCGCGAAGAGGCCGGGATACTGGCGGGCGAGTTCGATGGCGGTCCGGCAGTTGTCGAGGTCGGTGCCGATGTTGATGATGCCGTGTATGCCGGCCTCGCGGGCCCGCTGGAGGACGGCGCCGCGGTCGGCGTCGAAGCTCTCGTAGTAGAGATGGGCATGCGAGTCGATCATGGCCGGCGTATGGTAACCGAAGGAAATTGGCGATACCATTTTTATCATGTCCGAGAACGCCGCGGCGGCGCCGCCCCATCAGCACGAACGGTTTCCTCTCTTTGACGGCCTGATTGCCGGGGCCTGGCTTTACACCGGCGACCGTTTGATACGGAACGGTGCCGTGCGGATCGATTCCGGCCAGGTAGCCGAGATCCTGGAGGGATCGGAAATTTCGAAGCGCCGTCCAGGGGAGGAGCCGCGCCTCGAGTTCCCCTCAGGCCTCCTCCATCCGGGGCTGGTCAACGCCCACGCGCACCTCGACCTCTCCGGGCTTTCGGGGAAGTTTGCGCCCGGCGCTGGATTCATCGACTGGCTGGAAAGGGTGCGGGCGTGGCGCCTGCCGAAAAGCGCCGCGGACCTCCGGAAGGCGGCGGGGGAAGGGCTCGAGGAGCTGGCGCGCGGCGGCGTCACGGCCGTGGCCGACTTTTCCTTCGAGGGCGTCTCCGAGGAGGCGCTCCTGGCCACGCCGATGCAGGCGATTCTTTTTCGCGAGGTGATCGGCCTGGAGCCCGAGCGTCGTTCCCAGGCCATCGCGGCAGCGCTGGAGTGGTTGGAGCGGCGGGGCGGCTTGACGCGCCTCTCCTGCGGCCTCGCCCCGCACGCGCCTTACTCCGCCCATCCGGAGACGATCCAGCGCTGCCACGCGATCTGCGCCGGCAAGCCCTTTTCCATCCATCTCGCCGAGGACCCCGCCGAAAGAGAGTTCCTCCGCGACGGCGGCGGCCCTTTCCAGGAGCTGCTCAGCCGCCTGGGGATCCCGGGCGGCGGCTTCCGCCCGCCGGGGCTGGGCCCGATCGCTTATCTCGAGAGCCTCGGGGTTCTGGATGGCAACACGTTGCTGATTCACGCCAACGACCTTCTCGATGCCGAGATCGGCGAGCTCGCCGGAAGAGGAGCCGCGGTGGTGTTCTGTCCGGGGACCCAGCGCTTCTTCCGCCGCCCGCCCCATCCCCTGCCCCGGCTGCTCGAGGCCGGCGTGCCCGCGGGCGTCGGCACCGACTCCTCGGCCAGCACCGGCGGGCTTTCCATGGCCGGGGAGATGCGCGAGGCGCGCCGCCAGTTTCCGGACCTCCCGCCGGGGATCATCTTTTCCCTGGGAACCGGCCGGCTGCTGGAGCGGTTCTTCCCCGGCGCCGGGCGCCTCGTCCCGGGATGGCCGGCCACGCTGGCCGTTGCAGACCTCGGCGCGGCCGCCCGCAGCCGGTCCCCACTCGAGGAGTTCTTGCAGAGGCCGGCGCCCAACCGGCTCACCCTGTGCGCCGGGAGGATCCTGTTCCAGGCCGCGGCATAAGATTATATTCTTCCTCCGCAACTTCTCCGCAGAATGAGGAGAAGTTGCGGATAGCTCGTTTGCGGGCGAAGCCCGCATTATAGGATTGACCTGGAGGCCTTCCCGGGATATAAGATGATCTTCAGAAGAATAAAATAACGCGGGTGTGGCGCAGTGGTAGCGCACCAGCTTCCCAAGCTGGCAGTCGAGGGTTCGAATCCCTTCACCCGCTCCAATGCCGGCCCCGAATGGAAACGTCGGGGCCGGCCCTTTTTAAAAAACCCGCGAAAAAAGCGAGTGATGCCGTGGATTGTCCTCAAGTGGGACCACTGGTTGCTCGGACCTCGCTCTGGTGGCAAAGACTTCAAGGAAGGTCCGCCACATGAACAGAAACATCGCAACCAAACTGATGGTGGCGGTCTCGGGGTGTATGATTGGCTGGGCAAGCCAGACCGGTGCGGAGACGCTGGGCCTTGGTCCGACCTTCGCCATCCACCCGCGCCATCCCAGACACTTTATCTACGCCGGCCAACCCTTCTTCTTCGTGGGCAAAAGCGCCTTTGCCCTGATTGACTCCGATTGGAAGGCCTTCATCGACGAGGCGCACCGCGACGGGTTCACCGTGGTCCGCATCTGGCTCTCTTGTCCGTCGATGACCAGGAAGCACGGCAATGACCGTTTCCAGCGAAACCAGGCGGCGGGCGATCTGTGGGCATTCGGTGGAACGCCAGCAAAGCCGGACTTCGGCCAGTTCAACGAAGACTACTTTCGCCGCCTGGACTCGATCCTGGATTACCTGCACGCCAAGGGTATGGTCGCCGAGCTGACGCTGTTCACCGGCGGCGACTTCTGGCCGGGCGGGGCGCTCGCCTGGGACGAGGTGAAGCGGCGCTACGTGGAATTCGTCCTCGACCGCCATGGATCCCGGCCCAACCTTTACTTCGAGGTCGCCAACGAATACTACAGCCAGGAGCAGCAGGCCTTCGTGGAAAAGGTGGGGGATTTCATCTGGGAACGAGATCAGGCCCACTTGGTGACCGCCTCGGCGGGCGAGCTGGGACGCTTTGCCAATAAGCCGTGGTATCGGCTGCACAACTTCCACCCTTCGCGCGGCCGCGACTGGTGGACGCGTGTCTATGACGAAGTGCTGCTGCCGGCTCGCAACGCCCGGCTGCCGATGGTGAGCGACGAACCGATGGGCAGCCGCGGCCCCGATGACTTGGAGCGCGGTTACCCCGGAAGGGACGGCAACCCGGCCCACCACCGGATGAATTTTTGGGTCACGGTGCTGGGAGGCGGACACGTGACCTTCCACAGCCACAAAGGGATTAACGCGCTTGCGGGGCACAGTCCGGGCCAGGAATTCGTCAAACCATTGCGCGCGTTCTTTGAACAGCTGCGATTCTGGGAACTGGCCCCCGCTCCGGAACGAGTGCTGGTTGGCACGGCCTGCGTGGCGGCATCCGCGAACGAACTAGTCATGTATTTGCCCAACGGCAGCCGCGTCACGCTTGATCTGGATGGCTTCAAGAGCGGACTGACCGCCCGCTGGTTCGACCCGCGCGATGGCCACTTCGGCCCGGCGTTCAAAGTTGCCGGGGGCAGTAAACTGGCGCTGCAAGCGCCCGATGGGAACGACTGGACCCTGCACCTCCAAACCCAAGCAGACGAGGATATGGTGGAGGAATTCACTTCGCCAGACTCGGGATTCTTTGTCCTTGCCCGACACGAGGCTACGGGCGAGATGTGGGCCGGGACTTACGGGGGTGACAAGTCGCGGCTCTTCGTGAAGCGGGCCGGCGTGTGGAAACTGCACACCGAACTGCCCGAGACGGAATCCGTTTTCCGACTGCTTTATCACCCGGCAACGCGGAGGCTCTACGCCAACTCGGAGCGGTACCTCAAAGGCCCTTGCCTCTGGCGATTGGAGGGCGACCGGTGGGTGAACACAGGCGTTGGCGATGACTATCCGGAGAAGCAAGGCACGATGGGGCTGGGATTGGGGATCGGCGCAGACGGCGCCCTTTACGCCGGGGTGACACCTTACACGCCGGGCCGTCCAACGAAGGGCTACGTCTGGCGCAGCACCGACGGCGCCAACTGGGAGAAGTGCTCGGAGACCTACAGCGTCGCCAAGCACTTCCTCGCCTATCGGGGCAAGACCTATGCTCTGCTCACGTTCGGCAAGGGCAACGACCGGCTTGCGCGCCTGGGGAAAGGCGGTTGGGAGACCGTTAGTGAGATCCCCGACGGACGAAGTCTGCAATACGGGGTGGAGTTCAGGGAGAACCTGTATCTCGGCGGAACCGATTCTGCATCGGGGAAAGGGGCGGTCTATCGGTATGACGACTCCACCTTGGAGAAGGTCTTCGAGGCCGAAGTGTCAGGCGGTTTCGTCGTCGGATTTGCGAAGGTCCGGACAGCGGATCGGGAATGGCTGTATGCGGGCTACTGTGCGGGCTGGCGCGCGAAGGGGAAGCCGGGCGCGCTGTATAGCACCGCCGACGGCCTTCGCTGGCAACAGGCGAAGGTGTTCAGCGAGGCGGAGTGTTGGACCGTGGCCGCCGGAGAAACGGCGCGTGTCCTGTACGCGGCAACGCGGCAGGAAGGTGGGCACGGGAAGATTTACCGGACCGAGTTTAAATGAGGCGGAGAAAAAACGTGCCATGTCGGGAGGACTGGGTTTTGCATTTGTGAGATGACAAGCAGCCATGAGAACAACCACTGTAGTCCGCCTGAACAATAGTGCCCGCCAAAGCCTTCACCGCAACCCTGTTCCTCGAAGTCCGAGGAAAGGGACAAGGTTGCGCGGCCTCGTCTGGTGGAAAACCAACCGGCGACAGGAGCCACAAAACGCGGCAGTCGGCGAATTCGACCCCACTCGGCCGGGACTGGAAATCTGGTGCCGCAGCCGCTATGACACCCATCAGAAACCATGGGTGCTCGACGCGCAAGGCCACGTGATCGTGCAATACGAGTTGGACAAAGTCGCCCCGCCCGACTGGACGGAGAAAGGCCTGGAAGAAATCGCCCCCATCCAATGGACGGGTGCCGAAACGCAAGTCGCCGCGGCGAAGGAGCGGCACAAGAGCGGGGATGTGTGTCTGTTCGAGCCGTTGAGCGGGCAGTTTGTCGTGCGCTTCACTGAGCAAGCCGATCGCCTTTACGTGGCCGATGTCTCGGGCGACTGGCGCGAGGAAATCATCGTCGTCAGCGGTAACAAGCTGCGCATCTACGAAAACCCGGCCAAAAACCCGCGCCCGCACCAGCCGCGATTGTGGGCGCAACAACACTACCGCCGCAGCAAGATGTCGTGGAACTACTACTCGCCTTAACGCGCGTGCGCCTGAGCGTTTGGCCTGGCCTCAACCTGCTTCTGTGGGCGAGCATCAGCGTCGGTACGGCTGAGGGGGACCTGACGGAAGTGTCGGCCCTCACCGGGTCGTTCCAGAACGAACGCGGAGCTCCTCCACCGGGCATGGCTTCGGGCTTACGCGTCGATCCGGCGGCCCCCTTTCATCCGCGCTACGGCGATCGTTTCCAGCTCCTGCTGGGTGCCTCGGACCGCGCCGCGCTGACCATATGGCAGAGCGAGAAAGGCTTCGACTGGCGGCGCTACCTCGAGGTGCTGGCGTCAAACGGCTTCAACTATGTCCGGCAGGATGTCACCGCCTGGATCGGCCTGGGGGGGATGCGCGACCACGCGGCGCAATTCTCCCGACCGCGCTGGGCCTTCGCGCGCACTGGGCCGGGAACGGCGAGCGACGGCGGACCGCGCTTCGATCTGACGCGCCTCGACGAAGGCTACTTCACCGAGCGGCTCGTGCCCTTTCTCGCCGAGGCGGAGCGTCTCGGGATCATCGTGGAGTTGACGCTCTTTGAAGACTGCAGTCGCCGCCGTGTCTTTGAGGACTCGCTTTACGCCGAGCCAAACAACGTCAACCAGCTTGGTTTGCAGCCGGGCGATGATCCGCATGCGCACCCTGCGCTCCGCAACGCGCGCCTGCTGGCGATCCAGGAAGGCTACGCCGCGCGCGTCACCGCGGCGACGGCTCGATGCAGCAACGTAATCTACGAAATCGCCAACGAAACCGGTGGAGCGCAGTGGATCGAACACTTCGTGGACTTCATTCACCGGCGGCGGCCCGGCGCGCTCGTTTCAGCAGGTGAAATGAGCACGAGCTACGATCCGGCACGCGGGCGCTGCGACCTGATCGCCAAGCATCGAGGTTCTGGCCGGGCTTATCGCACTGTCGAAGATGTCGCGCGCCACCGCGAATCGCTCGTGGCGTTTCGGCGCGCCGGCAAACCGGTGCTGCACAACGAATTCTTCCTCTTCGCCAATCGCTCTACGGATGATCCGGACTTCGTGCGCTGGATGTTCTGGGCGGACTTCACCGGCTGCGGCCACGCGAACTTCTACGACTTCACCTGGTGGCGCGGCACGGGCAAGACCGCATCCGAGGGCGCCCGGTCGCAGCCTCCGCCGGCGGCCGTCTTGAACGCCGGTTGCTGGCTGCGGCGCTTCGTGGAGGAAGGGCAGGTGCGCTTCTGGGCCATGGCGCCGCAGGATGAGCTGCTCGGGCGCTCCGAGGACAGCCAATCGATGGCTTTCGTGTTAGGCCGACCGGGCGAAGCATATGTTGTTTACGTGCTCGCGGGCGGCCGCATGAGGTTGGATTTGCGCACGGAGTCGGGTGTTTGGTCTGCCCGCTGGTTCGACCCACGCGAAGGCAAGTTCGGCCTAGCCTTCAACGTCCAATCCGGCAGGAAGGAGGCGTTCAAAGCCCCCGACGAGAAGGACTGGACGTTGCTCTTGCAGAAAACCAAGGCTGAACCCAAATGAACTCCAAAGTGCCTCCCTTAACATCCTGTCTGGAACCCGTTTCCGCCACCATTTGCGGAATCGCTGCCGGGGATGGAGAAAAGTTGATTTCCTGCCCAGTCGTGCATACAGTGTATGTATGCTCGAGATTAGGTTTTCTTGGGACGAGAAGAAGAACAGGAGCAATCGGCGAAACCTGAGATCCCGATCTCGAAACTCAAGCTTTCAACGACCCCATGGATCTCTCTCCTTCTTTCGCAGACAATGCCGGGCTGAAAGGAGAGCCCTGTTGATCGGCCTGGCCCTCGCGCTCGGCACCCTGGAACTCGGTGATCCAGAGGGAGACCCGGGCGGGATCGAGTGGAAGACCGTCAACTGCTGAGAGTTGGCTCCGAGTGTAAACGCGCAGTCTTCGCGAAGTTCGAAACCGCTGGTGACTGACAGTCACCAGAATCTGGAGAGACGGCGTTCTATATCCGCAGCGAGAGCGTGTTTAGCCTGCTGACTTTTTTCGAACAAAGTCACCAGTGACTTTTTCAAGAGATCTCCCATATAGCGGATATAGAAGTCGGTGAGGGAGAGGCCAGTAGTGTTCGGCCTCTCCATGGGAAAGATCAACGGGAGGAAAAGAAAGATGGAAAGCACAAAGACACCCAAACTCTATCAAAAGGCGGACGGAAAATGGTATTGCACGATCGGCGGGAGACAACGCTACCTTGGGAAAGACCTCGTCGTAGCCAACGAGAAACTGGCGATCCTGCTCGGTAAGGAACCGCCGAGGAAGGCCGAGAGCATCGAGGACTTCTGCGACGCATACCTCGCGCAGCTCATCAACAACCAGTCGCCGGACACGATCAACACCAAGCGCGTCACCTACAAGTCCTTCATCGAGTTCGTCGGAGCCAGGACGTCGGTTCGTGCAATCTCTCCGGAGACCGTCGAGAAGTACAAGCAAGATCGTCTCAATGCAAAACTCAAGCGCCAGACGGTCAAGGGAAGAATGCTGAACCTTTCTGCTCTCTTCGAGCACGCGGTCAAACAAGGCCTCGTCAAGACAAATCCGGTTCGACAGATCGCACGAATCAAGCCGTCCATTGATCCCAACCCCGATCACTTGACCGAGGAAGAGGTCGCTGTTCTTTTCGAGTTGACCCAGACGCAACGGTACGACTGGCTGAAGAAGCGCGACAAGCTGCTCTTCACCTTGATGCTCTACGCGGGCTTGCGAAGGATCGAGACGGCCAACCTCAGCTGGCCAGACCTCGATTTTCAGAAGCGACTCCTCGTCGTCAGGAACGGCAAGGGAGCCAAGCACCGGATCGTCGGGCTCAACGATGCCCTCTCTGCTGCCCTTCAGGATTGCTGGCAAAACTGGAAGAGGAGCGACGAGTACGTGGTCACCAACCTCTCTGGCGAGAAGATCTCGCGGGACTCCCTGACCCACATCACCAGGAAGTACGTGAGGCTCCTGAACCATTCCTACCAGGGGAGAAGACGGTTCAGCCTGCATTCCTTGAGGGCCACGTTCGCCACGAGGCTTTGCGAGCGAGGGGTTTCAACGAGGATCGTTCAGGGGTTGCTGGGACATGCTGATCCAAGGACGACGATGAGGCCGTGAGGTGAGGTATGCGGCAGTGTCGGAGGCGGCGGTATTGGATGCGGTCCAGAAGCTGTGACGGCGAGAACCCGAGTCACTGCCTGCAAGCGCAGTGTATTCGACTGGTCCGGCTTCTTCTCTCGCCGATCAACGAACGGTCCGAAACGGGATTCCTGAGCGTTCTACGTTTACCTTGCGCTCACTCCCATACACCTTTTTTAGTAGCTGCTTTACCGCAAACTCTGTATCGATGTCGTTACAGCAGGGCCCGAGTATCACGCTTCGAACATTGTGGTTCACTTCACCGGGGAACTTGTACTTCTCCGAGATACTGAATGGAAAATACGGGACAAGCCGGTTGCCACAGGGACGTGTCTCATAGACATTTTCGTCGGATAAGTCAACGCTTTGCCCAACGATCCGCCACTCTCGCTCTTCTGCAAAGGAGGGATCCTTAAAAGTCGTATCAAGCCAGAGCAGCTGTTTCTGCAAACACTGCTCGATTGCGGTGGCAAAGCTGGACCTCTTTGTTTTCTCCAGAGTCGTCTTCTTCGCATTCCATAACGATTCCGCTGTCCTCAGCAGAGCACGGATAATTCGCTCCTGCTTCTGAACTTCGTAAATCACTTTTACGAGGTACAGATCTTTATCCGTAGTCAAGTGAAAGTACGTGTCGCTTTGTTTATCCGGTGGAAACATGGGTAAGAGGTCGAAACCGATCGCGTATCCAGCTGTCGTGTTTCACGCTCTTTGGCACTGTCGTTTCACACTATTTGGCACTCTGCTAAAACTTGATAGTTTTCTCGAAGCGACTTAAATGTCGTTGCTGTTCATTGTTCATTAACACCGGGAATTTGCGGATTGCAATCATCCATTATAAGACGGGCTCCGCCCGCACCCACAAGGGGAGCATGCTCCCCTTGACCCCGCCCACACTGCCCCAGGGTGCTCTCGAGTCCTCTCCGGCCGGGATCTCCCATTTGCTCGACACTTCTCTCCACTAGGCGCGGCTGATTTTTTAGTCAGGGCGCTCTTCTTCGCTCCCTCCCAATCCGCTTGCTTGCACCAAATTGCCCTCTTGAGATTCGCCGCCAGCTTTTTTAATCAGCTCAAACTTCAGTTCTCCCCAGCTGCCGCGGTTAATGACCGAGATCCTGGTGATCACTTTGTCGGTCTTCAGCTTTTTTTGGAGGAGCACGCCGGTGTAAATCAGGAATTGCTGGGCCGAGGTATAGGCCAAAAGCGCTCGATACACTCGCCGATCCACCAATAGATCCACCCGCACTTGCGAGGTGCAATTTTTGAGCTCCGGGCATTCGGCGCAGCGCTGGCCTTTGCTGGACACCAGACCATCGAGGGAACGGCAGTGCGGCTTCCGGCCCCGGTAAAGCGTTCGCGCTCCGCAATAAGAAAGAATTCGCGCCTCCAGGCTCGTGACCAGCTGGCCATCCAGGAGCAGACCCTCTGGCTTGATGGTCAAATACCGGAGCGCGAGCCGATAGAGGATATCTTTAATGGGCTCGGGATCAAAGGACATGGACTTTCTCCTTCAAGAAGTGCCTAGCTCTGGAGGATCATGGTGAGGGTGTCGGCTTCGATGGGTCCATCGGGAAGTTGGCGAAAAACGCTCTCGAGATGGGCCACTAAAAGCCCAGGAAGGCCCCGGCTGTGTTCAAACAGGATAGACAAATTCTCCTCCTTTAACCGCCCGACTTGCTTTTCGCCAAAGTGGTGGAGGAGAAACGGCCGGGCTTCTTCAAGCCGCAGGCCAGTGATCTCCACCCGCGCTTGAAAACGCCGGTAAAAGGGAAAGAGCCCCGGAGCGCCCAAGCGCTCCCGCAGCTCCGGAAGCCCGGTGAGCAGCACCGCCATGGGCAACTTGCCGCTCAGGTCGGTTTCTAGCAGCATGCGCAGCTGAAAAAAAGTTTCATCCACCAGGGCTTGCACCTCATCGACAAAGAGCACGATCCGGCTGCTCTCTTCAGCGAGCACTTGACTCAAGGCTTGAATGGTCTCTGGCGAGGTGCGAAAGAGGCGGACCCGAAAAGCGCGCGCCAAAACGCGCACCAGCCCCACCGGACTCAGCGGGTTGAGGTTGAGGTAGAGGATGCGGAAGCGGCAGCGGTCGAGCGTCTCGGCAAGTTTCCGTAAAAGCGTGGTCTTGCCGGTGCCCGATTCGCCCGTCAATAAGAGATAACGCCCTTCGGCTTCAATCGCCGAGTGCAATTCGCTAAAGGCTTGTTTAAAGTCATCGAAAAGATAGGGTTCCTTTGGGATCATAGAGTTTCCTCCTTTTTGGGTTTGGGGGTTTGGCTGAGTTTGGCGACATAATCGAGTAACACTCCCAGAGGCCGACCTGGTCCCAGGGCCTTTAACGCTTGGCGGAGAGCGCCGCTAAAGGCCGCTTGAGCAAAGGGGCCTTTATTCCGGTAGAAGTCCTGAATGAGGATGGCTTCGCTCTCGGTATTGGGCACCCGGCGCCGGAGGATTTTTGAGAGGTGCTCAAAAACTTCCGGCAAGCCAAAACCGGCCTGGGCTTGGGGGAGTTCCCGGCCGCGCCAGCGGTCTAGTAGCCGCTGCAGCGCGCCGGTGCCGCGCTTTTCCACTTTAGGCTTCGGGGCTGGGGGCGCCGAGTCCAAGGCGGGGATGAGCGGAATCGCTTTTTGGTTTTTCCCATTCAAGATCACCCGCTTGGGATCGGCGGGATCGTAGCGAAACAGCAGCCGCTGACCGGCATAGGTCTTCGAGACGCGGAAGAGGACTCCGGCGATATTCACTTCGCCGCTTTTGGGGTGGGTCTTAAGGCGTTTCTGCACCCAGAAGCTGTTGAGCAGGTCCGGCATATTCGCCTGGCGCTTTGAGAGCTGGTTATTGAGTTTTTCAACCGGTCTGGCCTTAATGCCCGAGTGGTAGTGGTTTTGGTAGAGGAGCTCGATCGTGGCTTGGAGGAGTTCCTCGAGATGCTCGAAGTCGACGACTTCCTGGTGCTGGAGCTCCTTTACAAACCAGGCCTCCAGCAAGCGGTGATAGGCTTCAATCTTGCCGCGGGCGGCGGCATTGCGCGCCCGCGATGGTATGCGGTACACTCCCAGCAGCGCCAGGCCGGTGCGGAAA